>DATJJB010000061.1:0-3275 GCA_035492655.1 Kutzneria sp. | reverse complement strand
CGATGGAGCTACGGCTGCTGGGGGCGGTGAGCGCACACGTCGGGGGCGACGTGGTGGCGCTGGGGCCGCGGCAGCAGCGGCTGGTGCTGGGGCTGCTGGCGTGGGAAGTGAACCGGCCGGTGGCGGTGGAGCGGCTGGTGGAGCTGGTGTGGCCGGAAGGGCCGCCGAGGAGTGCGCCGCACGCGGTGAAGGTGGCGGTGTCGAACCTGCGGGCGATCCTCGCCGACGCGGGGGACATGACGATTGCCACCGAGAGCGCGGGATACGTGCTGCGGGCGGATCCGCTGAGGATCGACGCGAACCGGTTTCTGGATGGGGTGGCACGGGCCCGGCTGGCGCCGAATGACGTGGCGAAGCTGGGGTTGCTGGATCGGGCGCTGAAGCTGTGGCACGGACCGGCATTGGCGGACGCGAGACCGGAAACGCGAGAAAGGCTGTGCGGCGGGCTGGAGGAGACGCGGCTGGTCGCGATGGAAGATCGGGTGGATGCGCGGCTGCGGCTGGGGCAGCACAACGAAGTGCTGGGTGAGCTGACGACGCTGGTGGAGGACCACCCGACCCGGGAGAGGCTGGTGGGCCAGCTGATGCTGGCGCTGCACCGGGCGGGCCAGTCGACGAAAGCGCTGGAGCTGGCGAGGAGGACTCGGGCGCGGCTGGCCGACGAGCTGGGGATCGACCCGGGCGCGGAGCTGCAACGGCTGGAAGTGGCGGTGCTGCGCAACGATCCGGCGCTGGATCCGCTGCCGCGGCGCGAGCCGGCAGAGGCGCTGCCGGCGCATCGGACCCGGTTGATCGGGCGCGATCGAGACGTGGCAGACGTGGTGGAGCGGGTCGGGAAAACCCGCCTGGTGACGCTGACCGGCCCGGGCGGGGTGGGCAAGACGCGGCTGGCGCTGGCGGCGGCGCGGGAGTTGGCGACGAGCTTCGCCGACGGGGTCACGGTGGTGCCGCTGGCCCCGGTCCGCGACCCGAACCTGGTGCTGCCGACCATCGCCACCAGCCTGGCCATCAAGGACCTGGCCGGGGATTCGCTGCGCACCACCGTGCAGCGGTACCTGAGTGACCGGAATCCGTTGCTGCTGCTGGACAATCTCGAACACCTGCTGGACGCCGTGCCGGACATCGGCTGGCTGCTGGACACCGCGCCCCGGCTGACCGTGCTGGCCACCAGCCGCTCGCCGCTACGGCTGGGCGGCGAGCACCTGCGGCCGGTGCGGTCGCTGGACGGCGCTGCGGCGATCGAGCTGTTCACCGAACGCGCCCAGCAGGCGGGGGCCGGAGCAGACCTCGACCGCGACACCGTCGACGCGATCTGCGCGCGGCTGGACCGCCTGCCGCTGGCCATCGAGCTGGCAGCGGCCAGAACCCGCCTGTTGTCACCGAAAGCGTTGCAGGAACAGCTTTCCCACTCACACGACCTGCTCGCCGACGGCGCTCGGGATCTGCCGGCCCGGCATCAGGCGCTGTCGGCGACGATCGCCTGGAGCCACGACCTGCTGACGGCCGACGAGCAGGCGATGCTCCGTGCCGTCGCGGTGTTCGCCGGCGGCTGGACCGCCCCGGCGGCGGCCGAGGTCGCCGACCTGGACCTGACCACGACCCTGAGGTTGCTCGGCGCGCTGCTCGACGCCAGCCTGATCGTCCGCGACGGCGACGACCGCTTCGCCCTGCTGGAGACGGTCCGTAGCTTCGCCCTGGCCACCGGCGACCTGGACCGGCTGCGGGAACGCCACGCCGCCTACGTCGAACGCTTCCTGCGGCAGGCGCGGTACGGCGTGGACGGCCCGGACCAGCGCACGTGGTTCCGGCGGTTGACCGACGAGCGGGACAACCTGCGGGCGGCCATGCGCTGGCTGCTCGATCGGGGCCGATTCGCCCGCTGCGCGGCCATTCTCGACTTCCACCCGCTGTGGCTGATCGCCGGCAGCTTCCGGGAGTACCAGCGGTGGGCCCAGGAGATCCTGGCCGACAGCGACCAGGCCGGCGTGCTCGCGCACTACGCGTACACGGTGAGCGGCCGGGACTTGGCCGAGGTGGGCCGGCTGGCCGACAAGGCCATCGCCATGGCCAGGGACACCGGCGATCTCGAGACGCTGGCCACGGCGCTGTGCCGTCGGGCCCACATCGGGAACTGGACCCGGGACTACGCGCTGTCCCACGCCATGCTCACCGAGGCGGAAACCGTGCTGCGCCACCTGGACTGGCCGAGCACCCACGGCGGCGTGCGGGCCATTCGGGCCGGCATGGAACTCAAGCTGGGCCGACCCGAGCAGGCCGAACGCGAGCTGATCGCGCTGGAGGCCGAGCGCCGGTCGGCCGGTGCGCCATGGGATCTGGGCGTGATCCTGGCCTGGCGGGCCGCCGTGCTGATCCACCGGGCCGAGTGGGCGCCGGCCGAGCACGCGGCCCGGGAGGCGGTGGCGATCCTGGAGCCGGTCGGCGCGCCCTTGATCATGGTGCTCGCGCTGATCTACCTGGCGGTCGCCGCCGCGCACCGGGACGACCCGATCCGGGCGGCCCGGCTGGGCGGCGCCGCCTCGACGTACGCCGACCAGTTCAGCCCGGGCATGATCGCCCGGTCCGTGGCCCGGCTGTTCACCGATGCCCTGGCCACGGCCCGGGACTCCCTCGGCGCGCAGGCCTGCGACGCCCTGTTCGCCGAGGGCCGGGCCATGAACTGGCGGCAGACCGTGGAACTGGCCCTCAGCTGAGCAGGGCCGGCAGGTCCCGCACCGACTCCAGCACGTGAGTTGCTTGCACCGCCTCGAATTCCGCCCGGGTCGAGGCCCCGGTGAGCACGCCGGCAGCGATGGAGGCCCCGGCCCGCAGGCCGCTGACCACGTCGGACGGGGTGTCACCGACCACGGCAACGGCCCGGACATCGTCGATGCCCAAGCGCAGCACGGCCGTGAGCACCATGTCCGGGAACGGCCGCCCCCGGCCGGCTTCGGCCGGCGTGAGGGCGATGTCGGCCAGGTCGGACCAGCCAAGGGCGGCGATGATGGCGTCCTGGGTGGGACGGGCGAAGCCGGTGGTCAGCGCGACTTTCACGCCGGCCGCCCGCAGGTCCTTGATCGCCTGCTCGGCTCCCGGGATCGGCTCGCAGTGCCCGGCCTCGACCAGCCGGCTGTAGACGGTCTCGAAGGCGGCATTGGCCTGCTGCGCCTCGGTTTCCGGCAGCAGCGCCCGGAACACGACGATCTTGGACTGGCCCATGGTCGCCCGCACGTGGTCCAGCATCGCCGGGAACCGGTCGTCCGATGTGGACACTCCGA
>DATJJB010000060.1:0-6187 GCA_035492655.1 Kutzneria sp. | reverse complement strand
GTGCCCTGCGTGCCGAGCAGCTCGACGCGCTTGAGGGTGCTCAGGTCGATTCTCTTGCTGGACAACGTGGTGATGTCGGCCGTCGCGCCGGGCCAGGCCAGCACCGTGGCGTAGAGCACGCGTGCGGCCTTGTCGCGAGTGAACCGGAAGTCGGTGGCAGTGCCGACCTTCGGCGCCACGAACGAGCCGCCGCCCATCTTGGTCGGTCCCTCGCCGTACACGTCCCACACGCGGGTGCTGTAGATCGACTCGCCGACCCGGCCGAGGTAGGCGCCGAAGTCGGCGAGCACGGCCCGCTGCTCGGCCGGGATCGTGCCCGCCAGCGTCGGGGAGATGTTGAGCAGCATGTTGCCGCCCTTGCTGACCCGGTCGATCAACGAGTGGATCATCTGGGTGCTGGAGTAGTAGCCGATGCCCTGGGTGTAGCTCCAACTGCTGCTGCTGATCGCGTCGTCGGTCAGCCAGTACGGGGTCACGATGTCGGCCGGGCCGCCGCGCTCGTAGTCCGCGACCTCGCCTGCGGTGGTGAAACCGTGGTCGAAGTGCTTGTAGGTGGCGACGACCTCGCGGTTCCACTGCTCGGCCTGGTTGTAGTAGTAGGCAAGGAACTCCAGGCGTTGCTGCTCGCCGACCGCGCAGGGGCCGCTGTTGAGGCAGTAGCCGGGGGAGTCCAGGGAGAAGTCCTGCCACAGGATGTCCGGCCGGGCGCGGTCCACGACCTCCTTGAGCTTGGCCAGCCACAGCGCGTCCTCGTCGGCGCGCGGCAGCTGGCCGTACAGCTTGCGCAGGCTCGGGTCGGTCTGCGGCGGGGCGAAGTCGTAGAAGCCGTTGTAGTTGAACGCGTGGTGCATGGCCACCAGCAGTTTGAGGCCCTGGCCCCGGATGGCCTCGGCGAACAGGTTCAGCAGGTTGAGCCGTGGTCCCCGGTCGACGGAGTTCCATTCGTTGACCTTGCTGTCCCACATGGAGAACCCGTCGTGGTGCTCGGCGACCGGGCCGGCGAACCTCGCGCCGGACGCCTTGACCACCCTGGCCCATTCCTCCGGATCGAACTGCCCGCCCTGTGACACCAACTTCGGCGCGAACTGCACGGGGTTGCCGGCCAGGTCGACGCCGCCGTTGATGAACCGGTCGTACCCCCACACCTTCGGGTCGCCGTAGGTGGCCTTGTGGTGGTTGTTCTCGCTGCTGCCGGGGCTGTACACGTTCCGGCCGTACCACTCGCTGCCGAACTCCGGCGTGGTGAACGCGCCCCAGTGCCAGTAGATGCCGAACTTGGCGTCCTGGAACCATTCCGGGGCGGGCGAGTGCCCGTTCACCGACGGCCAGGTTGGCTGGTACTGCTCGCATCGACCGGCCGCCGCGGCCGGCCCGGCCAGCGCCGCCGGCACGGCTGTCGCCGCGACGCCGGCAGCGGCCAGCGTGGCGAACCGCCGGCGGGACAGGGAGTGGTCCAGGGGATGCGTCATCGGATCTCCAGGGGCGGGGAACGGCAACTGTTAGCGCTAACACAGGGTGAAACTGAGGAAATAGTCGGACCTTTCGTGGTGGGCGTCAAGGGTAGTGGGCCGTTCGGCCGATGCCGTCGCGGATCCGACGGGTATCGACTCGTGATGTTTCCCCCTTGTCACGCGGCCGTTCCGCCGCTAAGAATGATAGCGGTTTCAAGAGTGGCCCCGATCACATGCAAGCCGTCGGACCTCAGACTTCCCGCTGCACCACATTCCGCCCGAGAAGGATTTCGACCGTGCTTGAAAGCGCTATCACAGATACCGGCTCCCCGGTGCCCACCGCCCGGACGGCCGCGACGGCCGCTCGCGTGGAGCGCGTCGACTGGGCGGTGCCGGGTCTGCGCATGAGCTTCGGCCACGCCGCGGATTCCCCGCTGCACCTGCTGAGCATCGAGACCGACAGCTGCTCGGTCCGGACCGCCGCCAGGCTGCCCCTGGTCGAGATCCTGGTCGCCGGCCGGGGCCACACGCTCGCCAACAGCCGGCTGGTCCAGACTTCGGTCGGGGCCGAATTGCGCTACGTCTCGCACGAAGTAGCCGACAACGCGATCCGGTTCGAGCTGGCCACCCCCGACGGAATCCTCGCGCAGCTGCTGATCACCGGCCGGGACGGCGCCTTCCGCACCAGCACCTCCGTGGTGAACGCCGCCGGGCACGACGTCCTGCTGACCTCGGTGACGAGCTGGGCGTCGCCCTTCGGCGGCCCCGGGGTCGACGACCCGGCCGCCGGGTGGGTCCTCGTGGAGGGCTTCAGCGACTGGCTCGGCGAGGGCCGCTGGACCGAAAGCGCGCTGCGCCAAGGAACACTCCTGCCGACGCTGCGTGAAGACCTCACGGGCCACACTCCCCGCCAGGGCGTGGTGCGGACCGCCAACGGCACGTGGTCCACCGGCGGGCACCTGCCGGTGGCCGGCGTGCGATCAGCGGCCCAGCACGTGGCCTGGCTGTGGGAAGTGGTCCACAACGGTCCCTGGCGGTGGGAGGTCGGCGAGCACCGGGGCGACTGCTACTTCGCCCTCGCCGGCCCGACCGACTGGGATCACCAATGGTCCCAACGGCTTGCCCCGGGCGAGTCCTTCACCACGGTGCCGGCCGTCGTCGCGGTGGGCCGGGACCTCACGGCGGCCGCCGCTGCCCTGACCGGGGCCCGCCGTCGCCACCGCCGTCCCCACGTCGACAACACGCGGCCGAGCATCGTCTTCAACGACTACATGAACACGCTCAACGGCGATCCCTCGACCGAGAAGCTGCTTCCCCTGGTCGAGGCGGCGTCCGCCGCCGGCGTGGAGACGTTCTGCATCGACGCGGGCTGGTACTCGAATTCCCCGGACTGGTGGGACAGCGTGGGGGAGTGGGAGCCGTCGACCATCCGCTTTCCCAATGGTCTCAAGGAAGTGGTCGCGGCCATCCGCGAGCACGGCATGGTGCCCGGACTCTGGCTCGAGCCCGAGGTGGTCGGCGTCAACAGCCCCGTCGCCGAGTGCCTGCCCGCGGACGCTTTCCTGCAACGAGGCGGTTTCCGGGTCGAAGAGCAGGGCCGCTACCACCTCGACCTGCGGCACCCGGCCGCCCGCGCCCATCTCGACGGCGTCATCGATCGCCTGGTGGCCGAGTTCGGCATCGGTTACTTCAAGTTCGACTACAACATCAACGCCGGTCCGGGCACCGACCGCGACGCGCCCAGCGTCGGCGCGGGACTGCTCGGCCACAACCGAGCCCAGCTGGCGTGGCTCGACGGGATCCTCAACCGGCACCCGACTCTGGTCCTGGAGAACTGCTCGTCGGGCGGCATGCGCGCGGACGCCGCCCTGCTGTCCCGGATGCAGCTCCAGTCCACTTCGGACCAGCAGGATCCCGTGCGCTACCCGCCGATCGCCGCGGCGGCTCCACTGTGGATGCTCCCCGAGATGGCGGCCAGCTGGGCCTACCCCCAGCCGGAGATGAGCCCCGAGGAGAGCGCCTTCACGCTCGTGACCGGGCTGGCCGGGCGCTTCTACCTCTCCGGATACCTCAACCGGATGGACCCCGCCCAGCTCGCCCTGGTGCGGGAAGCCGTCGACGCGGCGCGCAGCCTGCGTCCCGGCCTCATCGAGTCCACCCCCTCGTGGCCCCTCGGCCTTCCCGACTGGGACGACCGCTGGATCGCCGCGGCCCTGCACACGCCCGAGCACGTCGTCGTGTCGGTGTGGGACCGCGGCGACGGACCTGATCAGACACAGCTGTATTTCCCGGCCCTGCAAGGAAAAGACGTCACCGTCGGCACCGTCTTCCCCCGGTCGCTTCCCGCGTGGGAGACCCGGTGGGACGCCGTGACCGGCGCCCTGACCGTCCGGTCGACGGTGCATCCCGCGACCGCCCGGACGCTCATCCTCACGCCGTCGGCTCTGCCGGCGTGAGCCACCACCTGCCCTATCCGACCTCCGCCGAAGGAACAACGGTCATGAAGCACGCATGGAAAGGCGCCATCGCCGTCGCCGCCGTGAGCGCCGCGCTCCTCACCGGATGCAGCAACCCCGCCGCACCGGGCGCGGCCTCCGGCCCAGTGGACTGGCCGTCCCAGTCGACGAAGCTCGACGGGGTCACGCTCACCGTCTGGGCCGCCCAGAACTCCAACAAGACCCCGCAGTCGGTCATCGACGGCTTCCAGAAGAGCACCGGCGCCAAGGTCGACGTGGTCACCATCCCGGACCCGTACGAGCAGGGCGTGCAGACCAAGGTTGCCACCGGCGACAAGCCGGACCTCGCCTTCTGGCAGCCGACGGCCTCCGAGCTGACCTCGCTGAACGCGACGCAGAACCTCCAGCCGCTGGACGGCGCCCCGTGGGCGGCCAAGTACTCGGCCAACCTCGGCGACATCACCGGAAAGCTCAACAGCACCCGGTACGCCGCACTCATCAGCACTCCCGCGGTCGAGGGCGTCTACTACAACAAGGAGGTCTTCGCCAAGGCCGGCATCGCCGGCACGCCGAAGAACTGGGACGAGTTCCTGACCGACGCCCGCCAGCTCAAGACCAAGGGCGTCACGCCGTTCTACGACTTCGGCGGCGGCGGCGCGCCGTGGGCCACCCAGTGGTGGGTCCAGGTCCAGCTGGCCGACGCGGCCAAGAGCGGCCTGTGGGACCGGGTCAACAGCGCGCAGGAGAAGTTCACCGATCCGACCATCCAGAAGGCGGTCGACACCTACCAGGGCCTGATCGCCGAAGGGCTGTTCAACACCAACCTCAAGACCGCGACCTTCGAGGACCAGGGCAAGGCCCTGCTCGCCGGCGACGCCGCGATGGCCGTCCAGGTGAACTCCTTCTTCGGTGAGCTCCAGGCGATGTCGGACACCGCGACGCTCAACCAGAAGATCGGCTTCTTCCCGATCTCGCCCACCGGCAACGTGGGCACGTTCATCCCGGACCAGAGCAACGCGCTCGTGGCGTTCAAGACCGGTGACGCCAAGCGCGAGGCCGCGGCCCGCCAGTTCCTCGCCTACTGGATGGGCGACGGCTACGCCGACTTCGTCAAGGCCCAGAAGACGGTCTCCATCGAACAGGGCGTGGACACCCCGTCGAGCGTCCCGGACGCGCTCAAGGCGTCCGCGGCCGCCGTGTCGACCTCGGTCGGTTCGATGCAGGCGCTGGCGATCGCCAACCCCGACCTGTACCTGAACCTCGGCGACATGATCCAGGGCACCAAGACGCCGCAGCAGGTGACCCAGACGACGCAGCAGCAGTTCGCCAGCCTGGCCAAGGCCCAGGGCGCGAAGGGCTTCTAGCTCATGACCGCGCAGCTCTCCACGCCGCGGCCGCGCACCGTCGCGTCGCCAGCAGCCCGGCCCGAGCCTCGACGCCGCCAGGACCACCCGGCGTGGTTCCTGTTCCCGGCCCTCGCGGTGCTCGTCGTGTTCTTCTTCCTGCCGACGCTGTTCAACTTCGTGTACGCGTTCACCGACTGGTCGAGCTTCAAGACCCGGATCGACTTCGCCGGCCTGGACAACGTCACCTCGTTGCTGCAGAACGGCAGCCTGCTGGCCGACCTGCGGATCACGCTGGTCTACGCCGTGCTGGTGGCCCTGTTCCAGAACCTGTTCGGGCTGATCCTGGCGCTGGTCCTCGAGGAGGACACCAGGATCAACCGCGCCGCCCGGGTGGCGTTCTTCGTGCCGGTCATCATGTCCGCCCTCGCCGTCGGCTACATCTTCCAGGCCTTCCTCAAGCCGGACGGCGCCCTCAACACGATCCTGGGCTTCGTCACCGGGCGGCACGTGGACATCGCCTGGCTGGGCAGCACCAGCTGGACCATCGTGGTGGTCGCCCTCGTGCACGCCTGGAAGTGGATGGGGCTGTCCATGCTGATCTACCTCGCCGGCCTCAAGACCATCTCGGCGGACGTGCTGGAAGCCGTCCGCATCGACGGCGCCGGCTGGTGGAAGACCTTCCGCGCCATCCGCTTCCCGCTGCTCGCCCCGGCCATCACGTTCAACGTCGCCACCGCGCTGCTCGGCTCGATGAACGGCTTCGACATCGTCCAGGCCACCACCGGCGGCGGGCCCGGCGGCAGCACGGAGCTGCTCAACATCTTCGTCTTCCGCACCTTCGGCCAGGGCCTGTTCGCCCAGGCCACCACCATGAGCCTGCTGCTGTTCCTGATGGTCGTGGTACTGGCCTTCCCGGTCATCACGTTGCTGCGCA
>DATJJB010000059.1:0-8090 GCA_035492655.1 Kutzneria sp. | reverse complement strand
TGGGTACGCCATCCATGCTAGGTCGGACGTGGCCTGGTGTTGGAGGCCAATTTGACGGAATCCCCGAAGGCCACTTCGTCGGCGGGCTTGTCCGACCAGCGGATCAGGTGTGAGATCGACCACACTGAGGTGTATTCCGTTCGTACGGGAGGTGACCCCATGGGGTCCAAGAACACCGACAACACCCATGCCGGCGGCGCGGTCGCTGTAAGCGACCCGGCCAAGGTCCGCAACGTCGTGCTGGTCGGCCCGTCGGGGGCCGGCAAGACCACGCTCACCGAGGCGCTGCTAGCCGCCTCCGGCGTGCTGACCAGGGCCGGGTCCGTCACCGAAGGCACGACCGTGTGCGACCACGACCCCGCGGCCCAGCGCCAGCAGCGCTCGGTCGGGCTGGCCGTGGCCCCGTTGGTCCACCAGGACGTCAAGATCAACCTCATCGACACGCCCGGTTACGTCGACTTCGTCGGCGAGCTGCGGGCCGGCCTGCGGGCGGCCGACGCGGCGATCTTCGTGGTCGGCGCGACCGAGGGCGTTGACGCCATGACCATGGCGCTGTGGGAGGAATGCGCGGCCGTCGGCATGCCGCGCGGCGTCGTGATCGCCCGGCTCGACCACCACCGCGCCGACTTCGACGCCGAACTCGCCGCCTGCCAGGCCGCGTTCGGCGCCGGCGTGCTCCCGCTCTACCTGCCGGTCCCCGGCTCGGCCGACACCAAGCTCGTCGGCCTGATCACGCAACGGGTCTTCGACTACGCCGACGGCTATCCGCCCCAGGTGCAGGAGCCGGACGCCGCGCTGGCCGACTTCATGGCCGACCACCGCAACGCGCTGATCGAGGGCGTCATCGCCGAGAGCGAGGACGAGACCCTGATGGAGCGCTACCTCGGCGGCGAGGAGATCGACCAGGAGGTGCTCATCGCCGACCTGGAGACCGCGGTCAGCCGGGGCTCGTTCCACCCGGTCGTGCCGGCGTGCGCCACCACCGGCCTCGGGCTGGCCGAGATCCTGGACGGCATCGTGCGCGCCTTCCCGTCCCCGCTGGAGCACCCGCTGCCGTCGGTGACCGACCCGATCGGCGGCGTCGTGCTGGACATCAGCACCGACCCGGACGGTCCGCTCGCGGCCGAGGTCGTGCGCACCGCCGTCGACTCGTACGTCGGTCGGGTGTCGCTCGTCCGGGTGTTTTCCGGGACGCTGCGGCCGGAGCGGTCCGTGCACGTGTCGGGGCACGGCATGAGCGACCGCGGGCACGAGGACCACGACGAGGACGAGCGCGTCGCGCACATCTACTCGCCGCTGGGGTCGCAGCTGCGGGAGGTGCCGTTCTGCGTGGCCGGTGACCTCTGCGCGCTGACCAAGCTGGGCTCGGCCGAGACCGGTGACACCGTGTCCAGCCCCGACCAGCCGCTGCTGATGTCGCCGTGGCTGATGCCCGAGCCGCTGCTGCCGGTCGCGATCGTCGCTCGCAAACGGAGCGACGAGGACACCTTGGCCCGCAACCTCGCCCGGCTGGTCGCCGGGGATCCGACGCTGCGGCTGGAACGCAACGTCGAGACGCATCAGATGGTGCTGTGGTGCATGGGCGAGGCCCATGCCGACGTCGTGCTGGCGCGACTGCGGGCCGGCGGGGCCGAAGTCGACACCGAGGACGTCCGGGTGCCGCTGCGGGAGACCTTTGCCAAGGCCGCCAAGGGACACGGCCGGCACGTCAAGCAGTCCGGCGGGCACGGCCAGTACGCCGTGTGCGATCTGGAGGTGGAGCCGCTGCCGCGTGGCTCCGGCTTCGAGTTCGTGGACCGGGTCGTTGGCGGGTCGGTGCCGCACCAGTTCATTCCCAGCGTGGAGAAGGGTGTGCGGGCACAGCTCGCGCGGGGTCTGCACGGCGACCGCCCGTGCGTCGACGTTCGCGTGACCCTGGTGGACGGCAAGGCCCACAGCGTCGACTCCTCCGACGCCGCGTTCCAGACCGCCGGCGCGATGGCGTTGAAGGAGGCCGCCGCCAACAGCCGGATCTCGCTGCTGGAGCCGATGGACGAGGTCACCATCCGACTGCCCGACGACTATCTCGGGGCCGTGCTCGGCGACCTGTCCGGCCGGCGGGCGCGCGTGTTGGGCACCGAGGCCGACATCACGCCCGGCAGGACGCTCATCCGGGCCGAGGTGCCCGCGACCGAGCTGGTTCGCTACGCCGTCGAACTGCGCTCCCTGGCGTCCGGCACGGCCACGTTCACCCGGCACTTCGCTCGGTACGACCCGTTGCCCGACAACCTCGCGGCCAAGGCGTGACTCCGGTGCGGCCCGCGCCTCACCGCACGGGCCGCACCGTCCCGTCCCATTCCGCGGTCAGCAGATCGTCCAGCAGCGGGCCGAGCTGCGGCGGGTAGATCAACTCGGCCGAGTCGGCCAGTTCCTCGGTCGTCCACCAGCGGTGGCCGGTCACGGTGTCGTTCTCCAGCTGGGTGAATCCCGACGTGTCGATGGTGTCGGCGTTGGCGCGCAACAGGAAGAACCACTCCTCGCCGAGGAACCACCGCCCGTCGAAGCAGAAGGTGACCCGCCGCAGCCACACCGGCCCGGTCAGATCCCCTTCGGCGCAACGGATTCCCGTCTCCTCCGCCAGCTCCCGCACCGCCGCTTCCCGCAGCACTTCCCCTTTTTCGACGCCCCCACCCGGCGTGAACCACCATTGCTCCTTGTTGTTCGGCGGCGGATTCCCCCCGCGGAACAGCAGCACTCTCTTACTGTCGTCCACCAGCAGAATCCGGGCCGACGCCCGGGGCACCATCGCCTGCTCGCCGCTCTCCGGCGCCATCGGCTCCGCGATCTCGAAGTAACTCGGCAGCGGCGCCTTCCCCGCCAGCCGCAGCCACCGCACCGATCGCTTACGCCGCAACGACAGCGTGTCCCGCACCGCGTCGTTGTGCACCCTCCGTGCCAGCACCAGCCGATGCTCCGCGTCGGCGAGTTCGGTGGCGATCTCCGCCGGCAACGCCTCCCGGTCCAGCTCCCCCAGCAGCCGGCTCACCTCGTTCTCCGCCGCCTCCCGCTCGACCTTCTCCGCCCTCTCGGCCTGCTCGGTCGCCACCTGCAACTTCGGACTCGCGAGCCGCGCCAGCAACGCCCGCCGCGCCAGTGCCGCATCCAACGCCGCCCAGGCCGCGTCGGTCCGAATGTGCAGCCGGTCCAGCCGACTCGTGAGCCGCATCGTCCGGGCCACGCAGACCAGCAGCACCGCCAGGCCTGCCGCCACCCCCTCGAAGATCACCGCCCGACCCTACTCCGGACGGCCGAAGGAGCAGTCCGGACGAGAAGTGTGGCCGGGCGGAAGAGAGATTTGGGGGGACACCTACGTTCGGGACGGCAGGGGCGAAGCGGACGTGGCGGCCTCGTAGACGCGGAGGACGGAGTCGGCGACGACGGACCAGTCGAAGGCTAGGGCCCGCGCGGCTCCGGCGACAGCGATTTCCTTGCGGCGTACGGGATCGTCGAGCAGGGCGGCCAGGGCGGAGGCCAATGCGGCGGGGTCGCCGGGCGGGGAGAAGGAAGCGGCGGGGCCGAGGACGCGGCGGAAGGCGTCGAGGTCGGAGGCGACGACGGGGGTGCCGGCGGCGAGGGCTTCGGCGAGGACGATGCCGAAGCTCTCGCCGCCGGTGTTGGGGGCGCACAAGACGTCCACGGAACGGAGCAGGGAAGCCTTGGCGGCGTCGGAAACCTCGCCGAGGACCTCCGCCTGCGGACAGGCGGCCCGCAAAGCGGCAGCGTTGCCACGGCCGGCGACGAGCAGACGCAAGTCGGGACGGTCGAGCAGACGTACGGCCTCGACGAGCACGGACATGCCCTTGCGCGGCTCGTCGAAACGGCCGACGAAGCCGATGGTGCCGCCGAATCGGGGATAGCCGGGCAAAGGCGAAGCGTTGGAGAAGAACGAGACGTCCACGCCGTTGGGGATCTCGACGGCATCGCCGCCGAGGTGCTCGACCTGCACCCGCCGAGCGGGCTCGGACACGGCGATCCGGGCGGTGACCTTCTCCAGCTGAGGACGAAGGACACCCTGGGCGGCCAACAGGATCCACGAACGGTCGAAAGAGGTGTGGAAGGTGGCGACGACGGGACCGCGAGCCAGGGTCAGAGCCAGGAAGGACAGGCTGGGGGCGATGGGCTCGTGCAGGTGCAGCAGGTCGAAGTCGCCCTCGCGAAGCCAACGCCGAACGCGAAGGTAAGCCCGCGGACCGAAGGCCAGCCGGGCGACGGAACCGTTGAAGGGCACCGCGACGGCCCGCCCGGACGGGGCCAGCACGGAGACGTCGTGACCGAGCCCCCGTAGCGCGGCGGCGAGCCCGGTGACGTGGGCCTGGACCCCGCCCGGCACGGCCAGCGAGTACGGGCAGACCAGGCCGATCCTCACTCGAAGAGGTCCTCGGTCAGCCACAGCCGCTGGAGCATGTGCCAGTCCTCGGGATGGGCGGCGATGTCGGCGGCGAACACGTCGGCCAGCGCCTGGGTGGCGGCCGGGATGCCGTCGACGCCGTTGACCTTGACCGGCGGATGCACCCGCATCCCCCAGCCGGTCTCGGTGAACCAGGTGCCGACGGGCAGCAGCGCCGCGCCGGTGGTGGCGGCCAGGTAGGCCGGCCCGGCCGGCATGCGAGTGGTGCCGTTGAAGAACGACACGGGCACGCCGTTGGCGGTGAGGTCCCGGTCGGCGAACAGGCACACGACCCCGCCGGCCCGCAGCCGCTGGGCCAGGTGCTCGGTGGGCCGCGAGGAGCCGCCGGAGGACGGCACGACGTCGAACCCGAGCCGTTCACGGGCCCGCGTGAAGCTCCGGTACAGGGACTCGGGCCGCAGCCGCTGCACCACGACACTGACCTGATCGGTGTGGCCCAGCAGCCACACGCCGGCCAGGTCCCAGCTGCCGCAGTGCGGCAACGCCAGGATCACGCCGTTGCCCTCGGCGCACGCGGCGTGCAGGTTCTCCTGGCCGGTGGCGGTGCGCTCGACCGCCTGGTGCACGGCGGCGACGTCGCCGCGCCGCAGCCGGAACGTCTCGCACCAGTAGCGGGCGTACGACCGCATGCCCCGCGCGACGAGCTCGTCCAGCTCGGCCGCCCCGGCCCGCGGCACCACTCGGGCCAGGTTCCGGCGTAACTGCGCGACCCCGGGCCCGTTGCGCCGGGTGGCGAGGTCGGCGCCCCACTGGAAGACGCCGGCGGCGACCTGCTCGGGCATGACCCGCGCGAACGCCCAGCCGGCCCGGTAGGCGGCGGTGACCAGCAGACCCTTCACCCGGTCTGCTCCTTGGCCGACCGGTGCACGGCGACCATGCGCTGCCCGACGGTGATGACGGCCAGCAAGGCCAGCACCCACAGCGCGATGTCCAGCGCGTACGGCACGCCGAGGCCGGTGAGCCCGGTGCCGACCAGGGCCAGGATCATGCGCTCGGCCCGTTCGACCAGGCCGCCGTCGGCGGTCAGGCCGGTGGCCTCGGCCCGCGCCTTGACGTACGAGATGACCTGCGCCCCGACCAGCGCGATCAGCGCGGCGGCACCGGCCGGGCGGTCGTTGGCGACGGCCAGACACCACCACGCGATGGCGCCGAGCAGGGCCCCGTCGGCAATGCGGTCGCAGCTGGCGTCCAGCACCGCGCCGAACCGGGTGCCGGCGCCGCTTGCCCGCGCGACGGCCCCGTCGAGCAGGTCGAACAACACGAAGAAGGTGATCACGAGGGTGCCGGCGAACAGCTCGCCGCGCGGCAGGAACCAGAGTGCGCCGAGCACGGTGCCCGCGGTGCCGATGACGGTGACGGCGTTGGGCGTGACACCGCGTCGCAGCAGCCACGTCCCGACCGGATCGGTGACGCGGGAGACCGAGGCGCGAGCGAAGATGTTCAGCATGGGGCGGCGGCGGCACCTACCTGCACGTCAGGACCTGGGAGGACCAGCCTAACCAGCGGGGGTGACCGGTGTGCCAGCGACACCCCGCGTCTCATTCGTCACACGGGTTGCTGGGGCAGCCCTTGCTGGCCTGGGTCGTGATCGCCTCGCAGATCAGGCCGAGCTGCCGCACCTGCTCCTCGTCCAGCCCGTCGAACAGGACGCTGCGCACCTCGCCGACGTGCCCGGGCGCGGCGGCGGTGACCGCGGCCAGACCGTCGTCGGTGAGCACCGCGAACGCGCCGCGCTTGTCGGTGGCGCAGGACTGCCGCAGCACCCAGCCGTTCTCCTCCAGGCGGGCGATCGCGTGCGACAGCCGGCTGCGGGAGGATTTGGTGAACTCGGCCAACTCGCTCATCCGCAGCTGACGATCGGGGGACTCGGAGAGTGCGACGAGGATCTCGTAGTACGTGGTCGGCATGCCGGAGTCACGCTGCAGCTGGCGGTCCAGACGCTCGTTGACCAGCTTGGTCGCGGCGGTGTACGCCCGCCACACCTGCTGCTCGGAATCGGACAACCACCGCGGCTCGCTCATGAGTCACATCATACCTGTTGTTGAACGCTCAATCTCAGTGCTAGGGTTCAGTTGAGAGTTCAACCAAGGCTCATGGAGGACCGAAAGATGACTGCCGCAACCCAGATCCCCGGATACGTCGCCGGCACCTGGACCATCGACCCGGTGCACTCGGACGTCGCCTTCATCGTCCGTCACCTCGGTGTGTCCAAGGTTCGCGGTCGTTTCAACACCATCAGCGGCACGATCGTTACCGGTGAGGACCCGACGAAGTCCACCGTGACCGCCCAGATCGTGGCCGACAGCGTGGACACCAAGAACGAGCAGCGCGACGGCCACGTGCGCTCGGCCGACTTCCTGCACGTCGAGGAGCACGAGCACCTGAGCTTCACGTCGACCGCGGTGCGCATCGACGGCGAGGACATCGAGATCGACGGCGACCTGACGCTGCACGGCGTGACCAAGGCCGTCACCCTGACCGGCGAGCTGGGCGGCTTCGGCGACGGCCCGCACGGCAAGGTCCTCGGCGTGTCGGCCAGCACCGAGATCAAGCGCTCGGACTTCGGCGTCGGCGGCGGCATCCCGGCCGCGGTGGTCAGCGACAAGATCAAGATCGAGCTGGACGTCGAGGCCGGCCTGCAGGCCTGACCTTCGAACGCCGACGAGCCCCGTTCTCGGGAAGCCACGGAGTCCGTGGTGTCCCGAGAGCGGGGCTCTCGCGTGCGCTACCTGGGCCAGGCCTTGGACAGCAGGTCCCAGGTCTCCCCCAGCAGCTGGGGGATGGTCCGGGTCTGGCCGATGACCGGCATGAAGTTGGCGTCGCCGCCCCACCGCGGCACCACGTGCTGGTGCAGGTGGGCGGCGATGCCGGCGCCGGCGATCGCGCCCTGGTTCATGCCGATGTTGAAGCCGTGCGGGGCCGACACCGTGCGGACCACCCGCATCGCGGTCTGGGTGTACTCCCCCAGCTCCACGGTCTCGGCCGCGTTGAGGTCGGTGTAGTCGGCGACGTGCCGGTACGGCACGACCATCAGGTGCCCAGCGTTGTACGGGTACAGGTTCAGCACCGCGTACACCAGCTGCCCGCGGGCCAGGATCAGCGCCTGCTCGTCGGGCAGGCTGACGATGGCGCAGAACGGGCAGCCCGCCGGCTCGTCGCCCTCGGGCTTGTTCTCGCCCCGGATGTAGGCCATCCGGTGCGGGGTCCACAGCCGCTGCAACGCGTCCGGGACCCCCACGCCCTCCTGCGGCACCGTCACGCGGTGGCCACCGTGAACGTCTCGGCGCTGGGCGAGGCGTTCTCGCGGCGCTCGACCCAGTTCACCACCGCGTCCACAGCCTGCTCCACCGGCACGCCGTTGACCTGGCTGCCGTCGCGGAAGCGGAACGACACCGCACCGGCCTCCACGTCCTTCTGGCCGGCAACCAGCATGAACGGCACCTTCTGCATGGTGTGGTTGCGGATCTTCTTCTGCATCCGGTCGTCGGAGGCGTCCACCTCGACCCGCACGCCCTTGGCCCGCAGCGCCTTGGTCACCTGGAGCAGGTGCTCCACGTGCTCGTCGGCGATCGGGATGCCGACCACCTGCACCGGGGCCAGCCAGGCCGGGAACGCGCCGGCGTAGTGCTCGGTGAGCACGCCG
>DATJJB010000058.1:0-12388 GCA_035492655.1 Kutzneria sp. | reverse complement strand
TCCGCGCGGGGCTCGGCCCCTCGTGACCCCTGCCTCGCCCTTGCCGGATTTTCGAGGGCCGCATCCGGCTCGGTGGTGGGGCGCGTCGGGTGGCGGCCCTCGAAAATCCGCCAACCGGGCGAAGCAGGGGCGGGGCCGAGCAGCCCCCGAATCAATCCAAGCACCAGGCCCTGACACGTCAGCACCGTCGCTTCGAGTCGATCTTCGAATCGGCGGTGCTGCCAGGTTCGCCGAGTAGAATTGAGTTCGAGGGCTGCTCAGATCCGGGTGAGTTCGAAGACCATGGCCTGGCCGGGGCCGAGTAGGGGCGGCTGGAGGCCGACGCGGGCCAGTTGGGTGCCGGTGAGGGTGACGCCGGTGGCGATCCACGGGGTCTGCTGGACGAAGCGGCCGGCGGCGGGGAGCAGCTCGGGCACGGCGCGCACGGTGTAGCGCTGCTCGGGGGAGAGGCCGGGGAAGCGCAGCCGGGCGGGTAGGGCGTCGGGGGACGTTTCGAGGCGGGCGTGGCAGAAGACGGCGGCGGTGCCTCGGTCGGCTGGGCCGGAGCTGGAGCTGACTACGCCGTGGAGCAGGGTGCCGGGGTCGGGGTGGTCGGCGCGGACGACGGTGCCGGTGTGGAGCAGGCAGCGGAGGCGCTTGTAGACGGCGATCCACGACTGCAAGGCGGCCAACTCGTCCGGTGACAAGCCGGTGAGGTCCCATTCGAGGCCGGCGTGGTTGAACAACGCGGTGGCGCAGCGGAAGGGGAGTTCGGCGAAGCGGCCGGTGGTGTGGGCCTCGGGGGGACCGACGTGGCTGCCGATGAGCTCGGGGGGCACGAGCAAGCCCATCCAGTGCTGGATGCGTTGGCGCTCAACGGCATCGTTGGTGTCGGAGGCCCACACCCGATCGGTGTGAGCGAGGATGCCGAGGTCGACGCGGGCGCCGCCGGAGGAGCAGGACTCGATCTCCAAACCGGGGTGACGGGAGCGGAGCTCGTCCAGCAGGCGGTAGACGGCGAGGGTCTGGGCGTGGACCAAGGACTCCATCAGATCCCGGTTGTGGTCCCACTTGATGTAGTCGATGCGGTACTCGGAGACGAGGGAATCCAAGCGCTCCAACAGGTACGAGTAGACGGCGGGCAGCGCGACGTTCAAGACCTGCTGCCGACGCCACGGCAGGGCGTCGGCGAGCAGCCAGTCGGGGTGGGCGCGGGCGAGGTCGGAGTCGGGGTTGACCATCTCCGGCTCGAACCACAGGCCGAACTGCATGCCCTTGTCGCGCACGTAATCGACGAGCGGAGACAAACCGGCGGGCCACACCGTGGAGTCGACGAACCAGTCGCCGAGGCCGGCGGAGTCGTCGCGGCGGCCACGGAACCAGCCGTCGTCGAGCACGAAACGCTCGACGCCGATCTCGGCGGCGCGGTCGGCCAACGCCTTGAGCCGGCCCAGATCATGGTTGAAGTAGACGGCTTCCCACGTGTTCAACACGACCGGTCGCGGCGAAGAAGGGTGGGCCGGGCGGGCACGCATCCAGGTGTGCAGACGGGCGCTCAGGCCGTCCAAACCCTGGTCGGACCAGACGAAAAACGCCCAAGGCGTCGAATACGACGAGCCGGGGGACAGCAGGATCTCGCCCGGAGCGAGGATCTCCCCGGCGCCGAGCACGCTGAGGCCCTCGGGCAGCCGCTCGGCGAAGTGCTCGTGGTCGCCGCTCCACGCCAGATGCACGCCCCACACCTCGCCGTCCCGGAAGCCGAAACCGGGAGTGCCGGCGACAAGCAACCCGGTGGCGTCGTGGCCGGTCCGGCCACGACGGCTCTCCCGGGATCGAAGCCCGTGCAGGAAAGGACTGCGCTGCGGCGACCGCTCCCGGCACCACCGGCCGGTCAGGTCCAGCAGCTCGGTAGCCGAGGCGGGCACAGGCAGCAGCAGCCGCAGGGCGTCCACGGTCCAGGTGTCCTCGCCGGTGTTCACGACCTCGTGCCGAACCCGCAGCACACCGGAGGGGTCGAGATGCAGCTCGCTGTGGAACTCAACGCCGGCAACGGGATCGGCGGCGGTGTAGGAGAGCGAATTGCCGTCCACGGCGACCGGGGCCACAAGGGACGGACGCACGTGCTGGAACGACCCGGCGCGATGCCCGGACGTGCCGGGACGGCCGAGCCAGCCGTCACGGGAGGTCGGCAGCAGGGTGAGCCGGATCGGGGTGTCGACGGAACTCGGCGGCACACCGGGGGTGCCGGCGAGCACGAAGTCGTCGTCGACCGGCCCGAGGTCGGCGCCCCAGTGCACCACGCGGGGCAGCCCCGGGCCGGTCTCGACGACCAGGCCGGTCCCGCTCGCCGCCAGGTTGATCAGCTCACTCATGAGCGGCAACCTAGGCGACGAGCGAGAACGTTTTCAACTACCGGACGGCGACCAGCACCCGATCGTCACCGGACTGCCATACGGTGCCGACCTCGCGGAACCCGGCTTCCTGGAGCAGTTCCAGGTGGGTCTCCAGTGTCGGCCCGATGCCGTGGTCGTGCGCCGGCACGGCCCGCTCCCGCCGCTGGACGAGCAGATCGGCAAACGTTTCCTCCGCCTCGACGGCGGCCCACCACTGCGCCCAGTTCTCGTTCTCGGTCACGCCCTGACGGGCCTCGCGCTGGTGCCGCACCAGCCGTTGCAACTCGCGCAGCCGGGGCTGCTCCTCGGCGAAATGGTCACCGTCGACGAAAACCCCGCCGGGCTCCAGCAACGCGGCCAGGTCCCGGTAGAGCTGGCCGAGCGCCTCGCGGGACAGCCAGTGCAGCGCGGTCGTGGACACCGCGGCCTGGATCGGCCCGGTGACCTCGGCCGCCTCGATCCAGCCCGGCACGCCCAGCCGTGCCTCGGCGAACCGCACGCCGGCCGGGGCGGTGGCGCGGGCGAACGCCAACAACAGCGGATCGGTGTCGATTCCCACGAAGTGGGCGGCGGGCAGCCGCTCGACCAGCCGGCTGGCCAGCGATCCCGGGCCACAGCCCAGATCGAGCACGGTGGGCGACGGATGCTGGCCGAGCGTGTCCGCGAGGACGTCGCCGATCACTGTGAACCGCAGCTCACGATCGGCGATGTAGTGCTCCTGCTGCGCGTCCCAGCGGCGCAGCCACTCGGCCGCGACGGCCGGTTCCACGACATCGGTGCTGGTCATGACCCCTCCCCGGGTTCGGTCCTTACTGCAACCTAGTTGCAAGAAGCTCGGATCTCAAGAGGTGGACGGCCGATCGTCGGATGCGAGCGCCGGATATCGTCTGCGACCATCCGTGCACTGTTCGAATCTGAGGTGGGGGAACACCCATGACCTGGCGACGACCGTCCCTGTTGGTAGCCGGTGTGCTACTCGCCGGCACCGCGACCGCCTGTGGCGGCGGCAGCCAGAGCGCCACCACGGCGTTCGACCCGAACAGCTGTCAGGGCGGCACGCTGGAGGTCCTCAACCAGGACGACGCCGGCTCGCACCTCGACCCGGCGCGGCTCTACACCTCCGGCGGCGGCAACATCCCGTCCCTTCTGTTCCGGACGCTGACCACGAGAACCCGCAAGGCCGGCGCGGACGGCGCGAAGGTCGCCCCCGACCTGGCCACCAACACCGGCGAGCCCAACGCCGACGCCACGGTGTGGACCTACCACCTGCGGGACGGCCTGAAGTTCGAGGACGGCACGCCGATCACCGCCGCCGACGTGAAGTACGGCGTCGAGCGCGGCTTCGCCGCCGAACTGCCCGGCGGCGCGCCGTACCTGCACGACTGGCTGGTCGGCGCGCAGAACTACCAGGGCCCGTACAAGGACCCGAACGGCATCGCGGCGATCGAGACCCCGGACGCCAGGACCATCGTCTTCCACCTCAACTCGCCGCACGGCGACTTCCCTTACCTGGCAACGGCGACGCAGTTCGCGCCGGTGCCCAAGGCCAAGGACAAGGGTGCGGACTACGAGAAGCACCCGGTCTCCAGCGGCCCGTACCAGATCGAGTCGTACGACAAGGGCAAGAGCATGGTGTTGGTGCGCAACACCAACTGGTCCCGTGCGATCGACCCGAACCGGCTGGCCTGCCCGGACCGCATCGAGGCGACCTACGGCCTGGACCCGGCGGTGATCAACCAGCGGCTGACCACCGGCTCCGGCAAGGACGGCGACGCGGTCACCACCGACACCGACCTCGGCCCGTCCGAGCTGGCCCAGCTGGACAGCAACCCGGACCTGGCCAAGCGGGTGGCCAAGGGCGGCTTCCCGTACACGTACTACATCGCCTTCGACAACACCAAGGCGCCGTTCGACAACCCCAAGGTGCGCCAGGCGCTCAACTACGCCATCGACCGCACCTCGGTGGTCAACGCGGCCGGCGGCAGCTCGCTGGCCTACCCGGCCACGACCTTCCTGCCGAACAACAAGAACATGGGCTACCAGGCGTTCGACTTCTTCCCGGCCGGCAACAACGGCGACCCGGCCAAGGCCAAGCAGCTGCTGGCCGAGGCGGGCTTCCCCAACGGCCTCACCATCACGCTGGCCCACCGCAGCGAGGACTTCAACCAGGACGGCCCGAAGGTGGCCACCGCGGTGCAGGACGCCTACCAGAAGGCCGGCATCACGGTGAAGCTGCAGAGCATCGACACCAGCACCTACACCACCACGGTCGGCAACCCGGCCACCCAGCCGCAGGCGGCGGTGCAGGGCTGGGGCGCGGACTGGCCGTCCGGCGGCCCGTTCATCGTGCCGATCTTCGACGGCCGGCAGTACCTGGCCGGCGGCGGCAACTTCAACACCGCGCACTTCAACGACCCCAAGGTGAACTCGGACATCGACGAGATCAACAAGATCACCGACCCGGACCAGGCGGCCAAGCGCTGGGGCCAGGTGGACAGCGAGATCATGAAGCAGGCGCCGCTGGTGCCGCTGTTCCACACCACCCAGCTGCGGCTGTACGGCAAGAACGTGCGCAACGCCTTCGTCAGCGACTGGACCGGTGTCTACGACCTGTCCCAGGTGTCCGTGAAGTGACGTCCCCGGCCGACGCGCGACCCGGTTTCCGGGTGTTCGCAGGCAGGTTCCGCACCGACCGCGCCGCCGTGTTCGGCGCGGTCGTGGCGGGCCTGCTGGTGCTGCTGGCGGTGCTGGCCCCGGTGCTGACCGCGATCGAGGGCCAGGACATCGCCTCGTTCCACAACGACCTGGTCGACTCGGCCCGCGGCGGCGTGCCGATCGGGCCGCTGGGCGGGATCAGCGGCCAGCACTGGCTCGGTGTCGAGCCGCAGACCGGCCGCGACCTGTTCGCCCGGGTCGCCCAGGGCGCGCAGATCTCGTTGCTGGTGGCGGTGTCCGCGACCGTGGTGCAGGTTTTCCTCGGCGTCGTGGTGGGTCTGGCCGCCGGTCTGGGCAGCAAGCTGGTCGACACCGTGCTGACCCGACTGGCCGACATCGCGCTGGCCTTCCCGGTCATCATCTTCTCGTTGGCGCTGCTGACGATCGTGCCGGACAGCTTCCCGCGGCCGCTGCTGCTGGCGCTGGTGATCGGCGTGCTCGGCTGGGGCGGCACCGCCCGTATCAGCAGGGCCCAGACGTTGTCCTTGCGTACCAGGGACTTCGTCGCGGCGGCGCGGCTGTCCGGGGCTGGCGGGCTGCGCATCGCCCGCCGGGAGATCCTGCCCGGGCTGGCCGCGCCGGTGATCACCTACGCGGCGTTGTTGTTGCCGACCAACGTGATCACCGAGGCGGCGCTGTCCTTCCTCGGCGTCGGCGTGCGGCCGCCGACCTCGTCGTGGGGCCAGATGCTGTCCACCGCGACCACGTGGTTCCGCAGCGACGTGACGTACGTGCTGATCCCCGCGTTGATGGTGTTCCTGACCGTGCTGTCGTTCACGCTGGCCGGCGAGGGGATCCGGGTGGCGCTCGATCCGCGCACCACCCGGCTGACCAGGAAGGCGGGCTGAGGTGCTCGGCTACGCGGTGCGCCGGATCTCCGGCGCGGCAGCGGTGCTGCTGATCATGTCGGCAGTGGTGTACGTGCTGTTCTTCCTGATGCCGGCCAACCCGGCGCAGCTGGTGTGCGGGATCAAGGCCTGCACCCCGGACCGGCTGGCGCTGATCTCGCACAGCCTCGGCCTCGACGAGCCGCTGTACCTGCAGTACTGGCACTTCCTGGTCGGGCTGGTGGCCGGCCGGGACTACAGCATGGGTCCGTCCATTGTGCACTGTGCGGCGCCGTGCCTCGGCTATTCCTTCCAGTACACCGAACCCGTGTTGCAGATGATCGGGGAGCGGCTGCCGGTGTCCGGCTCGCTGGTGATCGGCGCCGCGATTCTGTGGCTGTCGTTGGGGATCGGCATCGGCGTGCTGTCGGCGCTGCGCCGCGGCCGGTGGCTCGACCACGCGGTGAACGCGCTCGTGCTCGGCGGCATGGCGGTGCCGATCTTCATCACCGGCCTGATGGCGCTGATGATCGTCTGTGTCTGGCTGCAGTGGATGCCGTTCCCGACCTGGGTCCCGTTCGACGAGGATCCGCTGCTGTGGGCCCAGAACCTGATCCTGCCGTGGATCGTGCTGGCGGTGACCACGATGCCGGTGTACGTGCGGATGTCGCGCGCCGGCATGCTGGAGACGTTGGCCGAGGACCACATCCGCACCGCCCGGGCCTACGGCCTGCCGGAGCGGCGGGTGATCGGCCGGCACGCGCTGCGTGCGGCGCTCAGTCCGCTGATCACGTTGGCGGCCTTGGACATCGCCGGCATCCTGACCTCGTCGGTGCTCACCGAGTCGGTGTTCGGCCTGCCCGGCATCGGCCAGATGACCGTGCAGGCGGTGCGCAACGTCGACCTGCCGGTGGTGGTCGGGCTGGTGCTGCTGATCGGGTTCGTCATCGTGCTGTGCAACACGATCGCCGACCTGCTCTACGCGGCGGTCGACAAGAGGGTGAGCGTGCAGTGAGCGAGCTTGCGAGCGAACCATTCAACGCAGAGCGTCCGCGAACGCGGACACCGAGCGCCAGCGAGGTGCCGCAGTGAGCGAAGCCGTTGTGTCGGTGCGGGATCTGGTCATCGACTTCCACACCGAGGGCGACACCGTCCGTGCGGTCGACGGGTTGAGCTTCGAGCTGGCGGCCGGCCGGGCGCTGGGCATCGTGGGGGAGTCGGGCTCGGGCAAGAGTGCGACTGCCTTGGCACTGCTGGGTCTGCACCGTGGCGGCAACGCCGAGCTGGCCGGTGAGATCGACGTCCTCGGCACGGATGTGCTGACGGCGTCGGACGAGCAGGTGCGGCGGCTGCGCGGCGACCGGATCGCCATGGTGTTTCAGGACCCGTTGTCCGCGCTGGACCCGTTCTTCAGCGTCGGCGACCAGATCGTCGAGGTGTACCGGGCGCACAACAAGGCGGACAAGCGGGCCGCCCGGGCCAAGGCGGTCGAGGTGCTGGACCGCGTCGGTATTCCTGAGGCGGCCAAGCGGGTCAACGCCTTCCCGCACGAGTTCTCCGGCGGTATGCGGCAGCGTGCCCTGATCGCCATGGCGTTGGCGCTGTCGCCCGAGGTGCTGGTGGCCGACGAGCCGACCACGGCGCTGGACGTGACCGTGCAGGCGCAGATCCTGGACCTGATCCACGACCTGCGGACCGAGACCGGCATGGCGCTGATCCTGGTCACCCACGACCTCGCGGTGGCCGCTGGCAACGTCGACGACGTGCTGGTCATGCAGCACGGCAAGGCCGTCGAGCACGGTCCCGCCGGCGAGGTACTCGGTGCGCCGACCGCGACGTACACCCGCGAGCTGGTCGCGGCGATCCCCCGGCTGGAACAGCCGCGGGAGTCGAAGGTGGTCGGCGGTGAGCCGTTGGTGCAGATCAAGGACGTGCACCAGGTGTTCAATGTCGGGTCGTTCCTGAACCGCTCGAAGGTGCACGCGGTCGACGGCGTGACCCTGGACGTGCTGCGCGGCGAGTCGCTGGGCGTGGTGGGGGAGAGCGGCAGCGGCAAGACCACGCTGGCCCGCATGATCGTCCGTCTGCTCCGGCCGACCACCGGCCAGATCCTGTTCGACGGCCGGGACATCGCCTCGGACAGGGAGATCCGGGAGGTCCGGCGGGACCTCCAGATGGTCTTTCAGGACCCGGTGTCCTCGCTCAACCCGCGTCGCACGATCGGCGAGAGCATCGCCGACCCGCTGCGCGTGCAGGGCGAGGACGCGTCCCGTGACCGCGTCCGTGAGCTGCTGGAGCTGGTCGGCCTCGACCCGGACCGGATCGACCGCTATCCGCACGAGTTCTCCGGCGGGCAGCGGCAGCGCATCGGCATCGCGCGGGCCATCGGGCTGCGGCCCAAGCTGCTGGTGTGCGACGAGCCGGTGTCGGCGCTGGACGTGTCGACCCAGTCCCAGATCATCCGGCTGCTAGCCTCGCTGCGGACCGAGTTCGACCTGACGCTGGTCTTCGTGGCGCACGACCTGGCGGTGGTGCGGCAGGTCAGCGACCGGGTCGCGGTGATGAGCAAGGGGGTCGTGGTGGAGCTCGGGGAAACCGACGCGCTGTACGACAATCCCACGCACCCGTACACCAAGTCGCTGCTGGCCGCGGTGCCGGTGCTCGACCCGGAGCTGGCCCGGCAGCGTCGTCTGGAACGCGGGCAGCTGACGCTGTGAAGGTGTTCCGGTGGCCGGTCGTGATCGTGGTCGGCGTGGCCGTGGCCGCCGTCGGGCTCGTCGCCGGCTACTGGGACCCCGTCGACCACGCCGCCGTCGACGCCCGGCACGCGGCGGCGCGGATCGAGCTCCAGGCCGACGACGTCGAGGGGCGTGCGCACGGCGTCGCCGAGCTGGAGCAGGTGATCAAGCAGTCGCCCGACGACCAGCCCGTGGTGGTCGCCGAGCTGGCCGCGTTCCTCCGAACCGTGACCGGCGCCAAGGACTGCCACCCGGTCGGCCGGGACGTGCAGGCGGTGCTGGGCGTGCTCGCCCGGCGCATGGTGGGCTCGGACCGGGGCACCGCCCTCGACCTGCACGGCACGTGCCTGCGCAACGGGGACATGACCGACATCTCCTTGGTGCAGGCCAATCTCGTCGGCGCGAACCTGAGCGGCGCCAACCTGACCCGGGCGATCCTGGACGGCGCCGATCTGTCCGGGGCCAACCTGTCCGGGGCCAATCTCCGTGACGCCCATGTGGTCGCCGCCAACCTTTCGTCGGCGAACCTGGACGGCGCGCACACCGAAGGCCTGCACGTCGCGTAGCACTGCCCATTCAGAGATGCCACATGCGCTTCCTATGTGGCGCCTGATGCCACATAGGAAGCGCATGTGGCATCAGGGGCTGAGGGTGGCGCGGGCCTGGGCGAGCAGTTCGGTGGCGTGGCCGGCGACGGCGTAGCGGGCCGCGTCCAGGGTGCCGATGGCCGCGCCGAGCGGGTCGGGATTGGTGGCGTTGTGCAGGGCCATCCACAGCCAGTGGTGGCGTCCCCCGTAGAGGCCGGAGCGCCGGGCCAGCAGCTCGGCCTCGGGGGTCAGCGCGCGGCCGGCCAGCGAGGCGATGACCTCGGGATGGTCGGAGATTTCGGAGTGGTCGACGGCGAAGGCGGCGGCCCACCAGGCCAGTTCGCGGAGCCGGGCCGCCGGCAGGGCGGCCAACAGGTCGGTGTCAGCGCCGAGAGGACCGTGCCCGGGCCACCGGCGGGTGCCGTCGGCCAGCAGCTGCTCGGTACGCAGCTCGGGCAGCAGCGGCAGGATCGCGTACCCGACATCGGCGGTCTCGATGTGCCGCAGGTCCTCGGGCGTCAGCGAGATCCCGGTGAATCTGGTGGCGGCGAGCAGGCCCTTGGCACTGTCGTGATACGGGTCGTCGAGGTCGACGTCCGCCAACAGTGCCAGCACCTCGGGAGAGTCGGTGGCCTCGGGCCGAAGATCGAACGACGCCAGCACGACGCCGTCGCGAGCCACGCCCAGTCGGCGCGTGCCGTTGACGTTCCAGAACATGCTGGCGGCCCGGCCGGTCGGGGCGGAAAGGCCGCGCAGCACCGGCTCGTTGCTGCCCTGCCACCCGTTGAACTCGACGGCGATCACACCGTCCGGCCCGTCGAGCACACACACCCACGGATCGATGTTCTGGTAGTCCCGGTCCTGGAACTCCAGCAGCGGCAACGGCGTTGCCGGGTCCGCACCGAACGCGCGCAGCACCTCGGCGCTGGACCGGCCGGGGACGAAGGTGACGGTGGCGGCTTCCCGCAGCACGCTCGACTCGACCCAGTGGTAGACAGCATCGGGGGCCGGTTGTGGTTCGGGCTCGCCGCGGAGCAGGTGGCCCAGTCGGTCGGAATGCTTGTGTACCACTGGTTCGGCGGCGGGTGAGGGCCAGACGACGAACTCGTAGTACTCCCGGTCCTCGTCGCGGCCGCGCGCGCTGACCAAGGCCCGGTAGTCGCCCGGCCAAGGGGGAGCGAGGTTGCGCTGACCGGAGTCGCCGGACACGACCGCGCCGCCGGCCGGCGCGTGCCAGCTGATCTCGACGATCTCCTGCCACAGCGAGAGCTCCGGCTCCGGCGGTGTCTCCACGACACGCATGGTGAACGAGACCGACCCCGACTCCAGGCCGGCGCGGACGGCCAGTCCGCCGGGAATCGCCGCCACCAGACCGTTGGTCGAGAAGTCCACAGTGGACTCGACCGGCTGCTCGGCGAGGGTGAGGACGTGGTCGGTGACCACGGCCTGGCCGCTGCCGTGCCGCGGCAGCCGGTACTCGGCGCGGCGCTTGGCCAGCGCCGCGTCGGCGTAGGCGGTCGGCATCGGGGCGGCCCGCAGGATCGGCGTCACGACGTTGATGGCCGCGCCGATGATGGCCGGAGCCGTTACGTGGGGCCATAACGGGCGCAGGACGATGACCGCGGCGAGGACGGCCAGCGCGAGGTGGCGAGAGCCGTGTGCGGCGGCGATGGCGGCCTCGTCCGCACCGTCGCCGACGAGCAGGGGAGCGACCGCGGGATGACCGAGGAGTTGGGCGACGACGTACGTGACCATACCGACGGCACCGGGCGCGAAAGCGTCCAGTTTGGACAGTTCGATGCTCAGCTCACTGTCCGTGGAGCTGAAGGCGATGCTCACCCGGCGAGCGTCAGCCGGCCGCGTCGGCAGAGCCGCGACCAGCGACGGCACGGGTAGATCCAGCGCCGCCACGGGCAGCTCCAAGGCGCCGAGCAGCCGTTCGGCGGTCAGGGCTGACACCCCGTCGCGCCGGTCGCGGGCGGTGGTCGGCAGGGCGAGCCGCCCCAGTTCGGCCGCCGGCGTCGGCGGAACGACGGCGGCAACCCGGCTCAGCTCAGCGGCAACCACCCGCGCGATCGCGTCGACCGCAGCCGCCGGCAGATCGGTCGTCGGCCCTGACACTGCACCCCCCGGTTCACTTGACCGGCAACAGAATGGCAGACGGGTGCGCGGCGTCGTGGAAGATCTCCAGGTTGGTCACGTACGGCGTCGCGGCGGTCGCCACCGGCTCGTCGTTGCCGAGGTTGCGGGCGAAGCGCGGGAACGCGCCGGCCGAGACCTGCACGCGGATCCGGTGCCCGCGCTGGAACACGTGCGCGGTGGGGGACAGCTCCACCGTCACCTCGCTGATCCCGTCCGGCCGGACCTTGACCAGGTCGTCGCAGATGTTGATCGAGCGGCCCTTGCGGTCAACGTCGCACAGCCGCACGAACAGGTCGCAGGACGGCCGATCGGCCCGCAGCCACACCTCGGCGGCCACCTCGCCGATCACCTCGACGTCGCGGTCCAGGACGTCCGAGGTGAAGGTCAGCACGTCGGAACGCTGCTCAACCGGCCGGTTGTCCACCGCCCCGGCGCCGCGGGCCTCCAGCTTCGCGCCGCCGATCGACGGCGTCGGGTCGGCCGGGTCGTACGTGAAGGTGGACGGCGCGACGAAGGCGGCAGGCTCCTGGCCCAGGGCGTTGCCTTCACGGAGGTGCCAGCGCTGCTGGGTGTAGCCGGCAGGCGGCCACTGGTCGAACTCCCGCCACTGCTTGACGCCCATCACGAACAGCCGCACCGGCGCCCGATACCCCGGCTTGCCGCCGCGGGCCAGCGGGCCGGCCCACCGCACGGTCTCCCAGATCGCCGCGGAGATGCCCCGCGGATCGGAGTGCGCCCACGGGCCGATGGTCAGCCGCGGCGGCCGGCCGGCGGCCACCAGCGCCTGGTAGTCCCGCAGCTGGTCGGCCAGGAAGATGTCGTACCAGCCGGCGATCGAGCTCACCGGCACCTTCACCTCGCCGACGGTGTCGCTGAAGTCCTCGTCCTTCCAGTACGGGTCGTCCTGGTCGTGGTGGATGCAGTCCTGGTAGAAGGGCCATTCCCGGCCCAGCGCCACCTTGTCGCCGTCGGCCAGCGGCAGCGTGCGCATCGCCGCCTCGACCTTC
>DATJJB010000057.1:0-4241 GCA_035492655.1 Kutzneria sp. | reverse complement strand
CGGCTTCCTGGACCCGGCCGCCCCCGACTTCCTGCCCGACCACGACAAGTTCTGCCACATCGCGGTGGCCATCCTGCGCACCGAGGCCGGCCGCGACGCACGACAAGGGCCTGTCCGACCTGGTCGGCGAGGTGGTGTTTGCTTACGAGGTCATGCTACTCACCAGCGACGTCAGCCCTCGGCGGAGGCCATGTGGCTGCTGGCCGGCTGGGCCGCGACCGAGCTCATCGCGGCGGGTCGATCTGCTGGTGGATCCAGTTGAACACGACGTCAACCCGTGCGACGACCTCCAGGCCGGGTTGCGGGCAGGCCGGGCCGTTGTCGACGATGGCCACCAGCGTGCCGGTCACGTTGTCGGAGGAGACGAAGAAGGGACCGCCGGAGTCGTCGGGGCAGGGGCTGTTCTCGACCGTGCGGGCCACGGTCGGCTCGGCGTCGAGCACGGTGTTGTGCAGCACCGCCACCCGGAACTGGCCTCGCTTGAGGTGATCGGACGGGGCGACCACGGTCGGCGAGGTGGAGCCCCAGCCGGCGAACTGGAGCGGCAGGCCGACGGTCGGCGGCTTGTTGGCTAACGCCAAGGGCGTTATGTCGGTGACGGCCCGGTCCAGTTTGACCACGGCCAGGTCGTTGACCGGGGACTGTCGAACATCGACGACCTGTGCCGACTCGCCGCCGGGATCGCTGTCCTTGAGCTTTCCCAATGTCACTGTCATGTGATATTGGGGTGTGCCGCCGATGCGCGTGTCATTCACATCGTGAAAGCAATGCCCGGCCGTGACCACCCATTCCGGGGCAATCAGTGAACCGCTGCACGCGCCGCTGCGTATCCCGCCGCCGGGAACGGGAATGTCCTGCGACGTGAGTTTCGCGTTGAACGGCAACACCGCCGACGGCCCCGGCTTCGTGGTCGTCGTGGTGGTGCTGGGCACCGTCACCACGCGCGGCCGTTGCGCGGCGCTACCACTGGTGAGCACGGCGTTATGGGGCACCGTCGGTGATCGTTCCGTCACGGTGTACGCACAGGCGACACCCGCACCGAGTACCGCCGCGGCCGCGATGGCCCCCAGGCGCACGGGCGCCGGCCGGCGCGAAAGCGTGCTCATGTCTGGTTGATACGTGCGAACCGCCGAAAAGGTTGTCTCCCTCGACGGATGTGCGACTTGTTTCACGGACGAACGTTCCCGAACGGACAACTCCTGTCGGTCAGTGGACGCGCGTGTCCTACCCGGCGGAATTGTCCGGCGGCGGCCGGGGTACCCGACGGCATGGATGAGGACCTGCACGAACCGCCGGCCGGGACCGTCGTCGCGTACTTCGACCTCAGCCGGTACCCGGTCGGCACCGTCCGCACCGGCACCACCAGCGATGCCGCCGTGCTGGATCCGGGCACCAGCGAGCAATGGGTTCCGGTGCGACGGACGGATGGCACCGTCGACCTGGTGCCGGCGGCGCTGATCATCGACGTGCTGCCGCTGGAGGACTGACCGGACGGGTCGGCGGTGCCGTCTGTTCGACGCCGGCGCTGGGCCGAGCGTGCGACACACGGTGTGGTGGGAGGCGTGATGGACGGGACGAAGGCGTTGTCCGCCCGGCAGCGGCGGTGCCTGGCCCGGCTCGACCGGTCGCTGGCCGGCGACGCCGTGTTCCGGCAGCTCGGCGGGCTGTTCCCGGAGCCGGCGCGGACTCGTCCGCGAGTGCGCAAGACGCTGTGGTGCCTGGTCGTGATGACCGCCGGTGTCGTGCTGGCGGCGGCCGGCGCGGCCAGCGGGCCGCTGATCGGCGTCGGTGCGGCGGCCGCCGTGGTCGTCGGCGTGACGGCATTGACCGGCGCGCTGGCGTTCCTGCTGGCCGACAGCACTGGCGACGCGCCGCTGCGCACGCGATCATGGGGCCTATGACCGCTTGGCGGGACGTCGAGCAGGCCGCGCCCGAGTTCGCCCGGCGCGTGCGGGCGCTGTTCGACGCGCATCGACACAAGACCATCGCCACCCTGCGGGCCGACGGCTCGCCGCGGATCTCCGGCATCGAGGTCGTCTTCGAGGACGGCGAGCTGGTCTTCGGCTCCATGGTCCGCGCCCGCAAGGGGGCCGACCTGCGCCGCGACCCCCGGTTCGCGCTGCACAGCGCCACCGTCGACCCGGTCGACGGCGAGGAGGCGTCGTGGCCCGGCGAGGCCAAGATCGCCGGCCGGGCCGAGTCGGCCGGGCCGGTCACCGGCGGACCGGACGGCGACAAGTTCCGGGCCGACATCGCCGAAGTCGTGCACACCCGGCTGAACGAGGCGGCCACGCTGCTGGTCGTCGAGTGGTGGACGCCGGCCGACGGGTTGCGGCGGGTGGAGCGGGAGTAGCCACCGGGCCTCAGTGACCGTGGAAGGCCTCAGCCAGCCACCATGAGCCGCCGTCCTCGACGATCTTGGCGTCGATCACCAGCGGTGTCTCGCGGGGGCCGGTGAGCCAGTCGTGGACGGGCTTGAGGTCGTCGACGGTGCGCACGGTGAGGCCGGCGCAGCCGAAGCCGCGGGCGATGGCGGCGATGTCGGTTGGCGGGAAGCGGACGGTGCTGTGGTCGCCGGCGAAGTGGTGCACCTCGGCCCCGTAGGCGGCGTCGTTGTAGACGATGACCACCAGCGGAAGGCCAAGGCGCACCGCGGTTTCGAGCTCGCCGGCGGCCATGTGGAAGCCGCCGTCGCCCAGCGCGGCGATGGGCAGCCGGTCGGGGCGGGCGATCGCGGCGCCGATGGCGGTGGCCAGGCCGAGCCCGATGGACTGGAACGCCTGCGTGAAGCAGAACCCGAACTCGTCGGGCACGGCCAGGTAGGCGCTGGGATAGCCCATGAAGTTGCCGGAGTCGACGGACACGATCCGCTCGGCCGGCAGGATTCGGTCCAGCTCAAGGGAAAGCGTGCGCGGGTCGATGAGCTCGGCGGTCGAGGAGTCGGTGAAGTCGGCGGTCGACCAGCGGGCCCGGGCAGCAATGCGGGTCCGGATTTCAGGCGTGCGGTAGCCGGTCCTCTGGGTCAGCTGGGCCACTACGGCGCGAGCGGTGGCGGCGGAGTCGCCGACCACGCCGACGTCGATCGGCCGGTGTGCGCCGAGGGCGTCGGCGTCCAGGTCGACCTGGGCCAGCCGGGCCGACGGGCCGATCAGCTTGCCCTGCCGGGTGGTCCACCGGTTCAGCGCGCAGCCCCAGCCGACCAGCAGATCGGCGTCCCGGATCAGCTCGGCGGCCAGCGGCGACGAGAAGCCGCCGGAAATGCCCAGGGCCCAAGGATCGTCGTGGAACAGCCCGTGGGCGACGGCCGAGGTCGCCAGCAGCGCGCCGCAGGCGTCGGCCAGGGCCCGGATCTCGGCGGCGGCCCCGCGACCGCCGCGGCCGGCGATGAACACCGGCCGTTCGGCCGCGGCGATCAAGGCGGTCAACTCCGTGACATCGGGCTCGGGCGGTCGCGGAAATGCTGGTAGCGCAACGGATCCAACCTCCGCGCCGGCCATCGCCTGCACGTCCACCGGCAGGTTGAGCACGACCGTGCGCCGCTCGAACCAGGCGGTGTGCAGCGCCCGAACCGTGTCGACAACAGCTGTTGCCGGGTCGGTGATCCGCATCGGCACCGCCCCGACCGAGCGGGCCAGCGCGTCCTGGTCGACCCGGAAGTTGTTGAGCGGATCGGCCGCCGGCGACTCGGCGGCCAGCACGATCATCGGCGTCCGGCTCTTCGCCGCCTCGCCGATGCCGGTCATGGCGTTCGTCAGCCCGCAACCCTGATGCGTCGACACCAGCGTCACCCGGCCGCTCATCCGCGCGCAGGCATCGGCCGCGGTGGCCGCCGCGCCCTCGTGCCGGGTGGCGTAGAACGGCACTCCGTTGTCCCGCAAGGCATTGGTCACGTGGAAGTTCCCGCTGCCGACCACCCCGAACACCGGTCCGACGCCCAGCCCGGCCAGTTCCTTCCCGACGGCTTCGGCGACGATCACGACCGCTCCACGAAGGCGTACACGCGAGCCGGGCTGCCGGTGCCGCCGACGATCGGCAGCGGCGACACCACCAGCACCGCGCCGGTCGGCGGCAACTCGGCGAGGTTGCGCAGCTGCGTCAGGCCGAACTTGCCGGCGCCCAGCAGCAGGTTGTGGCACGGGAACATCGGCTCCAGCTCGGCCGCGCGTCCCGCGTCGGTGCCGACCGTCTCCACCCCGAAACCGACGATCGGCGTCTCCTCGGCGAGCCACTGGGCGCATTCC
>DATJJB010000056.1:0-2008 GCA_035492655.1 Kutzneria sp. | reverse complement strand
CGCCGGAGCATGGTGCGCAGCGCGGGAGCAGCATCAACGTCAAGCGCGGCAAGGGGTTCGTCGAGCAGCAAGAGGTCGGGGGCGGCGGCCAGTGCACGGGCGACAGCGACACGCTGAGCCTGGCCGCCGGAAAGCTGGCCCGGACGACGGGAAGCGAACGCCGAAGCGTCCACATCGGACAACAACCGCATCGCGAGTTCACCGGCCGCCGACCGAGAAACACCGCGTGACCGAGGCCCGAAGGCGACGTTGGCAGCCACGGTCATGTGCGGGAACAGCAATGGATCCTGGGCCAGCAGACCGATGCCCCGCAGGTGAGGCGGCACATGAACGCCGGCGGCGACATCGGTCAACACTCGGCCGCTCAAAGAGATCCGACCGGCTCCAGGACGCAGCAGACCGGCCAATGCCCCGAGCAGCGTGGACTTGCCAGCCCCGTTACGGCCGAGCACGGCAACGATCTCGCCGGCGGCAACGGAAAGCTGCACGGACAGGGCGAAGGGGTCGCGACGAACGGTGATGTCGAGTTCGAGGCTCACAGGCGGCCCTCGATCGAACGTGGCCGAGCGACAGCGATGACGACGATCGCCAGCACCACCAACAACAACGACACCGCGACGGCGGCGTCCACATCGGACGCTGACTGCACGTAGACCAGCAGCGGCAACGTCTGGGTGGTGCCCTCGAGGTTGCCGGCGAAGGTGATCGTGGCGCCGAACTCCCCCAACGACCGGGCGAAGGCAAGAACGAGCGAGGAACCCAGGGCGGGCAACAACAACGGCACGGTGACCCGACGGAACACGGTCCACGGCGCGGCCCCCAACGTCGCGGCCACGGCCTCGTAGCGCTCGCCGGCGGTCCGCAGGGCGCCCTCAAGACCGATCACCAGGAACGGCATGGCGACGAACGTCTGCGCGATGATCACGGCGGCCGTGGTGAACGGCAGCCGCAAGCCGAACAGAGCCAACATCTGACCACCGAAGCCGTTACGCCCCAACAGGTACAGCAAGGCCAGGCCGCCGACAACCGGAGGCAGCACCAGCGGCAGCAACACAATCGCCCGCAGCACCCGGAGACCCGGCAGCCGTCCGCGGGCCAGTACGACCGCGAGCGGGCCGCCGAGCAGCAACGACAGCAGCGTGGCGCTCGCGCCCGTCCGCACCGAAAGCCACAGGGCCTCCAGCGCGGTCGGGCTGGTCACCAGCTGCGGCAGCCGGCCGAGGTCGCTGCGGGCCACCAGACCGATGACCGGCAGCACGACCAGGGCCAGCGCAATTGCCGCCGGCACCCAGAGCAGGACCGGCACGGACCGTCTCACGGCAGCTGGAAGCCCACCGCGCTGAGCTCCTTGCGGCCCTGCTCGCCCCGCACGAACGCGACGAACTCCTTGGCCAGCGCGGACTGCGGCGCGTTCTTCAACACGGTGATCGGGTAGTCGTTGATCGCCTTGTCGGCTTCGGGGAAGGGCACGCCCTTGACCTTGCTACCAGCCGAGTTGACGTCGGTCAGATACACCAGGCCCGCGTCGGCGTCACCGGACTCGACCTTGGACAGCACGCCGGTGACGGCAGTTTCCTTGCTGGCCGGCGAGATGTGGACACCGGTGGCCGCCTCGACCTTCAACGCCGCCGCGCCACACGGCACCGCGTCGGCGCACACGACGACGACAACGCCGGGCTTGGCCAGATCGGCGAACGAGGCGATGTTCTTGGGGTTGTTGGGCGGAACGGCGATCTCCAGCTTGTTCCGCGCGAACAGCTGCGGCGCGCCGTCGTTCAGCGAAGCCTTGGTTACCTTGTCCATGTTGGCCTGGTCGGCCGAGGCGAACACGTCGGCCGCGACGCCGTTGGTGATCTGCTGCACCAGTGTGGACGAACCGTCGTAGGTGAGCTTGACCGTCACGCCGGGATGGGCCGACTCGAAGTCGGCCTTGATCTTGTTGAACGAGGTGGTCAGCGAGGCCGCGGCCAGCACGGTGAGCGTGCCGGATTCCCGCGCAACAGACGAG
>DATJJB010000055.1:0-17310 GCA_035492655.1 Kutzneria sp. | reverse complement strand
CGACATCCCGTTGAGCGGGATCTGCTTGGACGGGTCGACGGACAGCTTGGCGTTGTCGGTCTTGACGCCCATCTCGCGCAGCGCGTCGGCCACGGTGAGCGACTTGACCCACTGGGTCTTGGAGACGCCGTCCACCGACACGGTCATGGTGCGGCCGCGCTGGAGGACGATCTTGCCGCCGTCGGCGATGGAGGAGCCGGCCGAGGGCATCAGCGAGTCGTGCGCGCCGGCGGTCAGGCCCTGCTTGGCCAGCACGTCGCCGACGGTGCCGGAGTAGGTGTGCACGGTCATCTCGTGACCGTCGACGTCGACCGTGACGGCCTTGTCCATGGCCAGCGCGGTGGCACCGCCACCGGCCAGGCTGACCAGGGTGGCCATCACGGCGGCCTTGATGAACCGGCGCTTCCAGGGGGACTTGGCGTCCAGCTCCGTCTTGACGGCCGTTTTGCGCTTGGGCTCCGGGACGAGGTTGCGGTCCTCAAGTCCCTCTTCGAGCTCTTCCCAGCACTGGGCCAGGCCTTCGGTGAGCGGACCGGCGTCGTCACGGATGATCGGCAAGACGGTCGTCTTGGCGTTCATCAGCTCGAGCAGCTGGTCGAGCTCCATGTTGACGGAGTTGAGGATGTCCTGGGCGTCCGGCCCGAGAACGTCCATCACGTCCTGGGTGGAGACGTACGCCCCGCCGGGCACGAACTGGCGGGTGGACTCGAGCTCGGCCTCCCAGTCCCAGTCCCAGTCGAGGTCCGGCCGCACGGCGGTCCAGGCCGAGGGCTGGCGCTCCGCCACGGCCACCCCGGTGTGGGGTGCCCAGAAGCTCTGCGCGCTCTGCACCTGGGTGGGTGCTTCCTCGGACATGCGCGGTCTACGGTGCCTACCGGTCCCAGTCACGGGGTCGTTACCTCCGAAAAGCCGATGGTCCGCGAAGAGTTCCGCGGCTGTCTCGCCACTAGCCGATCAGCCGCTGGTACTTCTCCTCGCTTCGCTCGGGTCTCGTGCTCCGACTGCCTTGCTCGGTCCCGTAGCCAACGCCGTCCGGCTGGCTCCCTCGCGGGTGCCGGCCGTCCCCGACGAACGCCGACCTGACTGCGGGCCGGTGGTTGGACATCCGTGTCCGACGCACCGATCACGGGACCGTAACGGAGGTCGAGCGTGTGAGCAAACATTCCTCGGGTTGTTGTGGCTCCAGTCACACCACGGGGTGAAATCTTGGTCGCACGGAGGGTCATACGCCCAGGCCGAAGACTCGGTTCACCGTTGCGGTGACAATTGTTGCCAACTCATCGACCTGTACTCCCCGTAGATCAGCCAGTGCACGGAGCGTGTACGCCGCACAGTAGGGCTCGTTCGGGCGACCCCGGAACGGGTGGGGCGTCAGGAAAGGCGCGTCGGTCTCCACCAACAACTGTTGCAACGGGACAACCATTGCCGCGTCCCGCAACGGTTCCGCGTTGCGGAACGTGACCGTGCCCGAGAACGACAGCACGTAACCATTGGCGACGCAGCGTCGCGCCATGTCCGCATCGCCGGAGAAGCTGTGGAACACCACCGTGTCCGGCGCGCCCTCCTCGTCCAGAATGCGCAGCACGTCCTCGTGCGCGTCCCGGTCGTGGATCATCAGCGGCTTGCCCAGGCGCTTGGAAAGCTCGATGTGCCAACGGAAAGCGTCCTGCTGGGCGTCGTGCGGAGCGTAGTCCCAGTAGTAGTCGAGCCCGGTCTCGCCGATCGCCACCACTCGCGGGTGCGCGGCCAGCGCGGCCAGCTCGTCCCGTTCGGACTCACCGAAGTCCTTGGTACGGGTGGGATGCAGCGCCACCGCGGCGAAAACCCGGTCGTCCCAGGTGGACGCTTCGACGGCCCAGCGGGCGGCGGCCATGTCGTCGGCGACGGTGATCACGTGCCCGATGCCGGCCGACTCGGCCCGGTCCATCATGGACCGAACATCGGCGGAATCCTTGGCGCCACAGGCTTCCAGGTGGGTGTGGGCGTCGACCGCCGACACCGGAAGACGCTCCGGTATCGGCGGCCGCTCTCCCTTGCGAGGAGTCACTTCTCGACGGGCGCCCACTCCGGACCGGTCTCCGCCAGCTCCGGGTCGAGCTTGGCGAACAGCGGCGTCGGCTTGCTCAGCGGCACGCCGACCTCGATCGGCGTCGACTCCCACTTGGCCTGCTCGGCCGTGTAGTCACCGGTCAGCACCGGGTACTCGCGGGACGGGTCGTCCAGGTCGGTGACCTCGCGCATCTCCGGCTGCGAGGCCCACAGCCCGGTGCCGCCGAGCAGCTCGTGGATCTTCTGCGCGGAGTGCGGCAGGAACGGCGTCAGCAGCGTGTTGGCGTCCTTGACCACCTGCAACGCGGTGTGCAGCACCGTGTCGCGGCGGGCCGGGTCGTCCTTGAGCTTCCACGGCTCCTGGTCGGACAGGTACTTGTTGGCCGCCGACACCACCCGCATCGCCTCGCCGATGCCGGCGCGGAACCGGGAGTGCCGCAGGTGCGTGCCCACGGTGTCGAACGCGGCCCTGGACAGCGCCAACAGGTCATCGTCGGCCTGGGTGGGCGCGGTCGGCGCCGGCACCGCGCCGACGTTCTTGTGCGCCATCGAGACCGAGCGGTTGACCAGGTTGCCCCACTCGTTGGCCAGCTCGAAGTTGATCCGCCGGACGAACTCCTCCCAGGTGAAGTCCACGTCCTGGGTCTCCGGCCCGGCGGCCGAGATGAAGTAGCGCAGCGCGTCCGGGCCGAACTCGGCCAGGAAGTCCCGCACGTAGATGACCCGGCCCCGGGAGGTGGAGAACTTGGAGCCGCTCATGGTGAGGAACTCGCTGGAGGCGATCTCCGTGGGCAGGTTGAGCGGGCCGTACGGACCCGGCCGGCCGCCCTTGTCGCCGGCCCCGTTGTGGCCCATCAGCAGCGCCGGCCAGATCTGGGCGTGGAAGGTGATGTTGTCCTTGCCCATGAAGTGCACGATCGGCGTCTCGGGGTCGGTCCAGAAGCGCTTCCACGCGTCCGGGTCGCCGCTGCGCCGGGCCCACTCCACGCTGGCCGAGAAGTAGCCGATGACCGCGTCGAACCACACGTAGAACCGCTTGAGGCCCTGGTCGCGCCAGCCGTCCAGCGGGATCGGCACGCCCCAGTCCAGGTCGCGGGTGATGGCCCGCGGCCGCATGTCGTCGACCAGGTTCTTGGTGAAGTTGACGACGTTGGGCCGCCAGTCGGTCTTGGACGCCAGCCACTCGCCCAGCGTCCTGGTGAACGCCGGCAGGTCGAGGAACAGGTGCTCGGTCTCGACGAACTTGGGCGTCTCGCCGTTGATCCGCGACTTGGGGTTGATCAGGTCGGCGGCGTCGAGCTGGTTGCCGCAGTTGTCGCACTGGTCGCCGCGGGCCCCGTCGTAGCCGCAGATCGGGCAGGTGCCCTCGATGTAGCGGTCGGGCAGGGTGCGGCCGGTGGACGGGCTGACCGCGCCGGTCGTGGTCTTGGGCAGGATGTAGCCGTTGTCGTTGAGCGCGAGGAAGATCTGCTGCACCACGTCGTAGTGGTTGCGCGTGGTGGTGCGCGTGTACAGGTCGTAGGTGACGCCGAGGGCGCGCATGTCCTCCGCGACGACGCGGTGGTACTTGTCCGCGGTCTGCTGCGGCGTCAGTCCCTCCTTGTCGGCCTGCACCAGGATCGGCGTGCCGTGCTCGTCGCTGCCGGAGACCATGAGCACGTCGTGACCCGACATTCGCATGTAGCGGGCGAACAGGTCGGAGGGGACACCGATACCGGAGACATGGCCGATGTGACGGGGGCCGTTGGCGTAGGGCCAGGCCACCGCCGTCAGCACGGAGGCACTCATGCGACAAAGGGTACGGGTGCGCGCCCGGCCATTACCTCTTGGCCGCGACCACGCTGTCGTACAGCGCCTTCTTGCTGACGCCGGCGGCCGCCGCGACCTCGGCAACCACATCTTTGAGGCGTTGTCCAGCGGCCACCCGCGCCTGCACCGCCGGCACCAGGTCGGCCACGTCGGTGACGTCCACGACGACCGGCTCGGCCCCGGCGAACACCACCGTCACCTCGCCGCCGACGCCCTCGGCGGCCCACTCGGCCAGCTCGGCCAGGGTGCCCCGCTCGACCTGCTCGTCGGACTTGGTCAGCTGCCGGCAGACCGCGCCGCGGCGGTCCGGTCCCAGCACCTCGACGGCGTCGGACAGGGTCGCGGCCACCCGATGCGGTGATTCGAAGAAGACGCAGGCCCGGGTCTCGGTGGCCAGTGTGGCCAGCCACTTGCGGCGCTCCCCCGGCTTGCGCGGTGGGAAGCCGTCGAAGCAGAAGCGGTCGACCGGCACTCCGGACAGGGCCAGCGCGGTGACCGGCGCCGACGGGCCGGGCAGGCAGGTGATCGGCAGATCCTCGGCCACGCAGGCGGCGACCAGGCGGTAGCCGGGGTCGGACACGCTCGGCATGCCGGCGTCGGTCACCAGCAGCACCGTTTGTCCGGAAGCGACCGCCTTGACCAGTCCGGGCAGCCGGGCCTGCTCCACCGCGTCGTAGAAGCTGACGATTTTCCCGGCCGGCGTGACGCCGAGACCGGAGGCCAGCGACCGCAGTTTGCGGGTGTCCTCCGCGGCCACCAGATCGGCCGTGGCCAGGGCATCCACCAGTCGCCGGGTGGCGTCGCCGAGGTTGCCCAGCGGGGTCGCCGCCAACAGCAGGCGGCCGGGGCCCTCGGCGGTGCCCGATACGGTATTCACGCCACTCACCCTACGATCGACCCCCGTGACGACGATCGTGGAGCGGACCGACCCCGAGCCCGACGGCGTGGTGGACGTCGGCGAGCTGCCGCCGGCCGCGCAGCCGTCCACCGCCGGGCCGCTGGAACGCCTGGCCGTCTGGCGACCGACGGACACCGTCCGCGGGTGGATTGTCACGCTCACCGTCACCCTGCTCGGCGGTCTCGTCAGGTTCTGGGACCTGGGCTGGCCGACCGACCGCGGCACCCCCGTGTTCGACGAGAAGCACTACGTGCCGCAGGCGTGGCAGATGCTGCGCAACGGGGGCTACGAGGACAACCCCGGCTACGAGCTGGTGGTGCACCCGCCGGTCGGCAAGTACCTGATCGCCATCGGCGAGTGGCTGTTCGGCTACGACGGCTGGGGTTGGCGGTTCTCCTCGGCCATCGCCGGCACCATCTGCATCCTGCTGATCGTCCGGATCGGCCGGCGGCTGACCCGCTCGACCATGTTGGGCGCGCTGGCCGGCGTGCTGCTGATCTGCGACGGCGTCAGCCATGTGCAGTCCCGGCTGGGCATGCTGGACATCTTCGGCGCGCTGTTCGTGGTCGTGGCCTTCGGCTGCCTGCTGGTCGACCGGGACGTGGTGCGGGGTCGGCTGGCCGTCGCGGTTTCCGAGGGCTGGGTCAACGTGTCCGAGTTCGGGCCGAGGCTGGGGTTCCGGTGGTGGCGTCTCGCCTGCGGCGTCTCGCTCGGCCTGGCCTGCGGCGTCAAGTGGAACGGCATCTACTACATCGTCGCCTTCGGTCTGCTGTCGGTGATCTGGGACGCGACCGCGCGGCGGGCCGCCGGCGTGGAACGGCCGTGGGCCGGCGCCTTCATCCGTGACGTGCTGCCGGCGCTGTGGGCCATCGTGGTGATCTCGGTGGCGGTGTACTTCGCGTCCTGGTGGGCCTGGTTCGGCAGCGAGACCGGCGTGGACCGCAACGCCGCCGGCAACACGGTCGCCGTGTCCAGCTGGCTGCCCAACGCCCTGCAGTCGTTCTTCTTCTACGAGGGCAACGTGCTGCACTTCCACGCCAACCTGATCACCGGCGCGCCCGGGGTCGGCACCCATCCGTGGGAGTCGAAGCCGTGGACGTGGCCGATGGGCCTGCGGCCGATGCTGTACTACATCGAGCAGTCGCCCAGCCCGCTGGCCGCCGGCTGCGGCGCGTCGGAGTGCGTGAGCGCGCAGATGCTGGTCGGCACGCCGGCCATGTGGTGGCTGGCCTTCCCGATGATCGGTTGGTCGCTGTGGCGGGCCATCGTCAAGTTCGACTGGCGCCACGCCGCCGTGATGGTCGGCTACATGGCCGGCCTGCTGCCGTGGTTCGTCAACATCGACCGGCAGATGTTCTTCTTCTACGTCACGCCGATGGCGCCGTTCCTGGTGCTGGGCCTGGTGTTGGCCTGCGGCGACATCCTCGGCCGGGCGAAGGCCGGGGCCGAGCGCCGTGGCACCGGGCTACTGGTGGTGGCCATCTACACCGGTCTGGTGGTGGCCAACTTCGTCTGGCTGTGGCCCATCCTCAACGGCGACCCCATCAGCGCCGCCCAATGGCAAGCCGAACTCTGGCTCCCCAGCTGGCGATAGCCCCTTCAGCCACGTCGTGAAGTTAGGAAGGGACCATTCCTCCACTCCGAGTGGAGGAATGGTCCCTTCCGAACGTCGGGGTCAGCGGGTGAGGGCGGTGGTGAGGGTGGGCTTCCAGGGGTTGTCGCAGCAGGGACGGTCGATCCGGTCGCCGGCTTCCAGGTCGGTGACGACCTGGCGGATGCGGGCGGCGGTGTCCGCGTCGGCCTTGGACACGACGGCGGCGATGGCGTCCAGCACGAGCGCGGCCTCACGGAGCGCGGGCGCCGCGACGACGCGAGCGTCCTGAAGGGACGGAAGCGGGGCGGTGACGGGTTCGGTGGCAGCAGTCGACACCCGCCGAGGTTAAGGGCATCCACGCACCGTCACACCGGAGATCACCCGATCGAGTCGGCGACCCGCTGGCTAGGTTGGGGCTCATGACGACTGCGCGGTTCCTTGCGGTGGCGGGAGTTCTGGCGCTCATGGCGACGACGGCCCCGGCCGAGGCGGCGGCCCCGATGCTGCTGCCCGACCTGCGCCAGGCGCCGGTCGGGTGCGCGGGCTCGCACCGCGGCAACCCGATGGACTGCAAGGACTGGGACGTCTGCATGGTCACGGACGTCAACGCGCCCAACGCCCCCTGCGTCACCGCCGGTGACATCAAGGCGGTGCGGCTGCGGTTCACCTCCTCGGAAGAGAACATCGGCGACGGCCCGCTGCTGTTCTACGCGCACCGGGACAGCGCCGTGTTCCCGACGATGGCGGTGCGACAGGCGTTCCAGAACGGCGAACACGGCTCGATCCCGGACTCGTTCCGCACGGCCCAGAAGTCGTCCGGCACCAGCACGTACTACGAGCCGGCCCCGGCGCACATGCACTGGCACCTGCTGAACTTCGAGCGGTTCCAGCTGCGCACGCTGAGCGGCAGCGCGGTGGTGTCGGACCGCAAGAACGGCTTCTGCCTCGGCGACCGCTACGACGTGCCGGACAAGGCGTCGCTGCAACACCGGGTGCACGACGACGACGAGCCCGAGGCCAAGCTGCACCAGTTCCTGATCTACAACATGTGCGGGCACGAGCAGCCGCAGGCCACCGACGTCACCGAGGGCATCTCCGTCGGCAGCGGCGACGACTACCGGTACAACGTGGACTTCCAGTGGCTGGACCTCACGTCGGTGGCCTCCGGGGTGTACGACGTGGTCAACACGGTGAACCCGGACCGCACACTGATCGAGAAGAACTACGACAACAACTCGTCCTCGATCGCGGTGTCCATCCAGTGGCCGGGCGGCGCGAAGAGGGCGCCGTCGCGGATCACGGCGCCCCCTCAGGTGCGATTGCTGCGCAGCTGCCCCGGTAACGAAACCTGTTCCGCCTGATCGGTGGCTCGTGGGCTCCCCTCTGGCCCGCGAGCCACCGCTCAGCCGCGGGCGGCGTCCCGTCGGTAGCGGAGCGCGACCAGCGCCCCCGCCACCGCGACCCAGACCGTCATCGTGAGTACGCCCTGGACGCTGATCGCGTTGCCTGCCAAGGCATCGTGTCCGAACTCCGCCAGCCAGTAGCTCGGCAGGGCCTTGGCGATGTAGGTCATCACGGCCGGCAGCGTGGTCAGCGGCAGCAGCAGGCCGCCGAGCATGCTCAGCGCCATCATCAACACCGAGCTCATCGCCTGGGCCGAGTCGCCGGTCGCCAGCAGGCCGACGAGCAGGCCGAGCACGGCCGTCGGCAGCACGCCCAGCCAGCAGAAGACGATCAGTTGCAGCCACGTGCCCGAGCCCAGGCTGACGCCCTCGAGCAGGATGCCGGCGGCGTACACCAGCAGCATGCTCGGCAGCGCGACCAGCATGGCCGCGACGACCTTGGACACCAGGTACTGCCCACCGCCCAATGGTGTTAGCCGGAGCTGGCGGTTCCAGCCGACCTGGCGCTCGATCGCGGCGCGGGCGCCGGTGCTGATGGACGCGGCGACCGCGCCGAAGGCCGCCATGCTCACCATCAGGAAGGTGACGGCCTCCGGGTCGGCGTTGCCGTACGCCGCGCTGAACGCCAGGAACATCGCCAGCGGGAACGCGATCGTGAAGATGAAGAACCGGGGTGAGCGGACCAGCCGGCGCACCTCGAACGTCAACAGCGCGCCCATCAGGCGGCCTCCTGCCTGGTCAGCGTGACGAACGCGGCTTCGAGGCCGGCGCCGCGAACCTCGATGTCACGGGCTTGGGGATGGCGGTTGAGCAGTTCGCGCAGCGCCATGTCGGAATCCGCGCAGGCCAGCTCGGCGGCCTCGCCGCGGAGCAGCACCGAGGTGACGCCGGGCAGCGCGGCCAGCGCCGCCTCGTCGGCGTTCGCGATCTTCGCCGTGATCACCCGGCCGGCGGCGAGCGAGCGGACCTGGCTCACCGAGCCGTCGGCGACGACCCGGCCGGCCCGCAGCAGCACCACCCGGTCCGCGTAGTCCTCGGCCTCGGCCAGGTAGTGGGTCGCGAACACGACCGTGCGACCGGTGTCGGTGTAGGAGCGCATGGCCGTCCAGAACTCGCGGCGGGCCTCGACGTCCATGGCCACCGTCGGCTCGTCCAGCACCAGCAGGTCCGGGTCGCTGACCAGCGCCACCGCGAACCGGACTCGCTGCTTCTCGCCGCCGGACAGCGCCCCGACCTTGCGCCCGGCCAGCTCGGCCAGCCCGGCACGGGTCAGGACTTCCTTGAGCGGCAACGGTTTCGGGTACATCGCCCGGAACAGCGCCACCGTCTCGGCCACCGTCGCGTCGTCCAGCAGACCGCCGGACTGGAGCATCGCCCCGACCAGCCCGGCGGCCACCGCCGCCCGCGGCGCCTGCCCGAACACCGACACCGAGCCCCGGGTCGGCTCGGCCAGGCCCAACAGCATGTCGATCGTCGTCGACTTGCCGGCCCCGTTCGGCCCGAGCAGCGCCACGACCTCCCCCGGCGCGATCGTCACGTCCACCCCGTCGACGGCGTGCACGTCCCCGAAGTGCTTGACCAGTCCGCGGAGGCCGACCGCGGCGCCCCGGGTGACGGTGTCTGTGCTGTCCATGCCTGACAGCCTGTCGCCGCCGGGCGGTCGAGCCCTGGCACACCTGTCAGGACCCGGCCATGACAACTGTCACGGCGGACCGGTGGAGCTAGCTGCCTCCCAACAGGTTCCGGGCCCGGGCGACAGCGGTGGCGGCCGCACCGTGCAGGACGCCGGCGTCAATACCTGGCGGCGGCTCGATGTCGAGGAGGTGCAGCTCCCCGGTTGCGGGCGGTGGTGGTTCGGGCAGCGGCGGCACGGGTCGGGCAAAGGCTTCCACGGCCGTGACGGGTGCGTCCTCGGCGTCGGCGAGGCACGCGGGTGGATTGGCGTGATGCCGCGTGATGGCGGTGGTCAGTTCCTCCAGTGATCGGCCGCGCAGGATCAGCAGGAGCGCGGGGTCGGCATCGAGATGCCAGGCGGTTTGGTAGCAGAGGGCCGCGGCATGCTGGCAGGGATTGCCCCAGTCGTCGCAGCCGCAGTGGGTGTCGAGGTCGCCGACACCGGGCACCAGGCCGCTGAGCGCGTCGGGCAGGAAGGAATCGAGCAGGGCGGCGAGGTGTCCGGATTGGACGGACGCCTCGGCCACCAGCGCAGACCAGGCGTTGTCCGACAACGGCTCCACCGCGATGGTCGTGCGAGAGGACCCGTCGATCACCGCGGCGACGCGGCCGGGGCTGACAGTGATCGGCCCGATCCGGCCATCAGCGGCAATGCGCCGGCCGCGCCGAGTCAGGCCGCTGTCGACGGCCGTGTCCTCCATGGCCTGGATCCAGGCGCCGCCCCACCACGTGTGCAGCCGCCGCCGGCTGCGAGCGGGAAAGGCGGGAAACCCGCGAGCCTCGGTCATCGCAGCGCCACCAGATCCGCCAACTCACCGTCGGAGAGCTCGGTGAGCGCTGCCTCGCCGCCGGTGAGCACGGCGTCGGCCAGGGCCCGTTTGGTGTCGAGCATGGCGGCGATGCGGTCCTCGATGGTGCCCTCGGTCATCAGCCGGTGCACCTGCACGGGCCGGGTCTGCCCGATCCGGTACGCCCGGTCGGTGGCCTGGTCCTCGACGGCCGGATTCCACCAGCGGTCGTAGTGCACGACATGGTCGGCCCGGGTCAGGTTGAGGCCGGTGCCGCCGGCCTTGAGCGAGATGAGGAAGATCGGCACTTCACCGTCCTGGAACCGCTGCACCATCTCCTCGCGCTTGGCCACGGGCGTGCCGCCGTGCAGGAACTGGGTGGGCAGGCCGCGCTCGGCCAGGTGCCGGGCCAGCAACTCGGCCATGGCCACGTACTGGGTGAACACCAGCACGGCATGGTCCTCGGCGACGATGGTCTCGACCAGCTCGTCGAGCAGGGCGAGTTTGCCGGACCGGCCGGTCAGCCGGGCGTCGCCCTGCTTGAGGTACTGGGCCGGGTGGTTGCAGATCTGCTTGAGCGAGGTCAGCAGCTTGAGGATCAGGCCGCGGCGGGCGATGCCGTCGCTCTGGGCGATCTCGGCCAGCACCTCGCGCACCACGGCCTCGTACAGCCCGGCCTGTTCCCGGGTGAGCGGCACGAGCTGGTCGGTCTCGGTCTTGGCCGGCAGCTCGGGCGCGATGCCGGGATCGGACTTGCTGCGCCGCAACAGGAACGGCCGGAGCAGTCGGGCCAGCCGGCGCGCGGCCTCCTCGTCCTTGTCGGCCTCGATGGGCTTGGCCCACCGCCGCCGGAATCCGGCCTGCGAGCCGAGCAAACCGGGCGTGGCCCAGTCCAGAATGGCCCACAGCTCGGACAGGGTGTTCTCGACCGGCGTGCCGGTCAACGCCACCCGAACGCCGTTTCCGATGGTACGCAAGGCTTTCGCAGTGGCCGACCGGGCGTTCTTGACGTGCTGTGCCTCGTCGGCCACCACCAGATCCCATGACACCGCGCCAAGTTCGGCCGCGTCCCGACGCATCGTGCCGTACGTGGTGAGCACGAAACCGTCGACACCGGACAGGTCGCGGGCCGAGCCGTGGAAACGGCGGACCGGCACGCCGGGCGCGAACCGCCGGATCTCCCGTTCCCAGTTGCCCAGCAGCGAAGCCGGGCACACCACCAGCGTCGGACCGGCGGCCCCATCGAGGTGACGATGCAGGTGCAGGGCGATCACGGTGATCGTCTTGCCCAGGCCCATGTCGTCGGCCAGGCAGCAGCCCAGGCCGAGCGAGGTCATGCGGGCCAGCCAGCGCAGGCCCCGCAGCTGGTAGTCGCGCAGCGTCGCCCGCAACGCCGGCGGTTGGGCCAGCAGCTCGGCCCCGCCCTCGGCGTCGGCGATCCGGTCCCGCAGCGCGGCCAGCCAGCCGTCGGCGACGACCTCGATCTGTTCGCCGTCGATCTCGGCCGCCCCGGTCAGCGCGAGTCCCAACGCGGCCAACGGGTTCAGCGGCGTGAGCTCCCGCTGCCGCACGCGACGGGCCAGGTCGGCGTCGACCAGCTGCCACTGCTCGCGCAGCAGCACGATCGGCCGGTGGGCCTGGGCCAGCTGCTCCAGCTCGTCCTTGGTCAGCGGGTCGTCGCCAAGCGCGACCTGCCAGTCGAAGCGCAGCGCCTCGCCGCCGCCGAGGAAACCGGGCAGATCCCGGGGCGGCGCGCCGCCGCCGATGGCGACCCGGGTGACCAGCTGCCGGGCCAGCTCCTTGGGCCAGTGCACGGGCACGCCCTTGGCCGCCAGCCGGTCGGCCGCACCGGCCAGCAACTGCCGCACCTCGTCGTCCAGAAGAATGATCTCGTCAGGGATCTCCTTGTGCAGCAACGAGTTCAACGCCGGCCAGACCCGGGCGGCGCGGCGCAGCACGACCAGCGCCTGGGACTGGGCGCGGGCTCGGCCGGCGCCGGCCCACACCTCGGCGGCGTCGCTGACCACGCCAGGATCGGACAGGCTGTGCAGCTGCACGACGGCCCGGAACCGGTTGTCGAACTCGATCCGCAGCGACACGCTGACGCCGTCGGCCCAGGCCCGCAGCTCCGGCACGCGCTGGGGTGTGGACGCCAGGAAGGCGGCCTCGCTGCCGCCGCGCGGCAGGCCGTCGGCGATGGCGTCGAGGAAGCCCTCGACCAGCAGCCGGGCGTCGGGCAGGGCCAGCGGCCGCCGGTCCGGCACCGGCACGGCCCTGGCCTCGGCCGGCATGGCCGCGACCAGCTCGCCGATCCGGTTCTCGTCGGCCGGCTCCAGCGGCCCGACCCGCCACGCGTCGTAGTCGCCGGGTGAGACCGTCGGCCGCAGCCGGCCGCGGGCGACCAGCTGGAGCGCGACCACGGTGGCCGCACCCCAGAACGCGGTGGCCGGATGGGCCCGGCGGTCGCGACGGGCCCGGCTGAGCAGCGGCACCGCGTCGGTGACCGGCAGCCGCAACGCCGGCACGGTGCGCACCCGCACCTCGCCGTCCTTGGCCTCGACGACGTCCAGAGCGCCGAGCTCCCCCATCCCCGTGGGGAGCTCGGCGCCCCAGAAGGCCATTCTGCCCAATCGCGGCGGATCCGCGGGCTCGAACACGACGGGACAGCGGGTCAGTTCGTCCACTATCGGCTCAACCTCCGAAACGCTCGTACCGACAGCGGGAAGAACACAGCCACCAGGAGCAGCGGCCATACCACCGCCACGCCCAGCCACCCGGCGGCCGCGCCGGGACTGCCGTACAGCTCGCGGGTGGCGGCCGCGGTCACCGACAGCGGGTTCCAGGTGGCGATCGCGCCCAGCCAGCTCGGCATGGTGTCCGGCGCGACGAAGATGTTGGACAGGAAGCTGATCGGCCACACCAGCACCTGCACCAGCGTCACCGCGCCCGGGTTGGCCACCGCGAGCCCCAGGAAGATGCCGACCCAGAGGAAGGCGAACCGGAGCAGGAGCAGCAGGCCGAACGCCGCCAACGTCGCGCCGAGACCGCCGTGCGGCCGCCAGCCGACGGCCAGCCCGCAGGCCGCCATCACGACCAGGACCAGCGCGGAGTTCAGCATGTCAGCGCCGCAGCGGCCGACCACCACGGCCGACGGCGCCATCGGTATCGACCGGAACCGGTCGGTGACGCCACGGGAGGCGTCCGTGGTGACGGCGAGCATGGTGCCCTCGACGCCGAAGCCCATGGTCATCACGAACATGCCCGGCAGCAGGAACTCGCGGTAGTCGCCACCGCCCGGCACGGCGATGGCCCCGCCGAGCAGGTAGCCGAACATCAGCACGAGCAGGATCGGGAACAGCAGGCTGACCACGACCGGCGCCGGCTGCCGGACCCAGTGCGCCAGGTCGCGCCGGGTCATCGTCCAGCCGTCGGCGACGGCCCACCGGAGGCTGCTCACGCGGACACCTTTCCATCGGTCAGGGTCAGGAACACGTCGTCGAGGGTGGGTCGCCGCAGGGCGATGTCCTCGACCGGCACGCCGGCGGCGTCCAGGGCCCGCACGGTCTCGGTCAGCGCGGCGACGCGGTCCCGCACCGGGGCGCTGAGCCGACGCAGGTCGACGTCCTTTTCCGGTTCGACGGCGGCGATCTTGTGCAGGAGTTCGGCGGCCGGGCCAAGATCGCCGGCGTCGTGCACGACCACCTCGATCCGGTCGCCGCCGATCCGGGACTTGAGCTGGGCCGGGCTACCGCCGGCGATCACCCGCCCGGCATCGATGACGGCGATCTGGTCGGCCAGCTGATCGGCCTCGTCCAGGTACTGGGTGGTCAGCAGCACGGTCGTGCCGTCGGCCACCAGCGACCGCACCGCGGCCCAGACCTCGTTGCGGCCACGGGGATCCAGCCCGGTGGTGGGCTCGTCCAGGAACAGCACCTCGGGCGCGAGGATCATGCCGGCGGCCAGGTCGAGCCGCCGCCGCATGCCGCCGGAGTACTGCTTGACGGCCTTGTTCCCGGTGTCGGCCAGCCCGAACCGGTCGAGCAGCTCGGTCGCTCGGGCGCGGGCGGCCGCCGCGCTCAGGTGGTAGAGCCGGCCGAACAGCTCCAGGTTCTGCCGGCCGCTGAGCACCTCGTCGACGGCGGCGTGCTGGCCGACCAGCCCGATTCGCCGTCTGACCTGCATGGCTCGGGTCGCGACGTCGAAGCCGGCGACCTCGGCCCGTCCGCCGTCGCATGTCAGCAAAGTGCTCAGTATTCGGACCAGTGTGGTCTTGCCGGCACCGTTGGGCCCGAGCAGCCCGCACACCGTGCCGGCCGGAACATGCAGGTCAAAGCCGTCCAGCGCGATCTTGTCCCCGAACCGCTTGCGCAGCCTGTCGACGAGCACTGCCATTCGTCCCCCCGGTCCGGTACTAAAACTTGAATACCAGCGCTGCCAGTGTGCACCCAACGCGCTCGGGTATGCAAACTTGAATAAGGTTCAGGCCGGGTGCGGCCAGCTGCCGGCCCGGCCGACCGTGTCCGGGTCGCCGGCCATGGCGTACATGCCGCGGTCCAGCCGCTCGATCAATCCCCTGGTCCAGGCCAGGTCGTCGGCGGCGGCCGTGGCGCGCAGCCGGTACAGCTCGCGCACGTGTGGCGGCTCCTGCCAGCCCGTCAACTGGCCGTCGGCCTCCGCGCGGATCGCCTCCATGGCCGCCATCCGCGCCTCCAGCAGGGAGATCGCCTCACCCCTGGTCAGCGCCGGCAGCATCGCCAGGCCCGCGGCCAGCATGTCCGGTCGCGGGTCCGGCTTGCGCAGGGCGTCGGCCAGCAGCCGCTTGAACTCGAACTCGCCCTTCTCGGTGAGCTCGTAGTCGGTACGGCCCGGCACCGGCCAGTCCTCACGCAGGAAGCCGGCCTTCACGCCGTGCTTCAACGCGTGGTAGATCGAGCCCCACTTGACGTTGGCCCAGTCCTCCGCGCCCCACGACATCAGGTCGTTGCCGATCAGGTAGCCGTGCGCGCGCCCGTAGCCGCGCACCACCCCCAAGACCAACAACCGCGTCGCCGACATGGGGTGCAGCCTAGGGTGGCGACACCGTCCTGGAGCAGCAGCCCGACGCGCTGCTGCTCGAGGTCGTAAAGAAGGTTTCCTTACAAGGATTTCACCGCGAGTGATCAGTCGTCAAGGTCGCGCGCCGGGTATGCCCGACTTACGCCGACCCCTCAGTTCCGCCTTACCGCCGCGGCAGCCGGAACGACGTGACTGCCCAATGTGCGCGGGGGTGCCTCAGACCGAACCTCAGGGTGGCCGAAAGGGGAGGTTCGTCATGTGGCAGACCAACTACCAGTTCGTGGTCGAGCAGCAGAAGGCGCAGCGGCAGGCCGCCGAGCTGGCCCGGGCGGCGCGCGGCGGGCGGCGTCGGCGCTGGTGGAAGCGGGCCAACCAGCCGCAGACCCGGTGATGGTGTGCAACCATGCGATGTGCCGCGTATCGGGTCGGGGATTCCGCTCGTCGGCCGTCGCATGGAGCTGGCGGCACTGGAGTCGGCGCTGTCCGCCGCGGCGGACAGGCGAGCCGGGGCGGTGCTGCTGGCCGGTGACGCCGGCGTCGGCAAGTCGCGGCTGCTCGCCGAGCTGACCGCACGGGCCGTTGCCGCCGGGGTGAAGGTGTTGACCGGCCGGTGCCTCGACGTGGAGCGCGCCGGCCTGCCGTACCTGCCGTTCGTGGAGGCGCTGGGCCGGTTGCCCGAGTCCGGCGCCTCCCGGCTGGACGACGCCATGGAGCAGCTGCGGCTGTTCGAGGCCGTGCACACCGAGTTGGCTGAGCTGTCGGCTGATTCGTGTGTGCTGCTGGCGTTGGAGGATCTGCACTGGGCCGACGCCGCGACCCGGGACCTGTTGCTGTTCCTGGTTTCCCGGCTCAACCGGCAGCGGCTGCTGGTGGTGGCCACCTACCGGGTGGACGACCTGCACCGCCGGCATCCGTTGCGGCCCTTGCTGACCGAGCTGGGCCGCTTGTCCACTGTGGAACGTATCGATCTGCTGCCGTTCGACCGGGCCGACGCGATGGCCTTCGTGTCGGCCCTGTCGGACGGCGGGCTGGGCGACGAGACGCTGCGGGGCATCGCCGTCCGCTCGCAGGGCAATGCCTTCTTCTGCGAGGAGCTCATCGCCGCGTACGACACCGCTGTGCCCGCCGGCCTGTCGGATCTCCTGCTGACCCGGGTGGAACGCCTGGGCTCTGACGCCCGTCGCATCGTCCGCGCCGCGTCCGGGGCCGGCGGCGAGGTCGAGCATTCCGTGCTACAGGCCGTCGCCGAGCTCCCCGATCTCGACGAGGCACTCCGGGAAGCCGTGCAGCACAACGTCCTCGTCACCGCCGCGCGCGGCTACGCCTTCCGGCACGCATTGCTCCGCGAGGCCGTGTACGAGGATCTCCTTCCCGGCGAACGGGTTCGACTGCATTCCCAGTACGCCCGCGTGGTTACTTCACCCGCTTCGTTGGCGTATCACGCCCTACAGAGCCATGATCTGCCAACGGCTTTCCGGGCGTCGGTGCAAGCCGCCGAGGAAGCCGTGGAGCTACGCGCCCCCGCCGAGGCCCTGCACCACGTGGAGCAGGCGTTGCAGTTGTTCGGCACGGTCGCCGATCCAGGCGTGACCGAGTATTCGTTGCAGCGCTTGGCTTCCCGCATGGCCCAGGCCGCCGGCGACTCCGACCGGGCCGTGGCCTATGCCCGCTCCGCGATCGGCCTGGCCGAGGACCCCGAGACCGGTGCGGAGGCCCGACACCAGTTGGTGCTGACCCTGATCCCGTTGGAGACGGCGTCGGCGGAGATCGCCGCTGCCGTCGCGGAGGCTTGGGACCTGGTCGAAGACCGGCCGCCGAGCGTCACCCGCGCGAAGATCATCGCGCTGCGGGCGCGGGAATGGGCCTGGTACGGCTCCGCCGGACTGGACATCGACGAGCTGGAGCGGCTGGCCGAGCAGGCCCGGGACGAGGCGGTCCAGGTCGGGGCCGACGATGTCGCGGTCGACGCGCTGGTCACCCTGGCCGTCTACGCCGAGTGGCGCGAACGGGCCGAAGAAGCCCAGGAGCTGTATCGCGCCG
>DATJJB010000054.1:0-4815 GCA_035492655.1 Kutzneria sp. | reverse complement strand
GGTGGTGAAGTGCGGCAACGCGACGTCCGGCAGCGTGCCGAGCGCGGCCGGCGGGATCAGGGCGTGCGTGATCCGGTGTTCGTGGAGCAGCTCGGCCAGCTGGTCGCCGAGCAGTGGCCCGGACGGCGGGACGACCAGCGTCGCCCCGGACGGCAGGGCCAGGCAGAGCTCCAGGATCGAGGCGTCGAAGCTGGGCGAGGAGAACGCCAGCACCCGGTCGCCGGGCCGGATCTGGAAGTGCGTCGCCTCAGCCGCGGCGAAGCTGGCCAGGCCGGTGTGGGTGACGACGACCCCCTTGGGGCGGCCGGTCGAGCCGGAGGTGTAGATCACGTAGGCCGGCTGGTCGATCCGGCGCGGGCCCGTCGGGTTGGTCTCATCGAGTGCAGTGAATTCGTCGATGAGCAGCACCGGGATGTCGGTGTCCGGAGCCAGGTCTCGTTGCGTGACAACGAGGTGCGGCTTGGCGTCGGCCAGCATGTAGGCGATGCGCTCGACCGGGTAGGTCGGGTCGACGGGCAGGAACGCGGCGCCGGCTTTGGCCACCGCCAGTTGGGCGATGACGATCTGCACGGACCGCGGCAGGGCCAGAGCGATGATCTTCTCCGGGCCGGCGCCGCGTTCGATCAGGGTGCGGGCCAAGGCGTTCGCGCGGGCGTTGAGCTCCGCGTAGGTGACGCTCTCGGCCCCGGTAACGGCCAGGGCGTTAGGTGTCCGGACGACCTGGTCTTCCACCAACTCGGCCAACGTGGACGGCTTGGTGGCGACGGTGGAGTTGTTCCAGGCGGCCAGGTTCTGGAGTTCGCCGGCGGTCAGCAGTGGCAGCTCGGCGATCTTGGCCGACGGCTCGGCGGCGATGCCGTCGAGCAGGATGCCCAGGTGCTCGGTGAGCCGGGCGATGGTGTCGGCCTCGAACAGGTCGGCGTTGTAGGTGACGGCGACCAGCAGACCGCCGTCCTGCTCCTGGAACTCGATGGTCACGTCGAAGTTCGCGGTCGTCAGCGGCAGCACGACGTCCTCGATCTCGACGCCCGGCAGCCGCGGCGTGGCCTGCGGCGCGTTCTGCAGCACGACCATCACCTGGAACAGCGGCGTGCGGCTGGGATCGCGCTGCGGCTGCACGGCGTCGACGACCCGTTCGAACGGAACGTCCTGGTGGCTGAAGGCATCCTGGACGTTGCGCCGCACGGTGTCGAGGTAGTCGTCGAAGGTGCCGTCGACGGTCGAGCGCAGGACCAGGGTGTTGACGAAGAAGCCGACCACCCGCTCCAGTTCAGCCCGGTCGCGGCCGTTGGTGACGGTGCCGACGGTCACGTCCCGCTGGCCCGTCCACCGGGACAGCAGGATGTTGCAGGCGGCGGCCAACGTGGTGAACAGCGTCGTCTCGTGCCGGCGGCTGATCTGCCGTAGCCGGGTGGCAATCCGTTGCGGGACAACAGCCTCGTGCACGGCACCGGTCGTGGTGCGGACCGCCGGGCGGGGCCGGTCGGTGGGCAGGTCGGCTGCCGGGAGCTCGGCCAGCGTCTCGGTCCAGTAGGCCAGCTGGCCTTCGAGGTCGCGATTTCGCTGCCAGGCGGCGAAGTCCGCGTACTGGATCTTCGGCCGGGCCGGGTCCTCGCCGCGGTAGCAGGCCATCAGCTCGTCCAGGATGACGCCGTTGGACCAGCCGTCGGTGACGATGTGGTGGATCTCCAGCGTGAGCACGTGCTCGTCGTCGGTCACCCGCTCCAGGCGCGGCCGGATCAGCGGGCCTCGACGCAGGTCGAACGGCCTCGCGTCGTTGAAGGTCACCTCGTGCGGCGGGTGCACGATCTGCACGCCGTCGTCGAAGGTCGTGCGCAGCGCCTCGTGCCGGGCCACGACCTCGGTGAACGCGTCGGCCAGCCGGTCGGCGTCCAGCGGCCCGCGCAGCCTCATCGCCAGCTTGGTGACGTACTCGTCGCCGCCAGGGTTGAAGCTGTCCAGGAACCACAGCCGCTGCTGGTTGTACGACTGCGGCAGTGGCAGATCCCGTTGCGCTGTCGGGATTTCCTCGATACCGGCGAACGTGCCGACGAGTTCGGCCACCGTCGGGTGGGTGAACAACGCCCGCGGCGAGATCGACACGCCACAGTCGGCCAGCAGCCGCGACACCAGCCGGATGCTCAGGATGGAGTCGCCGCCGAGCTCGAAGAAGTTGTCGTCGATGCCGACCTTGGGCTGGTTGAGCAGCTCGGCCCAGATGCCGGCGACGGTCGCCTCCAGCTCGGTGCGCGGCGCGACGAAGTCGGCGTCGACGGACGGCGGCTCCGGCAGCGCGCGGCGGTCGACCTTTCCGTTGCGGCTCAACGGGAGTTCATCCAGCGTCACCACAGTCGCCGGCACCATGTACTCCGGCAGCACCGTCCGCAGCGCGGCCAGGTCGACCATGCCGACCACGTAGGCGATCAGCCGCTTGTCGCGGACGATCACCACCGCCTGCTCGACGTCCGGCTGCGCGGTCAGCGCCGTCTCGATCTCGCCGAGCTCGATCCGGAAGCCGCGGATCTTGACCTGGTCGTCGGCGCGGCCGAGGAACTCCAGCTCGCCGCCGACCCGCCGGACGATGTCGCCGGTGCGGTACATGCGCTGTCCCGCCTCGAACGGGTCGGCCACGAACCGGTCCGCCGTCAGGCCGGGCTGGTCGTGGTAGCCGCGGGCCAGGCCGGCCCCGGCGATGCACAGCTCCCCCGGCGCGCCGTTCGGCACCGGCCTCAGGTTGGCGTCGAGGACGTAGGTGCGCATGTTGTCCAGTGGCCGGCCGATCGGCACCGAGTCCGGGACCTGGCCGGTCATGCGGTGCGACGTCGCGAAAGTCGTGGTCTCGGTCGGGCCGTAACCGTCGACCACCGCGATCCCTGGGCAGGCCGCCAGCACGCCCCGGACCGCGTTGGCCGGCACGATGTCGCCACCCGTCCAGACCTCGGTAAGACCCAAAAGGCACTGAGGGTCTTGCATCGCGATGAGACGGAACAGACCAGCCGTCAGCCACAGACCGGTGACGCCGTGGTCGGCGATCGCGCGGCGCAGGTCTTCGACCGTAAGGTCCGGCTGGCCGGTGAGCACGACCTCGCCGCCGCGCAGCAGCGGCACCCACAGCTCGTACGTGGAGGCGTCGAAGGCCAGCGGCGAGTGCGCCAGCACCTTCTCGTGGCCTCGGTCGAACCGGCTGTCGTGCACCAGCGCCACCACGTCGCGGTGCCGGACCGCCACGCCCTTCGGCGTGCCCGTCGAGCCCGACGTGTACATGACGTAGGCCAGGTTGTCCGGGTGCGTCTCGACGTCCGGGGCGGTGGCCGCCATGTCGTCGGTGATCATCTCTTGGCCGATCACCAGGCTGTCCCCCGCGATCGCCCGCCGCCGCTCCTCCGGCGCGCGGACGTCCAGCGGCACATAGGCCGCGCCCGTCTTGAGGACCGCCAGCTCCGCGATCACGTGCTCGATCGACGGCTCCAGCAGCAGCGCAACCCGGTCCTCGGCCCGTACCCCCATCGCCCGCAGCCGATGGGCCAGGTGGTTGGCCCGCCCGTCCAGCTCCGCGTAGGTCAGCGACGTATCGCCGCAGGTCACCGCCACTGCCGACGGTGCAGCAGCCACCTGCTGGGCGAACAGCGCCGGGATGCTAGCAGCTGGCACGTTTCCGTGCCCGCCAGCCGCCTCGTCGATCATGCTCCGCAGCTCGTCCCCGCCCAACCACGGTAGGCTTGATACGGGGGCGCTCAAATCCGCCCCCAACCCGCTGATCAACTTCCCGACGCGTTCCAGCAGGTCAACGGCAGTTTCCGCGTCGAACAGCGCCGGGTCGTAGCCAAGATCGAGCGTGAGCTCGGCGTCCATCGACGCCCGCAGGCACAGCGGGAAGTTGGTGACATCCCCCGACTCGACCGACAGCACCCGCGGCGCCCCCGAGACCCCGGGTTCGCTGATCGGGTAGTTCTCGAACACCACCATGCTGTCGAACTGGCCGCCGACCTGGATGAACCCGTTGTCCCGGGCCTCGCTCTGCTCGTCCTGCAACCGCCGCAGCCATTCGCCCACGGGCTCGTCGCCGACGTCGACCCGCGTCGGCACGGTGTTGATGAACAGCCCGATCATCGACTCCACGCCCGGCAGCTCGGCCGGCCGCCCGGAGATCGTGGTGCCGAACAGCACCGACCGCTCCCCCGAGTACAGCGACAACAGCAGGCCCCACGCCGCCTGGATCATCGTGTTCACGGTGATCCCGTTGCGCCGCGCGACCTCGGCCAGCCCGGTGACGGTGATCCGCGTCGACGCGCTCGACCGCGACCGGTGCGCCTCGGCCGGCTGCCGGTCGTACGGCAGCGGCGTCTTCGTCACGCCGTCCAGCACGCCACGCCAGTACTCCTGCGCAGCCCCATGATCCTGCCCGGCCAGCCATTCCAGGTAGTCGCGGAACGGCCGGCGGGTGATCGTCGGCGTCCGGCCGCAGTACTCCTCGCACACCTCGGCGAACACCTGGGCCAGGCTCCAGCCGTCCATCAACACGTGGTGCGAGGTCCAGGCCAGCTCGATCTCGTCGCCGCGCCAGGTGACGTCGATCCTGGTCAGCGGCGACCGATCCAGGCTGATCGGGCCGTCGGACAGCCGCGCAACCCGGTCGACGACCTGCACCGGCTCGTCGACACCGGTCCACACCAGCCGGGTTCGCAGCGCCGGCGTGCGGTCCACCATCCGCTGCCAGCAGTCACCGAACCTGGCCACGTCGTCGATGCCGGCCATCCGGATCCGCAGTGTGTCGACGTACAGGTCGGGGTCGACCAGGCTGTGGAACAACAGGCC
>DATJJB010000053.1:0-5503 GCA_035492655.1 Kutzneria sp. | reverse complement strand
GAGCAAGGGCCTGGCCACCGGCCTGGGCGACGAGGGCGGCTTCGCGCCCAACCTGTCCAGCAACCGCGAGGCGCTCGACCTGATCGCCGTGGCCGTCGAGAAGGCCGGCTACAAGCTGGGCCGCGACGTGGCGCTGGCGCTCGACGTGGCCGCCACCGAGTTCTACTCGGACGGCGCGTACACCTTCGAGAAGAGCAAGCGCAGCGCGGAGCAGATGACCGCGTACTACAGCGAGCTGGTCTCGGCCTACCCGATGGTCTCCATCGAGGACCCGCTGTCCGAGGACGACTGGGACGGCTGGGTGCAGCTGACCGCCGAGCTCGGCGACAAGGTGCAGATCGTCGGCGACGACCTGTTCGTCACCAACCCGGAGCGGCTGGAGGAGGGCATCTCCCGCCGGGCCGCCAACGCGCTGCTGGTCAAGGTCAACCAGATCGGCACGCTGTCGGAGACGTTGGACGCGGTCGCGCTGGCCACCTCCTACGGCTACCGGTCGATGATGAGCCACCGGTCCGGCGAGACCGAGGACACCACCATCGCCGACCTGGCCGTGGCCACCGGCGTCGGCCAGATCAAGACCGGCGCGCCGGCCCGTGGCGAGCGCACCGCCAAGTACAACCAGCTGCTGCGCATCGAGGAGACCCTCGGTGACGCCGCCCGCTACGCCGGCGAGCTGGCCTTCCCGCGGTTCACCGCGGAGGCCTGATCGAATGCCCGAGCGCGAGCACGGTCGGCAGCCGCGACGCCGGCAGGACACGTCCAGCCAGCGTCGCCGGCCCGACCGTGCTCGTCGTGAGGGTGCCTCGGGCAAGCCCGTCGCCTCGCAGCAGGACCAGCCGGCCGCGCGACCGCCGCGGCCGCGCAACCCGCGCCAGGACGGCGGGCGGACCCGTACCGGCGGCGCTTTCGGGTTGTCCGCCACCAGGCAGGCCGCGGTGCTGGCGATGGTCGTCTGTGCCCTGGCGCTGTCGGTGGCGGTGCCGTTGCGCACGTACCTGACGCAGCACGCGCAGGTGGAGCAGGAACTGGCCCAGCAGGCCAAGCTGGAGCAGCAGGCCGCGCAGCTGGAACAGCGCAAGCAGCAGTTGGCCGACCCGGCGCAGATCCAGGCCGAGGCGCGTAGCCGCCTGGGCATGGTGATGCCGGGGGAGACGCCGTACACGGTGCAGCTGCCCGGCGACGGGCAGCAGGGCGGCCAGCGCGGGCCGTCGCAGCAGCAGGCGGCCAACGGTCCATGGTTCGAGCATTTGTGGGATTCGATCACCGGGGGTGGCTCGTGACGGCGGGCGTCAGGGAACCGATCACCGAGCTGGACCGCGAGGTGATCGCCCAGCAGCTCGGCCGGCCGCCGCGGGCGCTGCGCGCCATCGCGCACCGGTGCCCCAGCGGGCACCCGTCCGTCGTGCAGACCGCGCCGCGGCTGGAGGACGGCACGCCGTTCCCCACGCTGTACTACCTGACCTGCCCCCGGCTGACCTCGCTGGCCAGCCGGCTGGAGGCCGAGGGCATGATGCGCGAGCAGACCGCGCGGCTGGCCGAGGACGAGGAACTGGCCGCCCAGTACCTGGCCGCGCACCAGTCCTACCTGGCCGAGCGCGATGCCATCGAGTCGCTGGGCACCGAGGTCAGCGCCGGCGGCATGCCCGGCCGGGTCAAGTGCCTGCACGTGCACATCGCGCACGCGCTGGCCTGCGGACCGGGCGTCAACCCGTTCGGCGACGAGGCCATCGCGGCGTTGGCCGGCGACTGGCCGGCGGGCGACTGCGCCTGACGTTCGGGGCCCGACGTCAAGGCGCTGGCGTCTGTACTTCTGTGACATCTTTGGTGACGCTGTGTGCACCATTCGGGCTAGTGTGGCCTCCCCGAGGTGCAAATCTCACTCAACGCAGTGACACCTGCCCGGGTGTGTAGCAGGCTGACCGTGAGCTAACGGCGTGTAGGCGACGATCGATCTCAGCGTTGGGGATCGAGACGAGGAGCGTGGATCGGCGTGGGTGTGCACAGCGTCAGGGCCCGGACTCCGAAGCCGCCGCGAGTCACGCCCCAGCGGAGATGGCGTGCCGCGGCGGCCGTGACCGCGATGCTCGCGCCCATGGTGCTCGCCGGCGACGCCACCTTCGCCTGGGTCAACACGGCTCACTCCACACCGACCAGCCAGCCCGCGCCGAAGAACCCGTTAGGCGCGACCGGGCAGCTGCCGCAGCAGAACGACGTCGACCCGACCCTGCCGACCGACATCGGCGACGCGGCCAACACCGACGGCGCCGGCGAGCTCGGCGGCCTGCCCAACGGCCCGCTCGGCATCCCCGGCGCGGCGCTCGCGGCCTACCAGCGGGCCGAGCAGCTCGAGGCCGCCCGCAACCCCAAGTGCCACCTGGACTGGCCGCTGCTGGCCGGCATCGGCCACATCGAGTCCAACCACGCGCGCGGCGGCGCCGTGGACGCCCAGGGCAACACGCTGGCCCCGATCCTCGGGCCCCGGCTCGACGGCAGCGGCGGCTTCGCCCTCATCTACGACACCGACCACGGCCAGTGGGACGGCGACACCGTCTACGACCACGCCGTCGGCATGATGCAGTTCATCCCGTCGACGTGGGCCCAGTACGCGGCCATCTCCAACGCCAAGCACTACGGCACCGCGAACCCGAACAACATCTACGACGCCGCCTTCGCCGCCGCCAACTACCTGTGCGCCAGCGGCGGCGACATGAGCGATCCCGCGCAGCGGTCGGCGGCCGTGTTCGGCTACAACCACTCCGACGCCTACGTGGCCAACGTGCTGGCCTGGGCCCACTCCTACGCCTCCGGCGTGGAGACGCTGCCCAACCTCACCGACGTCCCGGTGATCCAGCCGTTCCCGAAGGGGCCCTTCGTCGGCCCCACGGATCCGCCGCCGCCTCCGCCGCCGAACAACAACGGCACCCCGCCGTCGGACTCGACGACCACCACCACGACGCCCACGTCGACCAGCACCAGCACGACCACGACGTCGCCCACCAGCACCACCACGTCGACGTCGCCCACGACAACGACGACCACCACGACCACGACGACGACCACCACGACCACCACCACGACGACGCCGACGTGCCCCACGCCGACCTCGACGACCACGCCCACCAGCACCGTGGCGCCGCCCCCGGCCCAGTCGCCGCCGGCCGGCTGCCCGACGCCGACCAGCAAGTCGCCGACGCCCAGCTCGACGCCGGTGGCCAGCTGAACGACTAGGTTGGCGGCATGAAGCACTCGCGGGTCGCCGCCATCGACTGTGGGACGAACTCGATCCGTCTGCTCATCGCGGACGTCACCGTCCGGGACGACGGATCGAGTTCGCTGCGGGACGTGCATCGGGAGATGCGGATCGTCCGGCTCGGGCAGGGCGTCGACGCCACCGGCCGGCTCGCCCCCGAGGCCATCGAGCGCACCCGGGTCGCCCTCGTCGACTACACCGCCCTGTTGCGCCGCAAGGGTGTCGAGGCCGTGCGCATGGTCGCCACCTCCGCCACGCGGGACGCGTCCAACCGGGACGACTTCTTCGCCATGACCCGTGAGGTCCTCGGTGTCGAGGCCGAGGTCATCTCCGGCGACGAGGAGGCCCGGCTCTCCTTCACCGGCGCCGTCGGCGACTGCGACCCCGCCGACGGGCCCTTCCTGGTCGTCGACATCGGCGGCGGCTCCACCGAGCTCGTGCTCGGCACGGAGGATGGTGTCGAGGCGGCCAAGTCCGTCGACATCGGCTGCGTGCGGATCACCGAGCGCTGCCTTGTGAGCGACCCTCCCACCACCGCCGAGGTTTCCTCAGCCGCCGACCTCGCCGCCGCTGTCCTGGCCGCCGCCTTCGAGGCCGTCCCGGTGGCCAAGGCCCGCACCTGGATCGGCGTCGCCGGCACCGTCACCACCCTCTCCGCCGTGGCGCAGGACCTCCCCTCCTACGACGTGCTCGCCACCCACCTCTCCACCCTGTCCGTGGAGCAGATCCACTCCGTCGGCGACCACCTGCTCACCCTCACCCACGACGAGCGCGCCGCCGTCCCCACCATCCACCCCGGCCGCGTCGACGTCATCGGCGGCGGCGCCATCATCCTCCGCGTCCTCGCCGACCACCTCGCCTCCCAGGCCGGCATCACCCAGCTCACCGTCAGCGAAAAGGACATCCTCGACGGCATCGCCCTATCGTTGGTCAAGCCCTGACGCCTGCCTGTCAACCCCTCACCGCTTGGAAAGGACCATTCCTGACGTTGAACGTGAGGAATGGTCCTTTCACAACATGGGATGTAGCTAGGCAGCGCTGACGGGAGCTGACTGGACTGGTGGCCGGGGGCGTGCGCTGGCCGCTTCGTACGCGGCACGAAGCTCGGCGATCACGCCGGCCGGGTTGTCCCGGAGGCGAGAGGGCAACGTCTGGACCACCACGATCCCCGCGCAGGCGTATCTGGTGTTCCGTGCCACCGTCCTGGCGTAGCCGTCGGCGTTGAAGTGCCATTCGAAGGAGTCGATCTCCCAGGCCATCGCGACGTTGTCGCACCATGCGTCGGGAACGGCAATGAAACGGCCGCGACTGTCCAAGACCGGTACGTTCCAAGCCGCTGTTGGAAGACCCGCCGCCCTCCAGATGCGCAGGCCGTCTGCCTCCGCAACCGACCGCGCACCGTCGTCGATCTCGGCAAGCACCCGACGTGGCAGGGCGGACCCGCGGCGGCTGCCGCTGTTCAACTCGGCCAGCAGACCCGCCGGGCGACAACGTCCTCGCTGAACTGCTTCCGCAAGCAACGCCCGTGTTGGATCGACTCTCCGCCATCTGCGGACTGCGTCGAGGACGGCGCGTTCGAGGGGCACCAAGCGGAGCCCGTGCTTGTGGACGGGCTCAGGCATGTGGATCGTGCGCTCGACCACGGTGAAGCGTGCGGTGCGGATGTGGCTGGCTTGCGGTACCAGTATATGGATGCGCTCGTTGTCGGGCACCCGTCGCAGCCCATGGAGGAGTACGGCGTCGCAGCCGGTCAGGAGAGCCTCCGGTCCGCCGTGTAGCAAGGCCGCCTCGATTTGTTGTTGTCTGGTTGGTTGTCCGTTGGACAGCAGGACTATGCCGGGTAGCAGCCACCGCCACGGTCCGCCAGGTTGACATCGGCGGTACGACGTTCCCTCAGGCACGCCTAGGCGTAGGAGTTCCTGGACTCGGATGACGCCGTTGCGGCTCGCCTGTGCCAGCTCGTCGGTGTGGGCTGCCCACGATCCTCGCTTCATGCCTCGATGCTGCCGCTACCCCCTGACAATCCAGGCGCGCGCTGCGTCAAAGGACCATTCCTCACGTTCAACGTGAGGAATGGTCCTTTCCAAACGTCAGGGGTTGACAGGTCGGGGTGTCAGCGGTTTGAGGAGTTGCGGATGAAGGTGGCTAGGTCGGCGGACTGCTGGAGGCGGCTGGGTTCGTGCACGTACATCATGTGGCCGGCCTCGTAGTAGTGGAGGTCGATGTTGGCGCGGAGCTCGTCGGGGATGGCGA
>DATJJB010000052.1:0-3066 GCA_035492655.1 Kutzneria sp. | reverse complement strand
CGGATTCGACGCCGCGGCGCTGGCCGAAGCCTGCACCGTGCCGCCGCACGAACTGGCCGCCACCGCCGGTTTCGGGCCCGCCTTCCACCTCATGCCGACCGACCCGGGCTCGCTGGCCCGTGCCGCGCTCCAGCCGGCCCATCCCGTGTGGCGCAAGGAAAAAGACCTGTTCGTGTTCACCTGGCAGGACGGCGTCGCGCACGCCCGCATGTTCGCCCCCGGCTACGGCATGCCCGAAGACCCCGCCTGCGCCTCCGCCGCACTGGCCCTCGGACCTTGGCTGCTGGCCAATGACCTTCTGCCGGCCGACGGCACATACGTGGTGCGCCAAGGGATCGAGCTGGGCCGACCGTCCACTCTGCACGGACAGGCACAGGTCGTCGACGGCCACGTCGTCTCCGCCACGGTCACCGGTGCCGTGCTGCCGGCCGCCACCGGCCATCTCACCGTCCCGGCCCGCGTGCCGGCCTAGCCCCACCGAAGGGAAGCGACATCGTGTTGACCCGACCCGAGCTGCGCGGCACCCAGGCCGCAGTGTCGGCCACCCACTGGCTCGCCTCGGCCGCCGGCATGGCCATGTTCGACCTCGGCGGCAACGCCTTCGACGCGGCCACCGCGGCCGCCTTCGTCATCCAGGTGGTCGAGCCCCATCTCAACGGGCCGGCCGGCGACGTGCCGATCATGGTGCACCGCGCCGGCTCGGAGAGCGTCGAGGTGATCTGCGGGCAGGGACCGATGCCGCTGCGCGCCACCCCGGCCGAGTTCCAGGCCCGCGGCCTGGACGTGGTGCCCGGCTCCGGGCTGCTGTCGGCGTGCGTGCCGGGCGCGTTCGGCGCGTGGCTGCGGCTGCTGCGCGACTACGGCCGCCTCGCGCTGGCCGACGTGCTCGCGCCGGCCGTGCACTACGCCGAGCACGGCTACCCGGTGCTGCCCAAGGCGTCCGCGATGATCGCCGAGCTGGCCGAGCTGTTCCGTGACGAGTGGGCCGAGTCCGGCCGCACCTTCCTGATCGACGGCAAAGCGCCCGCGCCCGGCCAGCGGCTGCGCAACCCGGCGCTGGCCGCCACCTTCCGCCGGCTGCTGGCCGAGTCGCAGGCCGCCGGCGGCACCCGTGAGGACCGCATCGACGCCGCGCACCGCTCGTTCTACGAGGGCTTCGTCGCCGAGGCCATCGACCGCTTCGCCGGCACCGCCGAGCTGGTCGACGCCACCGGCCGCCGCAACGGCGGCCTGCTCACCGGCGCCGACCTGGCCCGCTGGCAGCCGACCGTGGAGGACTCGGTGTGGCTGGACTACCGCGGCCTGACCGTGCACAAGCCCGGCCCCTGGTCGCAGGGCCCGGTGTTCCTCCAGCAGCTGGGCCTGTTGGAGGGCTATGACCTTGCCGCCATGGGCGAGGCCGAGCGGCTGCACACGGTGGTTGAGTGCGCCAAGCTCGCCTTCGCCGACCGCGAGGCGTGGTACGGCGACCCCGACCACGCCGACGTCCCGCTCAAGGCGCTGCTCGACCGCGGCTACGCCCAGGAGCGCCGTGCGCTGGTCGGCGAGTCCGCCTCCGGCACCCTGCGCCCCGGCTCGCCCGACGGGCGCGAGCCGTTCATCCCGCCCGTGCTCGACGTGACCGTGCCGCCGGCCGAGCCGTCCTGGCTGGCCCAGCTCGACGACGGCGTGCCGGCCGTGGTCCGCCGCACCGCGGCCAACGGCGACACCTGCTGCATCACGGCCACCGACGCCGAGGGCAACATGGTCGCCGCAACGCCCAGCGGCGGCTGGCTCAAGAGCTCGCCCGTGGTCCCCGGCCTGGGCTTCCCGCTCGGCACCCGCGGCCAGATGGCCTGGCTGGTCGACGGCCACCCCAACACGCTCGCCCCGGACAAGCGCCCCCGCACCACGCTCAGCCCGACCATCGCCCTGCGCGACGGCCGCCCGCAGCTGGCCTTCGGCACCCCCGGCGGCGACCAGCAGGACCAGTGGACGCTGGGCTTCTTCCTCAACCACGTCGAGCTCGGCATGGGCATCCAGGAGGCGATCGAGGCCACCGCCGCGCACACCGACCACGTGCCGTCCTCGTTCACGCCGCGCCGGGCCCGCCCGCTGGCTCTGGTCACCGAGAGTGGTCGGGACCCGTCGGTGCTGGCCGAGCTGCGCCGCCGCGGCCACGAGGTCCAGGAGGTCGATGCCGGCACGCTGGGCAAGGTGTGCGTCACAGGCCGTGTCGAGGACGACTTGGTGCTGGCCGCGGCCAGTCCGCGCGGCCAACAGGCGTACGCCATCGCCCGGTGAATCAAGTCCGCCTGAACCGGGTATCCCCACACCTGGTCAGGCCGGCACGAATGGACAGCACACACCTCATATGGTTTCCTGACGGAAATCATCAGGGTTGAGGAGGCTGAGATGAGCAGTCGGGACGGCGCCCGCGCCGGCGGGCACATCGAGGTGGGCAACGCCCGCGAGAACAACCTCAAGAACGTCTCCCTGCGCCTGCCCAAGGGTGAGCTGACCGTGTTCGCCGGGGTGTCCGGCTCGGGCAAGTCCTCCGTCGTGTTCGGCACCATCGCGGTGGAGTCCCAGCGCCAGCTCAACGAGTCCTTCCCGGCGTTCATCCGCAACCGGCTGCCCCGCTACGAGCGGCCCGACGCCGAGGTGATGGCCAACCTGTCCACCGCGATCGTGGTCGACCAGCGCCCGGTCGGCGGCAACTCCCGCTCCACCGTCGGCACCATGACCGACATCTACTCGGTGCTGCGCGTGCTGTTCTCGCGGCACGGCAAGCCCACCGCCGGCCCGTCCACCTCGTTCTCCTTCAACGACCCCAACGGCATGTGCCCCGAGTGCGAGGGCCTCGGCCGCACCGTGCGGCTCGACCTCGGCAAGCTGATCGACGAGTCGAAGAGCCTCAACGAGGGTGCCATCCAGCACCCGTCCTTCGCCAAGGGCACCTTCCAGTGGCAGCTCTACGCCGAGTCCGGCCTGTTCGACCCGGACCTCCCGATCGGCCGCTTCAGCGCCGAGGACCGGGAGAAACTGTTGCACGGCAGCGGGTTCAAGGTGGATCGCAGCGGCCGC
>DATJJB010000051.1:0-6942 GCA_035492655.1 Kutzneria sp. | reverse complement strand
GTGTGGTCGGTCACCCAGGAGCTCATCACGTGCGGGGAGTGCGCGTGCAGGAAGCCGTACTGGATCGCCAGCCGGTCCTGCGGGCCGGTGTTGTCGCTCGGCCAGACGACGTCGGTGCGGGCGACGGCGGCCGCGTCGGCGCGTCCGCCTCCCCCGGCGCAGCCTTCGATCAGCACGTGCGGGTGCTGCGATCGCAGGGCGTCGAGGACACGGTAGTAGTTGGCCACGTGCCCGGCGTCGAGGTCGACGGCGCGCGGCAGCGGGTCTCCCGGACGGCCCTGTTCGGTCGGCGGCCGGTTCATGTCCCACTTCAGGTAGCCGATCGGGTAGTCGCACAGCAGCCGGTCCAGCATGGACAGGACGAACTCGCACACGTCCTCGCGGCCGAGGTCGAGCGCCAGCTGCCCGCGGATCAGCGTGGCCGGGCGGCCCTCGATCGCGTAGACCCAGTCGGGGTGCTCGGTGAGCAGGCGGGAGCCGGGGCTGACCGACTCCGGCTCGACCCAGAGCCCGAACTCGAGGCCGAGGCCGCGGACTTTGTCGACGAAGGCGCCGAAGCCGTCCGGGAACTCCGCGGGATCCGGGTACCAGTCGCCGAGGCCTGCGGTGTCGTCGACCCGGCCGGTGAACCAGCCGTCGTCGACCACGAACAGTTCCGCGCCGATCGAGGCGGCGACGCCGGCGAGCTCGAGCTGGCTGTCCTGGTCGACGTCGAAACCGGTGGCCTCCCAGGAGTTGTAGAGCACCGGCCGCGGCCGCAGGCTGCGCGGGCGGGACTCGGTCCGCTCGTAGGCGTGCCAGACCCTCGCCAGGCCGTCGAGGCCCTCGGGGCTGAAGGCGACCAGCAGCTGCGGGGTTGTCAGGGTATTGCCGGCGGGCAGCAGGACCTCGCCCTCGTGCGGCTCGCGGCCCGCGCGCAGGCGCAGCAGCCGGCCCGCGTCGACCTGCGCGTCGAGGTGCCAGGAGCCGGACCACGCCAGGGACGCGCCCCAGGTCGGCGTCGTCGGGCCGTCGGCGGCCGCCGCGTCCTGGACGGCGAACCAGGGTGCGTAGTCGTGCCCTGGGACGCCCTGGGTGCTGCCGATGCCGAAGCCGCCGCGCTCGATCTCGACCTGCTTGCGCTGGAACTCCTGCGCCCACTGGCCGACGAGATAGGTCAGCCGCGCTCCACCGGGCACCGGGACGTTGACCGCGGCCGAGTCGAGCCGGCGCAGCAGCAGTTCGCCGTCGCCTGTGTTGGCCAGCTCGACCCAGCGCCGGATCACGTCCGTGCCCGGCACGGTCTCGTAGCAGAGCACTGCCTCGAGGCCGAGCAGCTCGTCGGTGAAGCCCAGCCGCAGCGCTCCGGCCTCGGCGGGCCGCTCGCCGGTGAACGACCACCAGCTGCCGCGCTCGCCGCCGGGCCGGCGCACGTCCAACTCGGCGCCGCCGAACGGCCGCAGCCCGAACGGGAGGTACTCGGCCGGGGCGGCGTCGGCCGCGGTGCGGAACGGGGTGCGCCCGTGCCCGGCCAGCGGCGAGGGGCCGTCCTCGACCCCGGCCGGCCCCCAGGCCGACAGCTCCGCCCAGCGCCCGTGTCCGGGCACCGCGACGGTGTAGGAGGTCGCCGCGGTGCGCAGCGTCCAGCGCTGCGCCCCGGTCTCGGCGTCGGGCTCGATCACTTGACGGCTCCCAGGTTCAGGCCGGCGATGAAGTGGCGCTGGAAGCGCAGGAACACGGCGACGGTCGGGATCGCGGCGATGACCGAGCCGGCGGCGATGACGTTCCAGTAGGACACGAACTGCCCCTGCAGGCTCAGCAGCGCCGGGGTGACCGGCATCTTGGTCTGGGTCACCAGCACCGTGATCGGCCACAGCAGGTCGTTGAAGACCCAGGTGAACGAGAGCGCGCCGAGCGCGGCCAGGGCCGGGCGGGTGAGCGGCAGCACGATCCGCCAGTAGATCTGGAACGGCCCCGCGCCGTCGAGCAGCGCCGCCTGCTGGATCTCCGCGGGGATCGTGCGCATGAAGCCCTGCAGCACGAACACGTAGAAGCCGAGGCCGAACCCGATCTCCACCACGATCAGCGTGGCCAGCGAGTCGTAGAGCCCGAACACCTGGCTCAGCTTCGCCACCGGCACCAGCAGGATCTGCGGGGGCAGCAGGTTGCCGCCGAGCATCATCAGGATCAGCGTGCGGCGGAACGGGATCCGGTAGCGGCTCAGCGCGAACGCGGCCATCGAGGCGAGCAGCAGCGTCAGCGCCACCGCCGGGACGCTCACGATCGCGCTGTTGATCAGCGCCTGCTGCATGCCGCCGCCGGTCCAGGCGGCCGAGTAGTTCCCGGGCGCGAACGAGCGCGGCAGGGCGTTGAGACCGCTGCCGAGCACGTCGTCGGTGGAGCGGAAGCTGATCACCAGGATCAGCGCGATCGGCAGGAACCACAGCAGGGACAGCAGGCTCGCGCCGGTGTGGAATCCGGCCGTGCGCAGGCGCTTGCCGCGCGCCCTGCGGGCGGCGGGGTGCGGCAGGCCGCGGGCCGGTGTCGTCGCGGCCATCAGTCGCTCTCCTTGAAGGCGCGGATCAGGTAGCTGACGATGACGCCGAAGGCGAGCACGAAGATCGCCACGGCCAGCGCGCAGCCGTAGCCGAAGTCGGTGTTCACGAAAGCGGTCTGATACATGTAGGTGCTCAGCAGTTGCGAGGAGTTGTACGGTCCGCCCTGGGTCAGCGCCCAGACGACGTCGAACGAGCGCAGCGAGTCGATGATGATCACCGACACCACCACGGCGTTGACGCTGCGCAGCTGCGGCAGGGTCACGTTGCGGAACGCCTGCCAGGCGGAGGCGCCGTCGACCTTGGCCGCCTCGTAGAGCGCCGGGTCGATGCCCTTGAGGCCGGCCAGGTACAGCACCATGACATAGCCGATCTCGCGCCAGAGGGCCGGCACGATCTGGGCGTAGAGCGCGGTGCTCGAGTTCGCCAGCCACGCGTGCTGCCAGCCGCCCAGGCCGAGCGCCGAGAACAGGCCGTTGACCATGCCGTTGGGCTGGTACAGGGTCTGCCACATCAGCGCGGTGGCGGTGAGCGAGAAGACCACCGGCAGGAACAGCGCGGCCCGGTAGACCGCGATGCCGCGCCGCTCGCGCTGCAGGAACAGCGCACAGCCGAGGCCGCCCGCGGCGGAGATGCCGCCGAACAGCACCAGCCAGATCGCGGTGTTCTCCAGTGCCTTGTGGAACACCGGGTCGCCGAACATCTTGCGGTAGTTGTCCAGGCCCGCGAAGGTCGGCGGGTTGACGCCGTTCCAGTTGGTCAGCGAGATGTAGAAGCCCTGGATCGCCGGCCAGAACACGGAGACCGCCTCGACCAGGAGCGGCACCAGGACGAAGGCGATGATCAGCGGGGACGGGCGCACAGGCCCGCCCCGGCGCGGCCGGCCGGCCCGGCGCACCCCGCGGAGGGTGGCGCCGGGACCGGTACCGGGTCGTGCTTGCGTCGTTGCGAAAGTCATGCGGTCTTCCATGCCTGCTCCGCCTGGGACTGCCAGGTGGTCAGGATCGAGGTGAGCTTGCTCGGGTTCTGGATGAAGTTGATCAGCGCCGTGTTGGCGGTGTTCTGCAGCGCGTCGGTGGAGTCGCGGTTGAAGAACTGGGTCAGCTGGGCGGCCGAGGCCAGCATCGCCTTGCCCTTCTGCACCAGCGGCGTCGAGGGCGCGGTGGCCTGCGGGTTGGCCGGGATGACCGTGCCCGAGGAGGTCGCCGTCCACATGTTCTGCGCCTCGGGCGTCGCCATCTAGGTCATGAAGTCCAGCACGGCGGCGCTGTTGTGCGTCTTGGAGCTGGCGAACAGGCCGTCGGTCGGCGCCTCCTCGGCGTCCGGGACGGAGGGGTCGATGACCGGGAACTTGAAGAAGTCGAGGTCGTCGATCGAGCCCTTCGGCACCGCGTCGGCGAAGAACGTGCCGGTCAGCAGCATGCCGCACTGGCCCTGCAGCAGCTGGTTCGAGGCCTCCTGCCAGCTGACCGCGGTGCCGTTCGGGTCGAAGTAGGGCAGCACCTGCTTCCAGGTGTTGAAGACGTCGACCACCTTCGGGTCGGTGAACTTCTGCTGGCCCTGCAGCAGCGCGCGGTGGAAGTCGGCGCCGTTGAGCCGGATGTCGAAGTAGTCGAACCAGGCCGAGGCCACCCACTCGGTGCCGGTGCCGGCGCCGAGCCCGATCGGGGTGACGCCCTTGGACTTGATCGTCGCGCAGGCGTTGAGGAAGTCGGACCAGGTCTTCGGCTCGCTCAGGCCCCACTTGGCGAACTGGGACTTGCGGTAGAACACGCCCCACCAGTAGTAGTCGGTGGGCACGAATATCTGCTTGCCGGCCGCGTCCGTGCTCAGCGTCTTGAGCGCCGCCTGGTAGTTGCCCATGGTCTTCCACACCGAGCTGACGTCCAGCAGCAGCCCGCGCGAGGAGTAGTGGTCGGCGTCGCTGCCCGCGTACCAGGTGTAGATGTCCGGCGGGTTCGCAGAGGTCAGATACGTCGGCAGCAGCGGCTGGTAGGTGGTGGCCGCGACGGTGTTGAGCTTCACGGTGTACTTGCTCTGCTTGCCGTAGGCGGCGACCAGCGCCTGCATGGCCTTCTCGGCCAGCGGCGAGGAGAGGTCAGACTGCAGCGTGACCGCGCCGCCCTGCTGGGCTGAGCCTGCGCTTGTCGTGGTGGCGGTGGCGCAGCCGCCGAGCACGGTCGCGGCGCCGAGAGCCCCCGCGCCGGCGAGCACGCCGCGGCGCGAGAAGGTGTGACTGGACAATGATTGCTCCCTGAGTTGGAGTGAGGGGTACCCGGCCCGGCTCCGGCCCGTGGGGAACGGGCCGGAGACCGGTGCCGGTGAAGCGGTACTGCGGTGCTGCGGTGCTGCGTGTTGCGGTGCTTCGGGACTGCGAGCCGCACGGCCCGCGGCTCAGAGCTCGATCAGGTGGACCTGACCGTCGATGCCGCGGTAGTCGATCCAGGCGAAGCCGCCGGCGCCGGCCGCGGCGCCGAAGGCGCCGCCGAAGTCGTCGCTGGTGAACTCGTTGCGCTTGAACCAGCCGCTCCAGGAACCGGAGGTCAGGTTGTTCTCCCAGACCGTGTAGTCCGAGGCCCGGACGAACAGGTAGACGCGGCCCTCGGTCTCCAGCAGCGTCGGGCTGTTGCTGACGGTGCCGCCGAGGCCGGTCCAGCCGGACCAGGTGCCCGCGGCGCCGGAGGTGTCGAGCCAGATCGAGTCGTCGTTCGTGCGGATCGCGACGTACGTGGTCGTCCCGTCGGTGACCGCGGACGGCCGGCCGTAGACGCCGAGCCCGGACGGGGTGCCGATGGCCTTCCAGCCGCCGGTCGGGGTCAGCGTCCAGATCTGCCCGTCGGTGCCGGTGCCGGCCAGCGTCCACTGGTTCGGACCGGTGTAGGCGACGGTCGGGGCGTCGGCGAGGCTCCCGCCCAGCGAGGTCCACGCCCCCCAGCCGCCGTTCGCGAAGGTCCGCCGGTAGGCGTGCCCGTCGGTGCCGAGGACGAACAGGTCGATCGAGCCGTCGGGGGCCGCGTAGGCCGCCGGCTGGCCGACGATCTTCCCGGCGACCGGGCCGCCGAGGCCGGTCCAGCTGCCGGACCAGGCGCCGGCGTTGTTCGTGGTCTGCTCCTGCAGCGAGCCGTCGGCGCCGCGCACGAACGCCGCGGAGTCGGCGTCGTTCACCTGCACCAGCGCCGGGTCGCCGGTCGCGTGGCCGCCGAGGCTCGCGCCGGGAAGCGCGTCGGTGCCGGACAGCAGCAGCATCACGGTGCCGTCGGCCGGCACGGTCGTGGTGTAGGAGGTCGTGTCCGTGCCCAGGTCCTTCCGGGCCGTCAGGTCGCGCACCGCCACGCTGCCGCTCAGGCCGGCGTCGGCGAACTGCACGGTCATGCTCTGCGCCGAGTCGGAGCGGTTGAGCAGCACGACCGCGCGGCGGCCGGTGCCCGACAGCACCTTGCTGTAGACGGTCCCGGTGGAGCTCGAGTCGATCGCGACGCCCTGGATGTCCAGCGGGTCCTGGTCGACGGCGAGGATCTCCGGGTTCTCCAGCACGGAGAGCATGCTCTGCGGCAGCGCGCGCGGGTCGGCGCCGAGCATCAGCGGCGAGCCCATCTCGGCCCACAGCTCGAACTGCGAGATCGACTGGGTCTCGTCCAGCTCGTAGCCGCCGCCGGACAGGGGACGCATCGGGACCAGGTAGTCCGGGTCGTTGTAGTGGCCGGGGCCCTGCGCCTCGGGATGCGCCTCGTTGTCGTCGAGGTTGCGCAGCACGTCGGCCCACTCACCCGCGGTCGGGGTGCCCCAGGCGATGTCCGTGTCGGTACGCCAGGAGTCGGCGACCGTCGGACCGAAGGTGTAGCTGTCCCAGGCGTCGTAGCTCGCCGGGTTCGGCTCGCCCCACGCCGCGGTCAGCGGGTTGCACAGGTTGAGCAGCATCTTCCGGCCCGAGTTCGCGACCGCCTGGCTGAACTGCGTGAAAGAGGTCGCCGGGTTCATGTCCTCGGCGATGCCGCAGAGGAAGTCCACCTTGATCGCGTCGATCTTCCACGAGGCGAACTGGTCCGCGTCCTGCTGGTAGTGGCCGCCGCTGGCCAGGCCGCAGTCCGCGCTGTTGTAGACGCCGGCGTCGGTGTAGATGCCGACCTTCAGGCCGCGGTCGTGCAGCCAGTTCACCAGCGCCGGGATCCCGTTCGGGAACTCGGCCGGGTTGGCGACGAGCTGCCCCTGCGCGTTGCGCGAGGGCGAGGCCTGCCAGCCGCCGTCGAGCCAGACGTAGTCGTAGCCCGCCTTCGCCAGGCCGCTGCTGAGCAGGTAGTTCGCGACGTTCTCCACGTTGGCCTGCGTCACCGCGCCGCCGAGCGTGTAGTAGGTGTTCCACCCCATGTACGGGGTCGGATCCAGACCGCTGTCGTAGTACGCGGGCGAG
>DATJJB010000050.1:0-15193 GCA_035492655.1 Kutzneria sp. | reverse complement strand
GCCGGTCGCGGCCTGGCAGCTCAAGGCGCTGGCCAAGCAGGAAGAGCTGCGGCTGAACCTGCTGCGGCTCAAGCGCCAGGGCAAGTGGAACTTCGTCAACGACCTGCAGCCGCTGGCCCCGCACAAGCTGGCCACCATGGTGCGGGCCGGCGACATGGGCGGCATCGTCGAGTACTTCATGCCGCTGCCCGGCGGCGTCACCGGCGACCACGCCGACAAGACCATCCAGGCGTTCAAGGACGTGTTCGCCCGCGTGGAGCAGCCGACGGCGACCGCCGACTTCGAGACCGACGAGTACTTCGCCGAGGTCATGGTGGCCGGGCCGGACCCGACCCGGTTGATGCGGCTGGACCGCGTGCCGGGCAAGTTCCCGCTGACCACCGCCCATCTGGGCGAGGATCTGGACCAGGCCATCGCGGCCGGCCGGGTGTACTGGATCGACTACGAGGCGATGTCCGCTTTGGACAACGGCACGCATCCGCAGTCGCCCAAGTACATGTACGCGCCGATGGTCGCCTTCGTGGTGCCGCGCGGCGGCGGCCCGCTCAAGCCGTTCGCGATCCAATGTGGACAGGACCCGACCGGTCGCGACATCTACACGCCGGCCGACGGCTACTCGTGGAAGCTGGCCCGCAACTGCGTGCTGGCCGCGCACAACACGTACCACGAAGTGTTGACGCACCTCGGTTTCACCCACCTGATGAGCGAGCCGGTGCTGATCGCGGCCGTGCGCAACCTCGCCGCCAACCACCCGGTCGCGGTGCTGCTGCGGCGGCACTTCGAGGGCACCATGTCCATCAACAAGCTGGCCGTCGAGCTGCTGATCCAGCCAGGGCGGGCGGTCGAGTACCTGATCGGCTCCGACCTCAAGAGCACCTATCCGTGGCTGGCCGAGCACCGGGCCAAGCGGTCGTTCCGCGACAACTACCTGCCGACGAAGCTGGCTGCCGCCGGCACCGACAGTGTTTCGGCGTTGCCGCACCACCCGTACCGGGACGACGGCCTGCTGGTGTGGAACTCGATCTACCGCTGGGTCAGCGACTTCGTCGGCGGCTACTACAAGTCCGATGTGGACGTTGCCGCCGACTTCGAGCTCCAGGGCTGGGCGGCCGAGGTGGCCTCGGCCGACGGCGGGCAGGTGCGGGACTTCGGCGCCACGCCGGGGCAGATCCTGGACCGCGACGACCTCGTCGAGATCCTGACCATGGTGATCTGGACGGCCGGCCCGCAGCACGCCGCGGTCAACTTCACCCAGGCCGACCACATGGCGTTCCTACCGGCCAACCCGCTGGCCGGCTACACCGAGGAGCCCAAGGGGCTGGGTCACGGCGAGGCCGACTGGCTGGCCAACCTGCCGCCGCTGGACGTCGCCGTGCAGCAGTTCTGCGTGATGACCTTCCTCGGCTCGGTGCACCACGGCACGCTCGGCGACTACGGCGCCGACTTCGCCGACAGCGCCGTCTCCGCCTCGCACAAGCGTTTCCGCGCCGACCTGGCCGCCGTCGAGGACGAGATCGTGGCCCGCAACCGCCGTCGGTCCCGGGCCTACACCTACCTTCAGCCGTCACTGATCCCCAACAGCACCAACATCTAGACGGCGTCCAGGTAGACCCACTTGCCGTCCTCCCGCACGAACCGGCTGCGTTCGTGCAGGACCCCGCCGACATAGGAGGCGTCGAACTCCACGACGCCTTCCTTGTCGAACAGCCCGCCCTTGTCGCGGTCGACGATCGTCAGCCCCGTCCACTCCGTGTCGTCCAGCGTGAGTCGGCGGGGCTTCGTCGTGCTGTGCCACGTGCGCAGCAGGTACTTGCTGTCGCCCACCGCGAACGCCGCGTACCGGGACCGCATCAGCAGCTCCGCCGTCGGCGCGGTGCCGCCCCGGTGGAAGCGCCCGCAGCAGTCGTCGTACACAGCGTTCAGCCCACATGGACACGTCATGTGGGGCATTCTCGCTCTCATTGACATGTGACCAAATGGTCACCTATTCTCGTCGACGTGACCGAGGACGACGACCGCGTGTTCAAGGCGCTCGCCGACCCGACCCGCCGCTTCCTGCTCGACCTGCTGTTCGCCCGGGACGGGCAGACCCAGTCCGAGCTGGAGGGCGAGCTGGCGATGAGCCGGTTCGGCGTGGCCAAGCACCTCAAGGTGCTGGAGGAGGCCGGGCTGGTCGTCACCCGTCGGGTCGGCCGGGAGAAGCACCACCATCTCAATCCCGTGCCGATCCGTCTCATTCACGACCGCTGGATCGACAAGTACACCGAGCCCCGCGTCGCGGCGCTCACCGAACTGAAGGCCCAGCTCGAAACCGAGGAGTGAAGCATGAGCGTGCAGGTCAACCGGGTGTTCATCAACGCGAAGCCGCAGCAGGTGTGGGACGCCATCACCCAGCCGGAGTTCAACGACAAGTACGCCTACCGTTGCGTCAGCGAGTACGAACTCCGAGTTGGTGGCGCGTTCCGGGCGCTGGCCAACAAGGAGATGCTCGAACACGGCGCGCCCGAGGTCGCCATCGACGGCGAGGTGGTCGAGTGCGATCCGCCGCGCCGCCTGGTCCAGACCTGGCACGCCATGTTCAGCCCGGAGATCGCCGCCGAGGCCGCCGGCACGCTCACCTGGGAGCTGGAGGAGCAGTACGGCTCCACCCGGCTGACCGTCACCCACGAGACCACCGACGCGCCGTTGACCGCCGCCATGACCAGCGGCGACATCCCGGACGCCGGCGGCGGCTGGCCGTATCTGCTCAGCGACCTGAAGACGTTCGTGGAGACCGGCGCGCCGATGGGCGGCTGAGCCTGTCAGGTTTTCGGCGGCCCACTCGTCATAGCGGTAAAGACAACGTTTGCGGGGGTGGGCCCAATGAGAATCACGGTGGTGGCGGCGACGGGTGGCATCGGGCGGTGCCTCGTCGACCAGGCGCTGGCGGCGGGGCACGAGGTCACGGCGGTGGTCCGTGATCCGAGCAAGGTGTCGATGGAGGTGCGCACGGTGCGGGTCGACCTGTCCGACGCGGACCCGTCCGATCTGGAGAAGGCGGTCGACGGGGCCGATGCCGTGCTGTCCGGCCTCGGTCCCCGCAACGCCAAGCTGGCCGGGATCACCTCGGCCGGCACCCGGTCGATCCTGGCCGCGATGCGGGCGACCGGGGCGCGTCGGCTGAGCGTGGTGAGCGCCGCCCCGGTGTCGACCACACCGTCGCCGGACCGCCCGACCCCGCCGCGGCACGACCCCGGCGAGGGCGTGATCATGCGCAACGTGCTCACGCCGCTGGTGCGGCGGGCCTTCTACGAGCACTACCTCGACCTGGCCGTGATGGAGGACCTGCTCCGGGGCAGCGGCCTCGACTGGACCTCGGTCCGGCCGCCGCGACTCACCGACAAGCCGCTGACCGGCCATTACCGGACGGCGATCGACCAGAACCTGCGCGGCGGCGCGTTCATCCCGCGGGCCGACGTCGCTCACTTCATGCTGGCCTCGATCACCGACCGGGCGACCTTCGGTCAGTCGATCGGCATCGCCACCTGAGTCGGGCGGAGCACCCGGTCGAAGCCGACGTAGCGGCGTGGGCCGGTGAGCTGGGGGGACAGCGTGGTCTCCAGGTCCACACTGGACCGTCCGATGCGGAGTTCGACCGCGCCCGGATCAACCTGCCGTCGGCCGGAAAGCCCGGTGTAGCAGGTGAGATCGGCGTGCAGGTCGAAGTCGACCCGGGTGGTGCCGCCGGGGGGAAGGGTGACGCGGGAGCAGGCGATGAGCTGCTGCACGGGGCGGACCACCTCGGCGACGGGGTCGTGCAGGTAGACCTGTACGACCTCGGTCGCCGGGCGGTCGTTGTCGTTGCGCAAGGTCACCGACAGGCGGCACACGCCGTCGGTGGGCCAGACCGGCGGGCAGACGGCGTCGAGCCAGGTGACCGTGGTGTAGCCGAGCCCGTGCCCGAAAGGGAACAGGGGCGTCGGATCGACGCTGCTCACCTCGGTCTTTCGCGCCAGGGTCGAGGCCAGGTAGGTGGACGGCTGCGCGGCCCCGGCGCGCGGAAAGCTCACCGGCAGTCGGCCGGAGGGATCGACCCGCCCGCTGAGCACGTCGGCGAGCGCGGTCGACCCCTCCTCCCCGGGCAGGAAACCGCAGAGGATGGCGGCCAGGCGGTCGGCCTGTCGGGAGATCTCGTAGGGCCGGCCGACGAGCAGCACCAGCACGACCGGCTTGCCGGTGGCCAGCACGGCCTCCAACAGCTCCTCCTGTCGGCCGGGCAGCCGCAGGTCGGGGGCGTCGCAGCCCTCGCCGGACGTGCCGGCGCCGAACATGCCGGTCCGGTCGCCGAGCACGACCACGCAGCAGTCGGCGTCCTGGGCCGTGGCCACCGCTTCCTCGATGCCGGCGTCGTCGCCGCCGAGCACCGGGCAGCCCAACGCGTAAGTAACGGTGTAGTCGTTACTGAGCGCCTCGACCACGGTCGGCACCGAAAGGCCAAGGGGCACATCGGGATGATGCACGCCGACATGCACGGGGAACGAGTAGCAGCCCATCACCGCGTGCCGGTCGTCGGCCCGCGGCCCGATCACGGCGACCCGTGCGCCGGGGGCGAGCGGAAGGATGTCGTTCTGTAGCAGCACGATCGACTGGCGGGCGAGGTCGAGCGCCAGCACCCGGGACGCGGCGGGGTCGAGGTCGACCGGGCCGGTGGGCTCGGGGGAGTAGTCGTCATCGAGCAGGCCGAGCTGCCATTTCTGGCTCAGCACGCGGGAAACCGCGCGGTCGATCAGTTCGATGTCGACGGCGCCGGCGTCGATCGCGGCCGACAACGGTGCGCCGTAACAGTTCACGGTCGGCAACTCGACGTCGATACCGGCCCGCAGGGCGAGGCCGGCGGCATCGGCGGCGGTCTCCGCGACGCCGTGCAACGTCTGGAGGAAAGAGACCGCGAAGTAGTCGGCCACGACCGTGCCGGTGAAGCCGTACTCGCCGCGAAGTCGTTGCGTCAGCAGGGATTCGTCGGCCGCGGCCGGGACGCCGTCGTTGTCGGTGTATGCGTTCATCACCGACCGGGCCCCGTCCCGCAGCGCCGCCTCGAACGGCGGCAGCAGCACGTCGGCCAGCTCCCGCGGCCCGATCGACACCGGCCCGAAGTTGCGGCCGGCCCGCGACGACGAGTAGCCGGCGAAGTGCTTCAAGGTGGCGACAACCCCGGCCGACTCCAGGCCGCGCACATACGCGCCGCCGATCAGCCCGACCAGGAACGGATCCTCGCCGATGGTCTCCTCGACCCGGCCCCACCGCAGGTCTCGCACCACGTCCAGGACCGGCGCGAGTCCCTGGTGCACGCCGATGGCCCGCATGGTCTGCCCGATCGCCGCCCCCATGCGTTCGACCAGCGCCGGGTCGAAGGTCGCGCCCCAACCCAGCGGCGACGGGAAAATCGTTGCCTGCCAAGCAGTCAGCCCGGTGAGGCACTCCTCGTGCACCATCGCCGGGATGCCGAACCGGTTGGCGTCCATGATTTGCCGCTGGCTGCGCGCCACCGCCCGCGCGCCGAGGTTGGGCTCCACCGGTCGCGTGCCGAACGCCCTGGTCAGCTGGCCGATGCCGTGCTTGACGGCGGCGTCGAAGTCGACCGGTTCGACGGCCATGTCGTGCTGGTGCGGGGCGACCCCGCCGCCCTCGTCCACGCCGACCCAGATGCTCTGCAACTGGGCCACTTTCTCCTCGACGGTCATCCGCGCCAGCAGGTCGCGGACCCGGTCCGGCGGCTCTACCGCGGGGCGCATGTCGACCCCCGCACGACGAGGTGGGTGTCCAGGGTGACGTGCGTCTTGTCGAGCTCGTCGGCCCGCATCAGCCGGACCAGCATCTCGATCGCCTGCCGGCCCATGACCTTGATCGGCTGGTTCACGGTGGTCAGCGGCGGCGAGCTCAGCGCCGACTCGGGGATGTTGTCGAAGCCGACCACGGACACGTCGTCCGGCACTCGAAGCCCGAGCGCCCGGGCCGCGTCCACGGTGGCCATCGCCGCGGTGTCGTTGGCCGCGAACACGGCAGTTGGTGGCGTCTGCGACTGCAAGACGCGAGTTGCCGCCGCTGCCGACACCACGGCGTCGTAATCGCCGGGCTGCACCAACTCCTCGTCCACCGGCACGCCGGCGTCGGCCATGGCCTCCCGGAAGCCCCGCTCGCGCAGCCGCGCCGACTGGAGGTCCTCCCGCCCGGTGAGCAGGGCGATTCGCCGGTGCCCCAAGGAAAGCAGGTGCTCGGTGGCCAGCCGCGCGCCGCGCAGATTGTCGGAGTCCACGGTCGGCAGCCCGGACGGCCCGGTGTGCGGGTCGACGGCCACCACCGGGGCGTCGAAGCGCACGTCGAGCACGCTGGGCGTGACCAGCACGGCCCCGTCGACCAGCGTCCCGGACAGCCGGGACAGGTAGCGCCGCTCCCAGCCCAGCTTGTCGCCGGTGCGGCCGCCGGCCGAGTAGACGACCAGCTCGTAGCCGGTGTCGCGGATCGCGTCGGCCGCGCCGCGCAGCAGCTCGGTGCTGAACGGCTCGATGTCGGCGACCAGGATGCCGATCACGTTGGTCTTGTGGTTGCGCAGGCTCTGCGCCACCAGGCTGGCCTCGTAACCGAGTTCGGCGATGACCGCGCGGACCCGCGCCATGGTGTCGGCGGACACCCCGTAGCGGTCGTTGATGACCTTGGAGACGGTTGCCACCGACACGCCGGCGGCGGCCGCGACATCCCGGATGGTGACCCGTGAGCTTGGCTGCACGGGCTCGACGCTACCCGTGTAAAACGTTATCGACAACGATTGACACGCCGTCCTCGGCGGCCCAGACTCAGGCACCAATTCGGGCCGTCGGGCCCGGTCCAGCTCGGCCGACGTCGTCAGGAGTGGACCAGTCATGCGAAGCATCCGGCTGTGCGCCGTCGTCATCGCGGCGCTGCTCGTCGCCGCGTGCGGCTCGTCGGGAACCGCCGGTTCCGGCGCGCTCACCTGGTGGCACAACGGCACATCCGACCCGCTCAAGAGCCTGTGGCAGTCGGTGGCCGACGGCTATCACGCCGCGCACCCGGACGTCACGATCTCCATCGATCCGATCCAGAACGAGCAGTTCCAGACCAAGGTGCCGCTGGCCCTGCAGTCCGACTCGCCGCCCGGCCTCTACCAGCAGTGGGGTGGCGGCGGCGAGGCCAGCCAGATCAAGTCCGGCAAGGTGCTCGACCTGACCTCGTCGGTGTCGAGCTGGATCGGCACGCTCGGCAAGGCCGCCGAGGGCTGGCAGGTCGACGGCAAGCAGTACGGCGTGCCCTTCGACCTGCACGTGGTCGGCTTCTGGTACCGCAAGGACCTGTTCGGCAAGGCGCAGATCACCACCCCGCCCGCGACCATGGCCGACTTCTACACCGACATCGACAAGCTGCGGGCCGCCGGCGTCACGCCGGTCGCCATCGGCAGCAAGGACCGCTGGCCCGACGCCTTCTACTGGGACTACTTCGCGGTCCGCGAATGCTCGACCGACGTGGTCAAGCAGTCGATCAAGGCGCAGAAGCTGGAGGACCCGTGCTGGCGCAAGGCCGGCGACGACCTCACCGCGCTGCTGGCCAGGAAACCGTTCCAGGACGGCTTCCTCGGCACCCCGGCCCAGCAGGGCGCCGGCAGTTCGGCCGGCATGGTGGCCAACGGGCAGGCCGCGATGGAGCTGCAGGGCGACTGGGAGCCCGGCACCATGGCCGCGCTCACCGAGGACAAGGACTTCGCCAGCAAGCTCGGCTGGTTCCCGTTCCCGACGATCGAGGGCGGCGCCGGCGACCCGGGCGTCACGCTGGGCGGCGGCGACGGTTTCTCGTGCACCACGGTGGCCCCGCCGTCCTGCCCGGACTTCCTGAAGTACATCGACGGCGCCGAGGTGCAGACGAAGCTGGCCGCCGCCGGCATCGGCCTGCCGGTCAATCCGGACGCCGCGGGCGCGCTGAAGGATCCGACGCTGCGACAGGTCTTCGACTTCAGTCGCAAGGCGACCTACATCCAGACCTATCTGGACATCGCGTTGCCGACCAACGTCGGGCAGGCGCTCGACGACGCCATCGCCAACTTCGTGGCGGGCAAGGGCACCGCGGCCAGCGTCGCGGCAACGGTCGGCCAGGCGGCGACGGGGGACAAGTGAGGCGTCGGCTCGAACTGACCCTGCTGCTCGGGCCTGCGCTTCTGCTGTTCACCGGCTTCGTGCTCGTGCCGATCGCCGTCGCCGCGTACTACAGCCTGTACGACTGGCAGGGTTTCGGCGCGCTGACCGACTTCGTCGGTCTCGGCAACTACTGGGACGTGCTGGGCGGCGCCGTGTTCCAGGGCGCCGTCGGGCACAACCTGGTGATCGTCGTGCTGTCGCTGGTCGTGCAGCTGCCGGTCAGTGTGGCAATCGCCTTGCTGCTCAACCGGAAACTGCGGGGTCGGGCGGCGCTGCGGCTCATCGTGTTCGCGCCGTACGTGCTGTCCGAGGCCACCACCGCGGTGATCTGGCTGCTCATCCTGCAACCCGGCGGCTTCGTCGACCAGGCGCTGACCGTCCTCGGGCTGCACGGTGCGATCCACCAGTGGCTGGCCGATCCGCAGGTGGTGCTGCTGACCCTGTTCGCCGTGATCACGTGGAAGTACCTGGGGTTCGGCATCATCCTGTTGCTGGCCGGACTCCAGGGCATTCCCCGTGAGCTGCTCGAGGCCGCCGCCCTCGACGGCGCGTCGTCCTGGCAGGCCGTCCGCCGGGTCGTGCTTCCGTTGCTGGGCCCGACCATCCGGATCTGGATCTTCCTCAGCGTGATCGGCTCGCTCCAGGTGTTCGACATCGTCTGGATCATGACCCTCGGCGGGCCGGCCAACGCCTCCACCACGATGGCCACCTATCTGATCGACCACGGCTTCAAGCGCTACGAGTTCGGCTACGGCAGCGCCGTCGCGGTGGTCCTGTTCATCATCTGCTTCGCGTTCGCCTTGGTGTACCAGCGATTCGCGCTGCGCAGGGACACCGAGGGGGCGATGGGATGAGCCACGGAGTGGCGATGCTCGCGGCCGAGCCGGTCCCAGGATTGCCGAGGGGGCATTGACATGCTGACCGCCGCCAGCCTTTCCCGCGCGCCCGGCATCGCGACCCGGCGCGCCACGGTGCGACCGGCGACCGTGGTCGCCTATCTCGCCGCCATCTTGATCGTCGGCATCACCGTTGTTCCCCTGCTCTTCGTGCTGATCGGCGGCTTCCGCACGACGGCCCAGGTCAACGCGGCCCCGGTGGGCTGGCCGAGTCCGTGGGTGGCCGACAACTACACGGCCATCCTCGGCGCGCCGGCGTTCTGGGAATTCCTCTGGAACAGCATGGTGATCGCGGTGATCGCCACCGGGTTGGCGGTGGCGCTGGGCTCGATGGCGGGATTTGCCCTGTCCCGCTACCGATTCCGCGGCCGTGAGGCGCTGTACGGCGTGTTCACGATCGGCCTGCTGTTCCCGCTGGGCGTGGCGTCGCTGCCGCTGTACCTGCTGCTGCGGCAGGTCGGCCTGCTGGAGAACCCGCTGGGGGTGGCACTGCCGGAGGCGGCGTTCTCGCTGCCGGTGACGATCCTCATCCTGCGGCCGTTCATGCTGGCCATCCCGCAGGAGGTGGAGGACGCCGCCGTCCTGGACGGCGCGTCCCGGCTGGGCTTCTTCTGGCGGATCCTGCTGCCGCTGTCCATGCCGGCGCTGAGCACCGTGACCGTGCTGGCCTTCGTGACCAGCTGGAACGCCTACCTGTTGCCGTTGCTGGTGTTCAACGACCAGAGCCACTTCACGCTGCCGCTCGGCGTGGCGACGTTCCAATCGCAGTACTCCCAGGACACAGCCCGGATCCTGGCCTTCACCACGCTGTCCATGGTGCCGGCGCTGGCCGTGTTCGTGCTGGCCGAGCGGCGTATCGTCGGCGGCCTGAGCGGCTCGGTCAAGGGCTGAGGATCGGCCGAAAGTCAGAGCCGGAATCCGTCCGTGGACAGAGGTGGCCGGGCGCTGCGGCCAGCGACGATACCGACATGACGAGGATTCACGTGATGTCGGTGGTCGCGCTGGTCGCGGTGGGCGGCAGCCTGCTGGCCGGGTGCGGCACCAAGAGCTACACCTACGAGGTCGCGCTCCAGGTCACCGGGCAGGGCTCGGCCGAGGTCACCGTGGAGTACCCCGGCAATTCCGACGACAAGAGTCCGAAGAGCACACCGCAGAAGAGCACCGGCACGCAGACCCTGCCGTTCCACCAGAAGACGCTGGCCTCCGGTCTCGGGCACGTGTCGGTGTCGGTGAAGGCCGCCGACGGCCAGCCGGTCAGCTGCGCGATCACGCTGGAGAAGGACAGCCCGATCACCAAGGACGGCAAGGGTTCCGTGCGGTGCGACGCCGACATCACCGAGAACACCGACAACTGACCCGGTCGGCCGCGCAGGAAGCTTCGGCTGTCGGCGGCAAAGAGGTGGCGGCTGTGGCCCGGATCCGCCTGGCGTGACCGTCATGTCCGGAGCGGAGATCGTGCTGGTGCACGGGCCTGGCACGACCTGGTGCGCGAGGAGTTGGGCCGGCCGCTGGACGAGTTCTCCCGCTGACTGCCCGGTTCGTGAGGGGTATCCCGAAATCCGCGCGCGGGCCGTGGCCCGGCGGTAACGGGCGACATAGCGTGACCGTCACGTCGAAGTGGACTTGATGGAGGAACACCTATGCCCATGGCGGAAGTCGTGCTGGTGCACGGATCATGGCACGGTTCATGGTGCTGGGACCGGCTACGCGAGGAGTTGTCCGCGCTGGGCCGGCAATCGCACGTGGTGGACCTGCCCAGCATGACCGGGCCGGCTTACGGGCTCGACGCGGACGCCAAGGTCGTCCAGGAGAAGGTGGGCTCGATCGACGCCCCGGTGCTGCTGCTCGGTCATTCCTACGCCGGCACCGTGGTGTCGCAGGCGTCCGCGGGTGTCGGCGGCGTCGCGCGGCTGGTCTACCTCGCCGCGTTCATGATGGACGAGGGGCAGTCCCTGCTCACCGTGGTCGGCGAACTGCCGCCCGAGGTGGAGCTGCTGCCGCCGCCCGACGACCCGATCGATCTGTTCTACGCCGACGTGCCGGCCGAACTGGCGCGTGACGCGGCGTCCCGGCTGCGGCCGCAGAGCGCCCAGGCGGTCCGCGATGTCCAGCTCGGGGCCGGCTGGCGGGACATCCCGTCCACCTATGTGCTGTGCGAGCAGGACAAGGCCGTACCGCCCGCGTCGCAGGAGCGGATGGCTCGGCAAGCCGACGAAGTCTGGCGGCTCGACACCGGCCACTCGCCGTTCCTGTCCATGCCGGCCGAACTGGCCGCGCTGGTGGACGAGCTCGCGTCAACGGTCGACAACGCCTGACTGCCAGGCCCACATCGCGATCTCGACCCGGTTGCGGGCGGTCAGCTTGGCCTGCACGTTGCCCAGGTGCGTTTTCACCGTGCCGACGGAGATGAACAGCCGCTCGGCGATCTCGGTGTTGGTGAGCCCGCGAGCCACCAGCTTGACGACGTCCAGCTCACGGGCGGACAGCTCGGCCACGGGCGGGGCGACCGACGGGGAACTGAGCTGCCGCAACAGTTTCACGGTTATCGCCGGGCTGACCAGCGCCTCGCCGGCCGCGGCGGCGCGAACGGCCTCGACCAGCAGCGCGGAGCCGGAGTCCTTGAGCAGGAAGCCGTAGGCGCCGCCGCGCAGGGCCTGGTAGACGTACTCGTCGTCGTCGAAGGTGGTCACCACGACCACCTTCGGCGGGTCGACCCGGCCGGGCCTGGTCAGCTGCCGCAACGCCTGGAGACCGTCCATTTTGGGCATTCGGATGTCCATCAGCACCACGTCGGGCGCCAGCCGATCGGCCAGTTCCACCGCGTGCACACCGTCGACCGCCTCGCCGACGACCTCGATGTCGTCCTCGGCGGCCAGGATCATGGCGATCCCGGTGCGGATCATCGCCTGGTCGTCGGCGATCAGAACCTTGATCGGCACGTCAGTGACCTCCCGCCGGCAGGCTCGCCTCGACCACCCAGCCGCCGGCGGCGCCCGGTCCGGTCTTGATGCTGCCACCCACCGCGGCGACCCGTTCGGCCAGCCCCCGCAACCCGAAGCCGCCGCGGCCGGCGTGCCGGGACCGGCCGTCATCGGCCACCCGCACCTGCACCCACTGCCCGGACCGGGAGATCCGCACCGCCGGTGTGCCGTCGGAGTGCTTGCGCACGTTGGTCAACGCCTCCATCACGATTCTGTGCACAGTGGACTGGAGCTCGGCCGGCAGCCCGTCGAACTCGCCGTCCAGCTCCAGCGTGGCCTCGGGCCCGAACTCCGCGACCAGCCGGGAGATGTCCTCGATCGTCGCGGGTGGACTGAAGTCGGCGCCGGCGTCGGCCTCGCGCAGCAGTCCGACCATGCGTCGCATGGTGGCCATCGCCTCGGTGCCCGCCTGCTCGATCCGTTCCAGCGCCGGCACCACCAGTTCCGGCTTCTTCTCGGCCATCGCCCGCGCCCCCTGGGCCAGCAGCACGATGCCGGTGACGTGGTGGCCGACGTAGTCGTGCAGGTCGCGGGCGAACTCGGCCCGCTGGGCCAGCCGGATCGCCGCCGCCTGCCGCTCCCGACTGATGCCCACCAGCCGCGCCGCCAGCCCCGCGGCGATCGACACCACCAGCACCAGGGCCAACGCCAGCGCGACGATCGCCGTGATGCCGCTGGTGCTGGGTAGCAGCGGCTGCGACACGACCGCCGCCGCCAAGACCGGCACCGTGATCGACGCCAGCACCGCCTGGCCGCGCCAGGCGATCAGCGCGATCAGCCAGCACAGCGCCACCGTGGCGGCAAAGGTCAGCGGCGGCCGCCGTTCCGGTTCCAGGGCGGTCAGCACCGTGGCCGTGACCATGGAGATGGCCGGCAGCACCGCGACCAGCGGCAGCGTGATCCGGCCCAGCCCCGGGCCGGCCAGCGCGACCAGGCAGGCCAGCAGGCCCGAGCCGAGCTGGAGCAGGCCCAGCGGGTCGTCGCGGATCGTGCCGGCCTCGTAGTCCACCGCGCCCAGCGTGAGCAGCAGCGCGGCGCCGGCCAGCCAGCACAGTGCCCACAGATAGCGCATGTGGGGCAGCGTAGTCACTCCCGCCGGCCGCGCAGGTCGGCCGAAAGTCATAGTCGAACCGGCCCTTCGAGAGACGCGGCGGGGCGGTCGGGCGGCGAGTCTGGGGGTATGGCGGAGGCGATCAGCGCGACGGACCTGGTGAAGGTCTACGGGCGTGGGGCGGCGCAGGTGCGGGCGCTGGACGGGGTCAGTGTCGCGTTCGGACGGGCACGGCTGACGGCGATCACGGGCGCGTCGGGCTCGGGCAAGTCGACCCTGATGCAGTGCCTGGCCGGCCTCGACACGCCGACCTCGGGGCGAGTGGTGCTCGGCGACACCGACCTGACGGCGCTGTCCGACCGGCGGCTGACCCGGCTGCGGCTGGACCGCGTCGGCTTCGTGTTCCAGTCGTTCAACCTCTTGCCGCAGCTGACGGCACGGGAGAACATCCTGCTGCCGGCGAGCCTGGCCGGCCGGTCGGTGGACAAGGCGCGGCTGCGCGACCTGGCCGAGCTGCTGGGCATCGTCGACCGGCTGCGGCACCTGCCGTCGGAGCTGTCCGGCGGCCAACAGCAGCGGGTGGCCATCGCCCGGGCGATGCTGGGCCGGCCGGAGGTGATCTTCGCCGACGAGCCGACCGGCAACCTGGACTCGGCGTCGAGCGAGCAGGTGCTGGAGTTGCTGCGCACGGCGGTGCGGGAGTTCGGGCAGACGACGGTGATGGTCACGCATGATCCGCACGCGGCGTCCTATGCGGACCGGATCATCAGCATGGCCGACGGTCAGGTGGCGGCGTGAACTTCACCGCCACTCACCTGCGGGGTGTGCTGCGCAAGCCGGCCCGGCTGGCGCTGACCGGCATCGCCATCATGGTCGCCGCGTTCTTCGCCACGGCGGCCATGCTGACCCACGACATCGCCAAGGCCACCGCACTGTCCACCATCACCACCATTCCGTCCGGTGTGGACGAAGTGCTGGAGTCCGACGGCAGTCCGGCCTCGGGCCAGCTGGACAAGGTCCGGCACACGCCCGGCGTCGTCGAAGCAGCCGGGCGCATGGTCGCCACGCTGACCGTGAACGGCAAGCGCTTGCTGCTGACGGCCGATCCGGGATCCGGTCCGTTGAGCCGGATTCATCTCAAGGACGGGACTTACCCCAAGAGCGGCAACGAGATCGCCGCTTCGGTGGCCTCGGGGCTGAAGATCGGCGCGACGGTGTCGGTCGGCGGGAAGTCGTTGCTGGTGACGGCGATCGTCGAGGCGCCATCGGCCGACGGACCGGCCGCGTACCTGACGGACACCAACCTGCTCGCCGTGACGCCGGCCGAGCTGAAGCGCATCGACATCAAGGGATCCTCGTCGCTACGTGGCGTGCGGACCGCGGACGAGGCTCGGGGTGAGGCGTTGGCCGCCGAGGACAGCAAGATCGAGTCGCTGCTCGCGGTGCTGACGGCGTTCGTCATCGTGGCCGTGATCGCCGCGCTGCTGGTCGCCACTTCGACGTTCCGCATCGTGTTCGCGCAACGGATCCGGCAGACCGCGCTGTTGCGGGCAGTCGGTGCGCCGCAACGAAAGTTGGTACGGGCGTTCGTCGCCGAAGGCGCACTGGTCGGGTTCGTCGCCGGCATCATCGGCACCGCGGCGGCCATCGGGGCGGGCTACCTGGTGGCGTTCCTGCTCGGCGTGAGCGGGCCGGGGCCGGCGCTCGCGTTCACGCCGCTCGTGGTTGCCGTGTCAGTGCTGGTCACGATGCTTGCCGCGCTGGCACCGGCGCGCTCGGCGACCCGCGTGTCACCGCTGGAGGCGTTGCGGGTGACCGACGCCGACCGCGACTCCACCACGGCCAGCTGGCTGCGCGTGGCGATCGGGATCGTGCTGCTGGCTGCGGCGGGATTGGTGTCGTACAAGGCATTCGGCGATGGCATTGCCGCTACCTATCGGCCAACCGGGGCGGTGTTGCACTTCCTGCTGCTGACCATCGCCAGCGGCACGCTGACGTTCTGCGCCCTGCTGGCCCTGGGGCCGGTGCTGCTACGGCCGGTGCTGCGCGGTATCGGCGCGGTGCTCGCCCCGCTCGGGGCGACGG
>DATJJB010000049.1:0-7140 GCA_035492655.1 Kutzneria sp. | reverse complement strand
TGGCGGGCGCGGCGGTGTGGGGGCTGGTGAGACCCAGACGCGATGGGCTGAGCCGCCGGCAGATGGTGGGGGTGACGGTCGAGGTGATCAACAAGGTGGCGCTGCGGGCGCGGCGCGGCCGGCACGCGAAGGCGGGACTGCTGCCCCGCGCGCTGGTGCCGTTCACTCGCTGAAAGTGATCCACTCCACGACCTGCTCGGCCACGAAGGTCTCGTTCTCCTCGCAGGTGCCGTCGATCTCCACCAGCACGTCGTCGGCCTTCAGCCGCCGGGCGGCGGCCCGCGACGACTCGACCGGGATCCGGTCGTCCTTGGTCCCGTGCACGATCAGTGTCGGCGGCAGGATCTCGCCGAACACGAAACTGGGCCGCACCCAGAACGCCTCGTTGAGAAATGCCCGCCCGTGCCGCACGCCGGGCCCGTGCTCGAGATAGCCGACGTCGGCCAGTCGCGGTGACGCCAGCCGCCCGCCGGCCCAGTTCGGATTCTGATCGATGTAGTCGCCCTTGAAGTTCAGCTGCGGCGTGAGCAACACCAGACGGTCCAACTCCGTCGGCCGACGCGCCGCGTAGAAGGCGGCCAGCCCGCCGCTGAACCTGGTGCCCAGCAACGACACTCGTCGCGCCCCGGTCTCGGCCCGGACATGCTCCACGGCGGCGCGAAGATCATTCAAGTGCTCGGTGAGCGTGCGCTCTTCCTGGGTGCCCTCGCTCGCGCCGTGCCCACGATGGTCGAACCGCAGCGAGGCCACACCCTCCGCCGCCAGTTCGTCGGCCAGCAGCGGGAACAACCCGTTCTCGTCCCGGTCGAGGCCTTCGCTGTGGGCGAGAACCACCGCCCGGTGCGGCACGCCCGACAGCGGCGCGGTCACGGTTGCGGCCAGCCGCAGGCCGTCGAGCGACCGAAAGCTCCCCATCCGCCGATGTTCCCACGCGCCGGCGCGCAGCGGATCGGCCTTCGGCTCGATCTTGGCCGGACGGCACGAACGGGCCCGCGTCCGGCGCACCTCCGCACGCGGGCCGAGCGGTCAGACGACGCTGCCGTCGATCACGACGGCGGGTAGTTGATGGCCACGGGCGCTGAGCGCGTGGCCGAGCGCCACCAGGCGGGCGCCGAAGTCGGCATGCTGCTGGCGGCTGAAGGTGCCGTCCAGCATGGCCAGGGTCACCGCGGCCACGGCGTCGTTGACGCTCATGAGTTCGGCGAGCAGTTCACGGTCCGCACGAATCACTGCAACCTCCCGTCCGACCATCCACGCGCCCCGGTCACAGCCATAGACGGCGGCCGGTAGTTGAAGGTTGCTTGGCGGGACGGGGGAAACGGTGACCTGACGGGGAAGGAGGCGGCGGGTCATTGCGAGGGAGAGCGCTCTCTGAGCGTGCTACAAATGCTGCATGAGCACCGATCAGGCGCCGCCGACGCTGGAGCATGTGGCCAAGGTGGCGGGGGTGTCGAGGGCGACGGTGTCCCGGGTGGTGAACGGCATCCGCAACGTCGACCCGGAGCTGCGCGAAGCGGTGGAGAAGGCGATCGAGCAGACCGGGTACGTGCCGAACCGGGCGGCCCGGTCGCTGGTCACGCGTAGGGCCGGGGCAGTGGCGCTGGTGGTGTCGGAGCCGAGCAAGCACGAGGACGCGTTCCCGGGAGGGGTGTTCGCGGACCCGTTCTTCGGGCGGGTGGTGAGCGGCGTGCTGAGGGTGCTCGGCCCGCTGGACGTGAGCCCGGTGCTGATGCTGGTCGACTCGGAAAAGGCCCGCGCGCAGCTGATGAACCGGCTGAAGCAGGACCGGTTCGACGGGGTGCTGCTGATCTCGATCGACCCGAGGGACCCGCTGCCGGGCCAGCTGACGCAGGCGGCGGTGCCGACGGTGATGTTCGCCCGGCCGGTGCGGCCGACGCCGATCAGCTACGTGGACGTGGCGCACGAGGACGGCGCGAGGCTGGCCGCGGAACACCTGGTCGCCAGGGGCCGCCGCCAGGTGGCGACGGTGAGCGGCCCGATGGACACGCCGGCTGGGCAAGATCGGCTGGCGGGGTTCCGGTCGACGATGGCCCGCCACGGCCAGGCCTTCGTGCCCAGCGAGGAAGGCGACTTCACGCAGGTGGGCGGCGAGCGGGCGACCGAGGCGCTGCTGGCCAAGGAGCAGTTCGACGGCCTGTTCGTGGCCAACGACCTGATGGCCATGGGGGCCATCGACGTGTTGCGGCGGCACGGCAAACGCGTGCCGGAGGACGTCTCGGTGGTGGGCTTCGACGACAGCGGCGCGGCACTGGGCTGCCGGCCGCCACTGACCACGATCCGCCAGCCGGTCGAGGACATGGCGGCGGAGATGGCCCGCCTGGTGCTGGAGCACATCGGCGGCGACGGCCAGCGGGTGACCTCGGTGATCTTCGAGCCGGTGCTGGTGGTCCGGGCGTCCTCCTGACGCTCGGAGAGCGCTCTCTTGACGCACCTGTGAACCTCCGGTAAACCTGTGTACCAGTTCGGAGAGCGCTCTCCCGCCAGAGGGGCTACTCGGTCCGCTGCCACGACGTACCCCCTGGAGATCCGATGAAGGCTCTCTCCTGTGCGCTGCTGCTCGTGCTCGGTCTGTGCGCACCGGTGCTCGCCCCGCCCCAAGCCCATGCCGCCGCGACCCTGCTCTCGCAGGGCAGACCGGCGCTCGCCTCGACGGAGGAGGGCGGCGGCACGCCGGCCTCGGCGGCGGTCGACGGCGATCCGAACACGCGCTGGTCGAGCGCGTGGAGCGACCCGCAGTGGTTACGGGTCGACCTCGGCACCACCCAGCAGATCAGCCAGGTCGTCCTGCAATGGGAAGCGGCGTACGCGACCAGCTTCGAGATCCAGGTCTCCGACGACGGCACCTCGAACTGGCATGACATCTACTCGACCACGGCCGGTGCGGGCGGTCGGCAAACGCTCTCCGTGTCGGGCAGCGGCCGCTACGTCCGCATGTACGGGACCAAGCGTGCCAACGGTTACGGCTACTCGCTGTGGGAGTTCCAGGTCTACGGCGGCACGGACCAGCCCGGCGGCCCGCAGTGGAACCCGGTCTGGACGGACAACTTCCCCGGTGCGGCCGGCAGTGCGCCCAACGCGGCGAACTGGATCACCGCCAACGGCCCGAACCCGTCCAGCGGCGAGGTGGAGACCAACACGCCGGCCAACGTCGCCCTCGACGGAAACGGCCACGTCGACCTGACGGCGCTGAACAACAACGGCAACTGGACGTCCGGTCGCATCGAGTCGCAGCGCACGGACTTCGCCGCGCCGGCCGGTGGCCAGCTGATGATCACGGCGTCGATCAAGCAGCCCGGCGTGGCCAACGCGCTCGGCTACTGGCCGGCCTTCCGGACCTACGGCTCGGCCTATCGCGGCAATCCCGGTTCCTGGCCGGCGGTCGGCGAGACCGACATCATGGAGGGCGTCAACGGACGGGCGCAGTCGTCGGAAACCCTGCACTGCGGCACGGTTCCGGGCGGCAACTGCGGCGAGTACAACGGCATGACCAGCGGCCTCGGCACCTGCGGCGACTGCCAGACGGCCTATCACACCTACGCCGAGGTGATCGACCGGACGCTGAGCGACGAGCAGATCCGGTTCACCATCGACGGTCAACAGGTATGGCAGGTAAGGGAAAGCCAGGTAGGCGTGAGCACCTGGCAGGCCGCCGTGGACCACGGCTTCTACCTCGTGTTCGACCTGGCGATCGGCGGCGGCTACCCGAACACGGTGTGCGGCTGCACCTCGCCGAGCCCGCAGACGTCGTCCGGCGGGGTGCTCAGCATCGGCTCCGTCGGCGTCTACACCAGCACCGGCACGACCCCACCGCCGCTGACCACGCCCCCGGTGCCGAACGGCGGCAGCGTGGTCAAGGTGACGGGCGGCCAGGGCAACTGGGGTCTGTCGGTGAACGGAAACCCTTACTACATCAAGGGAGTCACCTTCGGCCCGCAGAGCGCCACGGCCGAGGCGCACATGCCGGACCTCAAGGAGCTCGGCGTCAACACGGTCCGGACCTGGGGCACCGACGCCTCGAGTCAGCCGCTGCTGGATCGCGCTGCCGCCGTCGGCATCAAGGTGATCAACGGGTTCTGGCTCAACCAGGGCACTGATTTCGTCAACGACACGGCGTACGAGGACAGCACGCTCAACTCGATCGTGCAGCAGGTGAACGCGTACAAGAACCATCCGGGCGTGCTGATGTGGGACGTCGGCAACGAGGTGCTGCTGACGTTGCAGAACACCTACTCCGGCGCGCAGTTGGAGGCCGAGCGCAACGCCTACGCCCGCTACGTCGAGCGGGTCGCGCAGGCCATCCACGCCGCCGACCCGAACCACCCCGTGACCTCGACCGACGCCTGGACCGGCGCTTGGCCGTACTACAAGGCCAACACGCCATCGCTGGACCTGTACGCGGTCAACTCCTACGGCGCGGTCTGCAACGTCAAGCAGGACTGGATCAACGGCGGCTACCGCAAGCCGTACATCGTCACGGAGTCGGGCGAGGCGGGCGAGTGGGAGGTGCCCAACGACGCCAACGGGGTGCCGACCGAGCCGTCCGACCAGCAGAAGGTCGCCGGTTACGCCAGCGCCTGGAACTGCATCCAGGGCCACACCGGCGTCTCGCTCGGGGCCACCTTGTTCAACTACGGCAACGAGAACGACTTCGGCGGCATCTGGTTCAACCTCGAACCGGGCGGCTGGAAGTTCCCGACCTACTACCAGGTCGCGCAGAGCTACGGCGGCTCACCGGTGACACCGGCCGGCCCGGTGATCACCAGCATGTCGGTGCCGCAGAACGTCAGCGCCGGCAAGCAGTTCGCGGTGAGCGTCGACGTGACCGGGTCCGTGCGCTACAACCTGATGTACACCAGCAAGTACGTCGACAACAACACCACGTTGCGGTACGCGAACTTCACCCAGACCGGCGCGAACTCGTTCAGCGTCACCGCGCCGAACCAGCTCGGCGTATGGAAGGTGTACGTGTACGCCTACGACGGGCACGGCAACGTGGCCGTCGAGACGAAGTCGATCAACGTGACCGTGCCGCCGGTCAACGGCACCAACGTGGCCCGCGGCAAGCCGACGACCGCTTCCAGCTACCAGGCAACCGGAAACGGCGCGCCGTTCCCGCCGAGCAACGCCGTCGATGGCAGCATCACGACCCGGTGGGCCACCGACTGGTCCGATCCACAGTGGATTCAGGTCGATCTCGGCCAGACCACGGCGATCCATCACATCCAACTGGTCTGGGAGTCCGCGTACGGCAAGGCGTACACCATCCAGGTGTCGCCGGACGGCAACTCGAACTGGACCACGATCCACGCCACGACCACGGGTGCTGGGGGCGTCGAGGACTTCGATGTGAGCGGATCCGGCCGGTTCGTCCGGCTGACCGGCACCCAGCGCGGCACCGCGTACGGCTATTCGCTGTTCGAGTTCGGCATCTACCAGTAGGGAGAAGCCCGTGTCCCGCAAGGCCCTGCTCCTCGCCGCGGCACTGGTGCTCGCGCTGACGCCGGTCGCTCAGGCCGACGACACCGTGACCCACCACGAGTTCCAGGCCGACTGCACGATCACCCACCACCAGCCCGACGATCCCATCGTCTATCCCAACCAGCCGGGGAAGTCGCACGACCACACGTTCCTCGGCAACACCACGACCAATGCGGCGACCACCCTGCAATCGCTGCTGGCCGCCGGTGTCGGCGCCACCACCTGTCTGGCGCCGGACGACCTGTCGGCGTACTGGTTCCCCACGCTGTACAACGGAAACCAGCCGATCCTGTCCACGTGGCCGCAGGTCGTGTACTACAAGTCCGGCATCCTGGACTACACCAAGGTGCAGCCCTTCCCGCAGGGCCTGAAGTTCGTCGTCGGCGACATGATGGCCACCCAGGACGAGTTCCAGCACGCGCCCGGCGCCATCGAGGGCTGGGAGTGCGGCGACAGCTTCCACAACTGGGACTTCCCGTCCTACTGCGTCGAGGGCAGCCAGGCCAACATCCGTTACCAGGCACCGAGTTGCTGGGACGGCGTGCACCTGGACTCGGCCGATCACAAGAGCCACATGGCCTATCCGGACCGGGTCACGCTGACCTGCCCGGCCGACCACCCGGTGCCGGTGCCGATGCTGGAGTTCAAGATCGCGTTCCCGGTCAGCGGCGACATGTCGCAGGTGCACCTGGCCAGTGGGCGCGGCTACTCGTGGCACTACGACTTCTTCAACGCCTGGGACCCGCCGACGCTGGCCGCGTTGGTCAAGCACTGCATCAACGGCGGCCTCCAGTGCGACTCGCGGGGCTTCGACCAGTACAAGCCGGACCGCGGCGCCGCGCTCGGCCCCGACTACCGCCTGCCGGGCCGCTAGTCAAGCCCTTGATGCTTGGAAAGGACCATTCCTGACGTTCAACGTGAGGAATGGTCCTTTCACGCAGGTGGGGGACGTCAGGAAGGGACCATTCCTGACGTTCGACGCGAGGATCGGTCCCTTGATCTTGGGGGTTGTCCGGTTCCGGTCAGAATCGTGGCAGAGGGGTGCCGGTGGCGTGAGAGCGCTGCCATGCTGCGAAGGGTGATCAGGTTCCTGCCGCTCCTCCTGATCGTCCTGGCGCTGCCGCCGGTCCCTGCCGCGGCGGCCACGACGACCGTGTGCGCGACGTCCTGCGACACCCTCGATCCGTCGAGGGCGCAGCAGGAGACTTTTCCCCTGCCGGACAAGAACATCAACGGTCGCAAGATCCAGCTGCACGTCTCGGTGCCGGACGGGATGGCCTGGGCCAGTATCGATCTGGGCACGGCCGGCGACGCGGTGTGGCTGGATCGCTCCTGGGACGGCGGCCGGACCTGGGAAGGCCTGCTGGGCAAGGCGAGCATCCCGAGCACGTGGACCGGCACCAGAACGCTGATGTACAACGTCTACGACCCGGTGGGGCATCGCCGGGGCGTGGTCCGGGCCTGCGGCGACGCGCAGGCCGTGGGCTGTACGGATTGGCTGTACCCCACCGTATGCGACAAGGTCTGTGACGGCACGAGCCAGCAGAACGGTGACACACAGCCGGTTGCGCCGACGACGATCTACGGCCGCACGATCCGGCTGCACACCGACAACAACGGCATGGCCTGGGCGACGATGGA
>DATJJB010000048.1:0-6402 GCA_035492655.1 Kutzneria sp. | reverse complement strand
CCCTGGCCGGCGTTGTTGCCGGCGCCCCCGTTGTTGTTGCCGGGACCGAGGCTCCGTGCGCCGAAGCCGCCTTCCGGCATGGTGAACGGGACCTCGTCCGCGCCGTAGCCGTTGCCCGCGCCGCCGGAGTTGCCGCCGCCGACGGTGTTGCCGGAGCCGCCGTTGCTGTTCCCGTTGCCGCCGTTGTTGGCGTTCCCGATGTTGTTCCCGTTGCCGCCCACGTTGCCCTGGCCAGCGTTGTTCCCGTTGCCCCCGTTGTGGTTGCCCGGAGCCGGCCACCAGTGGCGCGGCGCCAGCAGCGTGCGCTCCGACGACGAGGCCGGCATCAGGTACGTCCGGGGCGAGTGGTTGCCGACGCCACCCGAGTTCCCGCCGCCGACGGTGTTGCCGTTGCCGCCGTTGCTGTTGCCGTTGCCGCCGTTGTTGTTGTCGCCGATGTTGTTGCCGTTGCCGCCGACGTTGCCCTGGCCGGCGTTGTTGCCGGCGCCCCCGTTGTTGTTGCCGGGACCGAGGCTCCGTGCGCCGAAGCCGCCTTCCGGCATGGTGAACGGGACCTCGTCCGCGCCGTAGCCGTTGCCCGCGCCGCCGGCGTTGCCGCTGCCGACGGTGTTGCCGGAACCGCCGTTGCTGTTCCCGTTGCCGCCGTTGTTGGCGTTCCCGATGTTGTTGCCGTTGCCGCCGGTGTTGTTGCTACCGGAGTTGTTGCCGCCGCCGGCATTGGTGTTGCCGGGGCCGCCCATCGGCGCCGCGTCGGCGCCGAGGAAGTCTGCGAAGGGGACCGAGGCCGCCTGGGCGAGCTTGGTCAGGCCGTTGTGCGCCCCGCCGGCGTTGCCCCCGCCGACCGTGTTGCCCGCGCCGCCGTTGCTGTTGCCGTTGCCGCCGTTGTTGTTGTCGCCGATGTTGTTGCCGTTGCCGCCGACATTGCCCTGGCCGGCATTGTTGCCGTTGCCGCCGTTGGTGTTGCCGGTCGGCACCACGTTCTGGCTCAGGACATTAACGTTGGAAACGAGTGGCTGTTGGAAAAGGGGGTTGCCGGCCGGTGTCGCTGCCGCGAATGCCGGTGCCCCGATAACCAGCATTCCGGTCGCGGTCACCGCAACGACAAGTGCCTTCTTGGCCACGGTCTCTCCTTTTTGATCTTGTGTTGTGCGCCGTGGCGGCGAGCGGAAGTGCGCCCCCTCCAGCTCGGGATCCGCCTCGGCGGGACCGAGGCTAGCCCGGCAAACGGGGATCTCACGGCGCGTGCCCTCGTTCGGGTGGCCCGATTTCCGGTAATCGGTATCCCCCGCCGGTGTCGATTCACTAGGCCGAATGGGTAAACGCGCGGGTGGGGGACCCGAGTGGAATACCCGGCCGGGGGACGTCACCGGGCCGTGATCAACTTCCGGCGATTTGCTCTCGCTTCGATGCCTGTGGCATACAGGAAGGTCGCCGGTGTTGTCGGGCAGTTGTTTGATTCGGCAACAGTGATGGACATTACTCCGAACAGGTGGAGGCGGCGCGTCGTGGCACGATGACCGTTGTGCGACCGTTGCGATTCGGGACGAGGCAGGTCGGCGCGGACCGGGCGCTGGTGATGGCCATCGTCAACCGGACGCGCGACTCCTTCTACGACCGCGGCGCCACCTTCGCCGAGGAGGCCGCGCTGGCCGCGGTGGACGCCGCGGTGGCCGACGGGGCCGACATCATCGACATCGGCGGTGTGCGGGCCGGCTCCCAGGGCGAGACCGTGGACGCCGCCGAAGAAGCCCGCCGCGTGGTGCCGTTCGTCGCCACTGTCCGCGAGCGGCACCCGGACGTCGTGATCAGCGTGGACACCTGGCGGCACGAGGTCGCCGCCCAGGTCTGCCGCGAGGGCGCGGACCTGATCAACGACACCTGGGCCGGTGCGGACCCGAAACTGGCCGAAGTGGCCGCGGAGCACGGCGTCGGCATCGTCTGCTCGCACACCGGCGGCCTGCCGCCGCGCACCGATCCCTTCCGCCCGCGCTACCAGGACGTGGTGGCCGAGGTGGCCGAGGAGCTGGCCGCCGCGGCGGCACGCATGGTGGCGCTGGGCGTGCCGGCGGAGGGCGTGCTCATCGACCCCACCCACGACTTCGGCAAGAACACCTGGCACGGGCTGGAACTGCTGCGCCGGGTGGACGAGCTCGTCGGCACCGGCTGGCCGGTCTTGATGGCGCTGTCCAACAAGGACTTCGTCGGCGAGACGCTCGGCGTCAGCCTGGAGGAGCGGGTCGACGGCACGCTGGCCGCCACCGCCGTCGCGGCCTGGGGCGGCGCTCGGGTGTTCCGCGCGCACCAGGTCAAGCAGACCCGGCAGGTGCTGGACATGGTGGCCAGCATCGCCGGCACCCGCCCGCCGTCGGCCGTGCTGCGGGCCCTGGCCTGATGCTCGACCGGACCGAGCGGTGGTTCCGCGAGCGCACCTGGCAGGAACCCGGGTGGACGGTGCCGGAACTGGTGCGCGCCAAGGAGGGTCGCACCGTCAGCGTGGTGCTGCCGGCGCTGGACGAGGAGGTCACGGTCGGCGCGGTGGTGACCGCCGTCCGGCCGCTGCTGGGCTCGCTGGTGGACGAACTGGTGGTGATCGACTCCGGTTCGACCGACCGGACCGTCGAGGTGGCCCGGGCGGCCGGGGCCCGGGTGGTGCTGCGTACCGACGTGCTGCCCGAGCTGGAACCGTTACCGGGCAAGGGAGAAGTCCTCTGGCGCTCGCTCGCCGCGACCACCGGGGACCTGGTCGTGTTCCTCGACTCCGATCTGGTCGACCCCGACCCGGCCTTCGTGCCGGCGCTGCTCGGCCCGCTGCTCACCGCGCCGGGAGTGCAGCTGGTCAAAGGCTTCTACCGGCGGCCGCTGCGGCTGGAGAGCACCGGCGGCGGCCGCGTGACCGAGCTGCTGGCCCGCCCGCTGCTGGCCGCGCTGCGACCCGAACTGTCCGGCGTGGTGCAACCGCTCGGCGGTGAATACGCCGCCACGCGCGAACTTCTGGAGTCCGTGCCGTTCGCCGCCGGCTACGGCGTGGAGATCGGGCTGCTGATCGACGCCCACGCGGCGTACGGGCTGGACGGTCTGGCCCAGGTCAACCTGGGCGTGCGCAAGCACCGGAACCGGTCGCTGCTGCAACTCGGCGCGATGTCCAGCCAGATACTCGGCACGGCGCTCGGCCGCTGCGGCACCGACGTCGGCGACGCCACCGTGCTGACCCAGTTCGTGCAGGTGGACGGGGAATGGCTACCGGATCCGACCACCGTGTCGACCGCCGACCGGCCGCCGATGCGGACCCTGCGCGGGCGGGTTTCGGACGACCCCCGTGCACGGGTGGCCCCGGACGTGCCACGATCGAAGGCGTGACCACCGTACTCATCTACCTCGTCGTGATGGCCGTGGTGGCCGGCGTGGTGTTCCTGGCCGCGTCGCTGGTCTTCGGCCGCGGCGAGGAGCTGGCCCCGTTGCCGCCGGGCGCCTCGCCCACGCGGCTGCCCGCCGACGCGGTCACCGAGCAGGACGTCCAGGACCTGCGGTTCCAGCAGGTCTTCCGCGGCTACAAGATGTCCGAGGTCGACTGGGCGCTCGACCGGCTCGGCCGCGAGGTGACCGAGCTGCGGGCCAAGGTGGCCGAGCTGGAGGAGCGGCTGCCCACGGAGGAGAGCGCCCGGTGACGCAGCCGGTCCGCTGCCCGTGGGGTGACTCCACAGAGGACTACCAGCGCTATCACGATGAGGAGTGGGGCGTCGAACTGCGCGGTGTGCCCGAGATGTTCGAGCGGCTCACCCTGGAGGGCTTCCAGTCCGGCCTGTCGTGGATCACGATCCTGCGCAAGCGGGAGGCCTTTCGCGCGGCGTTCGAGCAGTTCGATCCCGAACGGGTCGCCGCGTTCGACGAGGCCGACGTGGAGCGGCTGATGGCCGACACCGGCATCGTGCGCAACCGGCAGAAGATCACCGCGGCCATCCGCAACGCCGGCGTGGTGAACGGTCTGGACCAGCCGCTGGACGACCTGCTCTGGTCGTTCGCGCCGACCGGCCGGCGCCGTCGCCCGAAGGTGATCGCCGACGTGCCGGCGGTCACGCCCGAGTCCACCGCGATGGCCAAGGCCTTGCGCAAGCTCGGCTTCGTCTTCATCGGCCCGACCACCTGCTACGCGCTGATGCAGGCGACCGGCATGGTCGACGACCACATCGCGACCTGCTGGCGGGCGCGGCGCTGACCGTCCACAGCGGACTTGTTTATCACCGTGAACGGCCCGCCGGGCCGCCGACCGGCGTGCCGGCTCGGCGGCAAGGGGCCTGACTTGCCAAGATGGTGCCGGCGGCGTGCGGCCGAAAAGATCGGTTCGGTTTCACGCCCGATGGCGGATGGGGGAGAATGGACGGGACCCGACAGGCTGGGAGGCGGTCGGGCCGAGCTGGACGTACGGAGGGAGCACGCTATGGCGGCCATGAAGCCCAGGACCGGCGACGGTCCCCTTGAGGTCACCAAGGAGGGGCGCGGCATCGTGATGCGGGTGCCCCTCGAAGGTGGTGGGCGCCTCGTCGTCGAGATGTCGGCGGAGGAGGCGAGCGAACTGGGCGATGCCCTCAAGGGCGTCGTGGGCTAGACGCCGCCCCCGCGTGGTCCCCCGAGCCCCGGTTTCCCACAAGGGAGCCGGGGCAGAATTCGTTTCCCTGCTGGAGGTTCTCCGTGCGCTCGACGGCGCCCGCCGTGCCAACCCCGTTGCCCGCGATCGAGGTCGTGCCGACCCCGCACCGCAGCCTCCCCGCCGTGGTGGTGGTCGCCGACGGCCCCGCATACGGGCCGGGGCGTGACCGTCTCGACGAGGCCGCGCTCACCGCGTTCGAGCCCACCGGCAAGACCGGCGAGGTCCGTCAGATCGGCGCCGCCTGGATCGTCGGTGTCGGCGACGGCGCGGCCAAGGACTGGCGGTCCGCCGGTGCGTCGCTGGTCCGGGCGGTGGACGAGCGCGAGATCCCACGGTTTCAGGTGCTGCTGCCGGAGAACGTGACCGCCGAGCAGGCCGGCGCGTTCGCGTTGGGCCTCGCGCTGGGCGGCTACCGGTTCAAGGTGACCGGCGACACGCCGGCCGCGCGCACGAAGTCAGTGCGACTCGTCACATCCGCGCCGGTGGCCGACGCCGTCGCTGAGGCGCTCGTGCTGGCCGCGGCCACCGCGTTGACGCGGGACCTGGCCAATACTCCGTCAAACGTGAAGGATCCGGCCTGGCTGGCCGGCACCGCCGCGCGGCTGGCGTCCGGCGTCACCGGCCTGACGGCCGAGGTTCGCGACGAGAAGTGGCTGGCCGAGCAGGGTTTCGGCGGTGTGCTGGCGGTCGGCGGCGGTTCCTCGCGGCCGCCCCGCTTCGTCGAGTTGACGTGGCGTCCACGTGGGTCGGCGAAGGCTCCTCATCTGGTGTTCGTGGGCAAGGGCATCACCTTCGACACCGGCGGCATCTCGATCAAGCCGGCCGACGGCATGCACCTGATGCGCACCGACATGGCCGGCGGCGCCGCGGTGATCGCCGCGCTGCTCGCGGTCGCCGCACTGAACCTTCCCCTTCGGATCACCGGTCTCGTGCCGTGCGCGGAGAACCACGTGTCCGGTTCGGCCTACCGGCCCGGCGACATCGTGACCCACTACGGCGGCAAGACCACCGAGGTCGCCAACACCGACGCCGAGGGCCGCATGGTGCTGGCCGACGCCATGACCTGGGCCGTGCGCAAGCACTCCCCGGACGTGCTGGTCGACGTGGCGACCCTCACCGGCGCCATGAAGATCTCGCTCGGCGTGCGCACCGGCGGCCTGTTCGCGACCACCGACTCGTTGGCCGAACAGCTGATCAGCGCCGGGGCTGAGGTCGGCGAGGCGCACTGGCGGATGCCGCTGATCGAGGACCTCGCCGACTCCGTGCGCAGCGACGTCGCCGACGTGAAGCAGACCCCGGGCGGGCCGGGCGGCATCGCCGCCGCCCTGTTCCTCCGCGAGTTCAGCGGCGGCCTGCCCTGGGCCCACCTCGACATCGCCGGCCCGGCCCGCAGCGAGGAGGACGAGGGCTACCTGCAGAAGGGCGGCACCGGGTTCGGCGTGCGCACGCTGGTCGAGGCGGTCATGTCGTTCCGGAGGCCGTAGGCCCGCGGCATGTACCCCCGGGGTGGCGGCGGCAACCGCTCAGCCGGCGTCGAGTTCGGCGAGCCGCTGCTCGGCCTCCCGCAGCTCCCGGGCGGCCCGCGCGGCGACGTCCTCGGCTCGGGAAGCGGCGTCCTCGGCGGCGCCGGCCTCACGGGCCGCGGTCCGGAGCCGCCGCTGGGCGTCGGTCAGCAGCTCCTCCACGCGGGCCACCTCGGCCTCGGCCTCCTCGACGGCCCGCCGGCGCTCGGCCACGGTGCCCACGGCGTCGCGGGC
>DATJJB010000047.1:0-12246 GCA_035492655.1 Kutzneria sp. | reverse complement strand
CCTGACCGTGGACAACACCCCGCGAGCGCCCGTGACCTTCACGGCCTAGGGTTGGTTGTATGACCACAACGATCGGCTCTCTGACCGTCGGCCCGCACTGCCTCGGCACCAACGTCTTCGGTCGTGCCGTGGACGCCGCGGACGCGGCCCGCATCCTGGATGCCTTCGTCGACGGCGGCGGCGACCACGTGGACACCGCCGCCCTGTACGGCGGCCACCTGTCCGAGACCTACATCGGGCAGTGGGGCAAGCGCGACGGCGTGGTGATCGCCACCAAGATCGGCTGGCCGGACGACGCCACGCACCCGGGACTGCGGCCGGAGACCGTCCGGGCCTCGGTCGACGGCTGCCTGCAGCGGCTGCGCACCGACCGGATCGACCTGCTCTACACCCACCACGACGACCTGTCGGTGACCGTTCCGGAGATCATCGACACCCTGGACGAGCTGGTCCGGGCGGGCAAGGTGCGCGAGATCGCCGCCTCCAACGTGTCGCCCGAGCGGCTGACCGAGTCGCTGGAGTACTCCGCGACCGAGGGCAAGGCCGCCTATGTGGCGTTGCAGCCGCACTACAGCCTGATGTCGCGGGACAGCTACGAGGGGCCGCTGGCCGCCGTCGCCGAGAAGTTCGACCTGGCCGTGTTCCCGTACTTCTCGCTGGCCATGGGCTTCCTCACCGGCAAGCACCGTCCCGGCGTCGAGGTCGACTCGGTCCGCACCGGCGGCGTCGCCCAGTACGTCGGCACCGAGCGCGGCAACAAGGTGCTCGCCGCCCTGGACGCCGTGGCCGCCCAGACCGGCGCCGAGCCGGCGTCCATCGCCTTGGCCTGGCTCAGTTCCCGCAAGCAGGTCGCCGCCCCCATCGCCTCGGCCCGGACGCTCGCCCAGCTCCCCGCCCTGCTGGCCGCGTCCTCCCTCACGCTCACCCAGGAGCAGCTCGACGCCCTCACCATCGCCTCGGCCTGACCCCCTTCATCCACGTCGTGGAGTTAGGAAGGGACCATTCCTCCACTCCGAGTGGAGGAATGGTCCCTTCCGAGCATGCCGAATTGACAAATGGGGTTGCTGAAACTGCAATGGGGGGATGGCGGACGAGCTGGAGCAGGTGCTGATCGAGGTGGGGCCGCGGCTGCGGGCGCTGCGGGAGCGCCGCAACATCACGCTGGCGGCGTTGTCCAAGGCCACCGGCATCTCGGTGAGCACGCTGTCCCGGCTGGAGTCCGGCGGCCGGCGACCGAGCCTTGAGCTGCTGCTCCCGCTGGCCAAGGCCCACCAGGTGCCGCTGGACGAGCTGGTCGGCGCGCCGCCGACGGGGGACCCGAGGGTGCACCTGCAGCCGATCCACCGCGGCGACGAGACGATGATCCCGCTCAACCGCCAGCCCGGCGGCCTGCGCGCGTTCAAGCACATCCTGCCGGCCGGTGTCCGGCTCAAGCCGGATCCCCGGACGCACGAGGGCTACGAGTGGCTGTACGTGCTGACCGGCCGGCTGCGGCTGGTGCTGGGTGAGCACGACGTGGTGCTGAAGGCGGGGGAGGTGGCCGAGTTCGACACGCACGTGCCGCACTGGTTCGGCAACGGCGACGACCGCCCGGTGGAGTTCCTCAGCCTGTTCGGCCCCCAAGGCGAGCGGATGCACGTCCGGGCCGCGCCGCGCGCCTAGCAGTCGGTCTGGAAGGCGAGGGCCTTGGTGCTGGCCGCCCACTGGTACGGGATCTGCTTGAACCAGTCCCACCACGGCAGCGGCGAGGTGGCCACGTAGACCGTGCCGGGGAAGCAGCGGCTGACCCGCAGCTGGGCCCGCAGGGCGTGGTCCGGCGTGGTGACGATGATGACCGACTGCCAGTGCCGCTGCGCCGCCATCTGACCGATGTAGCGGGCCTCGCCACGGGTGGTGCCGGGATCGGGGTTGAAGCACAGCACCTCGACACCGTCGACCGGCGGCAGGCACTTGTGCGTGCCGGCCTCGACCGGCACGGTCGACTGCGCCACCACCGGCGCTTTGCCGGCGTGCACGAGCTCCATGGTGGTGGCGTCCCGATTGCCCGGACCGGCCAGCTCGATGATCGCGTCGGCGTGCGCCGGCAGCGGGGTGAGGTCGGGCAGCACGAACAGCCGGACCGTCGCCACGCCGAACACCACCAGCACCAGCAGGACGACCACGGCCAGCTTGCGACGCCAGGTGGTGGCGACCGGCTGTTCCATGACCGGTACATCGTCGCATCGCGCCCCGGCGTTGCCGGGATCTAGGCTCGGTGTCGTGCGTCGCATAGTGGTGAAGCTGAGCGGCCGGGCCATCGCCGGGCCGGACGAGTACGGGTTCAGCGCCGGCGCGCTGGACCACCTGGCGTCCGAAGTGGTCTCGGTGCGCCGGCTCGGCCTCCAGGTGGCGGTGGTGGTCGGCGGCGGCAATGTCTTCCGGGGCAACAGATCCGAGTCGTGGGGCATCGATCGGGTCGAAGCGGACAACATCGGCATGCTGGGCACGGTGATCAACAGCCTGCTGCTGCGCGGCCGGTTGACCGCGTTGGGCGAGCACGACGTGCGGGTGATGACGGCGGTGCCGATCGACGCCGTCGCCGAGCCGTACATCCGGCTGCGGGCCGTGCACCATCTGGAGAAGGGGTCCGTGGTCATTCTGGCCGGCGGGATCGGCCAGCCGTTCCTGACCACCGACTATCCCAGCGTGCAGCGGGCCATCGAGCTCGGCGCGGACACGTTGCTGGTGGCCAAACACGGCGTCGACGGCGTCTACGACAGCGATCCGCGCAAGCATCCCGAGGCGCTGCGCTTCGCCAAGCTGACCTACGCCCACGTGTTGGAGCAGGAGTTGGGCGTGATGGACCAGTCGGCGTTCATCCTGGCCCGCGACCACAAGCTGCCGATGCACGTGTTCGACATCGAGCGCACGGGCGTGATGGCCGCGATCTGCCAGGGCGAACGGCTCGGCACCTACATCGGGCCGGACGTCGAGCGATCGGTGCACGCGCACGATCGGCGGTAGCCTGGGCGTTATGGCCGATCTACGCGAGTACCGGCGCAAACGGGATGCCCGGCGCACCCCGGAGCCGGTGCCCGCGGACGGGCCGCTGCCGGTCGGCGACGACGACGTCTTCGTGGTGCAGGAACACCACGCCACCCGGCTGCACTATGACGTGCGGCTGGAGCGGGACGGCGTGCTGGTGTCGTGGGCCGTGCCCAAGGGGTTGCTGATGAATCCCGGCTCGGTGCGGCTGGCCGTGCACACCGAGGACCATCCGATGGAGTACGCCTCGTTCGAGGGCGACATCCCCAAGAAGGAGTACGGCGGCGGCCATGTGTCCATTTGGGACCGTGGCACCTACGAGACGCACAAGTGGACCGACTACGAGGTCGACGTCTCGTTCCACGGCGGCAAGCTGGACGGCCGCTATGTCTTCATCCACAAGGAGGACAAGGACTGGCTGGTCCGCAAGCGGGGCAAGCAGGTCAACACCTCGACCATGGTCGAGGTCGAGGGCCGCCGGCTGAAGCTGACCAACCTGGAGAAGATCCTCTACCCGGCCGACGGCTTCACCAAGGCGCACGTCATCGACTACTACCGGCAGGTCGCGCCGGTGTTGTTGGCGCACCTGGCCGGGCGACCGGTGACGTTGAAGCGCTTTCCCGACGGCGTCGACTCGCAGTCCTTCTTCGAGAAGAACGTCTCCCGGCACGCGCCGGAGTGGTTGCGGACCATGACGTTGCCGACGCCCGGCAGCTCGCGCGGGGCCGAGACCCTCGACTTCGCCATGCTGGACGACCTGGCCGGCCTGGTGTGGGCGGCCAACCTGGCCGCGCTGGAGTTTCACGTTCCACAATGGACGGTCGGACCCCGTGGCGGCGTGCGGCCGCCGGACCTGCTGGTGTTCGACCTCGATCCCGGGCCCGACACCACGGTGGTCGAGTGCTGCCGGGCGGCGCTGCTGATCAGGTCGATCCTGGCCGAGGACAACCTCGTCGGCTACCCCAAGACCAGTGGGTCCAAGGGCATGCAACTGTACGTGCCGGTTCAGGTGCGTGACCCGGAGCGCACCTCCGAGTACGCCAAGGCCGTGGCCCAGCGGCTCGCCTCGGCCGATCCCGACCACTACATCGCCGTCATGGCCAAGGCCCGCCGCACCGGCCGCGTTTTCGTCGACTGGAGCCAGAACAACCCGGCCAAGACCACCGTCGCGCCCTACTCGCTGCGGGCCCGCGAGCGGCCAACGGTGTCCACCCCGGTCACCTGGCGCGAGGTCGAGCGCTGCCGCGAGCCGGCCGATCTCACCTTCACCGCCCCGGATGTCCTGGCCCGGCTGGACAAGCATGGCGACCTGCTGGCCGACCTGCACCAGAACCCGGGTCGCCTGCCGCGCTCATAGGCCACCGCGCCGAATCGTTCACCGCGCCAACGATGGGTGCGCCCAAAAAGGCTTTGTTTCGGGTGTTTCTTGCCGTATTTGGCTGGGCGGTCGCGCGGGCGGAAATAGCCATGGGGTGAATTCCCGGATTAGGTCGACACCAACCGTCGCCTATCGGATACGGCGCGAGAAGGAGGGTGCTGACCTGCTGGTCGGCGCGATTCGGGACACCGGTGTCCGATTACGCACAGTGGCATGTGATGTGGGTCATAAGTTATGGTTCGATGAAAGTTCAGGTCTGCCTGCCTGGGGTTTGTCTTGCCGCGCAATTCGAACTTGAGGAGACAGTGGGGCCCATGCGCCGTCAGGGAAAATTACGAACAGTGGCCGCGCTCGCGGCGCTGGCGCTGATCGCCGCGTGCGGGTCACGCGGGCCCGCCGGCTCGCTCAGCGCCGACGCGAGCCAGGGACATCTGACCGTCGGCATCCGGTTCGACCAGCCCGGGCTCGGCGAGCGCACGCTCAACGGCGAGTTCAAGGGCTTCGATGTGGAAGTGGCCAGGTATGTGGCCAACGAGCTGGGCGTCACCCCGGACGACATCACCTGGCAGGAGGCCCAGCCGGCCACCCGCGAGTCGCTGCTGACCAGCGCCAAGGTCGACATGGTGGTGGCCGCGTACACGATCAGCGACGAGCGCAGGAAACTCGTCGACTTCGCCGGGCCGTACTTCACGCTCGGCCAGGACCTGCTGATCCGGCAGGACGACAGGTCGATCGTCGGGCCGGAGTCGTTGAACGGCAAGAAGTTGTGCACGGTGGTCAACACCACCTCGGCCCAGGCCGTGAAGGACAGGTTCGCGCACGAGGTGACGCTGGTCGAGTATCCCCGGTACCCGGACTGCATCACCGCGCTACTGGCCGGCATCGTCGATGCCGTCACCACCGGCGACGTCATCCTGGCCGGTTACGCCGCGCAGAACCCCGAGCTGCTGCGGATCGTCGGCAAGCCGTTCACCAACGACGCGTACGGCATCGGCCTGCGCAAGGGTGATCCGGACGGTATGGCCAAGGTGAACGCCGCCCTGCAGAAGATGATCGCCAGCGGGGCCTGGAAGGCGGCCGCGCTGGCCAATCTCGGGGCTTCCGGCTACGAACTGCCGGCGCCGCCGGCCATCACCGCGCACTGACGCGCGTCGCCGGGCTCAGACTGAACTGACGAGTTCAGTCAGGGCCTGGCCGAGCGGCCGGTCGACCCGGACCGCGGCTTCCTTGTCGCCCCGCGTCCGGCCCTTGTTGATGATCAGCACCGGCTTGCCGGCCTGCGCCGCGCGGCGGACGAACCGCAGCCCGGACATCACCGTCAGCGAAGAACCGAGCACCAGCAACGCGTCGGAGTCCTCGACCAGCTGGTAGCACTGCTCGACCCGCGGCCGCGGCACGTTCTCGCCGAAGAACACGACGTCCGGCTTGAGCACGCCCCGGTCGCAGCCCACGCAGTCGACCAGCGCGAAACCGGCCACCAGCTGCTCGTCCAGCTCGACGTCGCCGTCCGGATTGATCCGGGTGGCGACGCCACCGAAGTCCGGGTTGGCGGCGTGCAGCCGCCGGTCCAGTTCGGACCGGGCCGAGGTCTCCCGACAGCCGAGGCAGATCACGCGGTCCAGGCTGCCGTGCAGCTCGATCACGTCGGTGGCCCCGCCGGCCTGGTGCAGGCCGTCCACGTTCTGCGTGATGACCCCGGTCAGCAGGCCGCGTTTCTGCAGCGCGGCAACGGCGCGATGGCCGTCGTTGGGGGCGGCGCGGGCGATGGTGCGCCAGCCGACGTGGCTGCGGGCCCAGTACCGTCGCCGACCGTGCTCGCTGGCCACGAAGTCGTCATAGGTCATCGGGGTGTGGCGGCGCAGGCTGCCGCCGTCGCCGCGGTAGTCGGGGATGCCCGACTCGGTGGAGATGCCGGCGCCGCTGAGCACGGCGACCCGGCCGCGCCCGACCACGTCGACGACCTCGGCCAGGCTGGTGGTGCGTGGCAGCTCCGCACCGGGATCTGTCCAGGTCAGGGTCGGTCGAGTCCGCACATTCCGAGTTTACGTTCAGCGCGACGGCGGTGTCGTCTGCATGATCTGGGTCAGGAACTCGGCGTTGGTGCTGGTCTTGCGCAGGCCGTCGAGCAGCACGTCCACGTCCCGGCCGTCCAGCGCGCGGCGCATCCGGCGGGTGGCGGCCAGCTCGGCGGGGGTCATCAGCAGCTCCTCGTGGCGGGTGCCGGAGCCGGTCACGTCCACCGCCGGGAACACGCGCTTGGCCGCGACCTTGCGGTCCAGCCGCAGTTCGGCGTTGCCGGTGGCCTTGAACTCCTCGAAGATCAGGTTGTCGCCCAGCGAGCCGGTGTCGACCAGCGAGGTGGCGAAGATGGTCAGCGAGCCGCCGTCCTCGATGTTGCGGGCCGCGGCCAGGAACCGCTTCGGCGGCGCCAGCGCGCCGGCGTCGATGCCGCCGGACAGGATACGGCCCGAGTTCGGCGCGGCCAGGTTGTAGGCGCGGCCCAGCCGGGTCAGGGAATCCAGCAGCACCACCACGTCCCGGCCCATCTCGACCAGGCGCTTGGCCCGCTCGATGGCCAGCTCGGCGATGGCCGTGTGCTCCTTCGGCGGCTGGTCGAAGGTCGCCGCGATCACCTCGCCCGGCACCGACCGGCCAAGGTCCGTGACCTCCTCCGGCCGTTCGCCGACCAGCACCAGCATCAGGTGGCACTCCGGGTGGTTCTTGCTGATGCCGTGCGCGATCGCTTGCAGCACCGAGGTTTTACCCGCCTTCGGCGGGGCGACGACGAGGGCGCGCTGGCCCTTGCCGACCGGCATCACCAGATCGGCGACCCGGGTCGTGAGCAGGTGCGGCTCGGTCTCCAGGTGCAGCCTCTCGTTGGGGTACAACGGAGTCAGCTCCTCGAACCGCGGCCGCGGGTGCCCCGGCCGCTGCCCGTTCACGGACTCGACCTGGGCCAGTTTCCCTTCGGCGGTGGCCTTTCCGTGCACGGTGTCGCCCCGGCGCAGCCCGTGCTCACGGATCTGCGACTGGCTCACCGGCACGTCGTCCGGGCCCGGCAGGTAGCCGTCGACCCTGAGGTGTGCTCGGTTTCCGGCGATGTCGAGGATGCCGCCGACATCCTCGAACGCGGTGTTTTCGGTGGTGTTCATGGGTGTTTCCTTGCTTCGATGGATGCGGCGGACACGCCGCGGACAGAGATCGCTCGTGGATCTCGGTGGTGAGTTCCTCTGGTGGGGGAGAGCTCCGCACCCACATGAGGTAGACAATCCGGATGGTAGGGCACGCCGCGCCGACCGCGCAAGCCCTGTTGTTCTCGGGCGCTATCGTTCTCCCATGGAGCGTGGGGAGATCGTGGCGGTGTGGACGCGCGAGATCGCGTCCGAGACGGGGCCGCTGCCGGGGAGCACGCTCGAGGCGATGCCGACGCCGCACGGGTGGTGCGGTCAGGTGAGCGGCACGTCATCGCAGCTCGCGATGGCCGCGGCCGGGAAGATCGCCGCAGCCTACGGGCTGCCGTCGTCCTCGCTGATCCTGCAAACAACGGACGGCGACGGCGTATTCCTGTGGGCCTACCTGGCCCCGTCGGCGGCGGACTACCACCGGCACTGGCCGCAGCCGGTGATCGACGGCTCCGAGTTCACCGACGTGGCCCGTTCCGGCTCGGGCAGCAGCCTGCTCGACTACGTGCGGCTGACCGAGATGGCCCGCAAACACCAGGCCGAGTGGCGTGACCTGCGCGGCGGCCGGCCGGTCGACATCCAGCGCTTCATGCGGCGGCTGACCCTGCTCCGGGCCGGCGTCTTCGACATCCTCACCCGCTCCCGCCCGATCCAGGTGCGCGAACTGCTGCTGCGCGTGGGCGTGCCGGCCGAGTCGCTGCCCGACGACGTGCTCCGCGCCCTCGACTACCCGATCGGCAGCGTGCCGACCGTGCCCAGGGCCCGCGGCGTCGCGTTCGCCACCGACCGGGACCGTACCGACCGGATCAGCTCGCCGGACCAGCCGTAGCGCTCAGCAGTCCCAGCGACTGGGCCCGCAGGACGGCCGTGAGGCGGTCGGTGGCGGACAGCTTCCGGTACAGGTTCTCGGTGTGCTTGTGCACGGTCCGGTTGGAGATGCCCAGCCGCCGGCCGATCGCTTCCGCCGTCATGCCGTCGGCCAGCAGGCTCAGCACCGCGATCTCCCGCGGCGTCAGGCCGGCTTCCGCCGCCGATTCCTGCGGCTTCTCCTCCTCGCGCACCGATTCCGACCACTGCGCCAGCTGTCTGACGAACCGGTCCACGCTCACCAGCAACGGCTGCAACCGCTGCACGTAACTGCGCTCCCGGTCGTCGAAGTCGCCGCCGTCCCGGTGCACCACGAACGTCCGGAACCGGCCCTTTTCCCTTGGCGGCAAGGGAATCGCGATGTGCCTGGTGACGCCGACCGTCTCGCGCAGCGTCGCGTACGCCTCGGTTCGCCGCCACTGGCTCATCTCCGCCACGTCCGTCACCGCCAGCGGGCGTTGATCACCCGTGCGGGCGTAGTGCTCGGCCAGCGGGTGGCCGCCGTCAAGTCCCTTACGTAGCAACCTGTCCAGCGGCAGCGAGCCGATCCACTCCGGCGCCCAGGCCGCCACCGTGGCCGTCGGTCCGTGCACGTCCGACAGCAGCACCATCGTCCCGCCCAGCGCTCGTGCCAGCTCGTCGGCCACCAGCGGCCACGGCGACTCCGGCGCCGCCGTGGCCATCACCGCCGCCGCCAGGTCCAACATGCGCTCATAGTCCCGCGCCGACAGGCCGTCCATGGATTCCCCTCAGAATTCGGACAGCCCCATGTATAGCGCACCTGTCACGCCAAAGCGGCGGCTATCTTGGCCAGGCACGTTGCCAGCACCGTCCGCTCCGCTTCGCTGAGGTCGGCGACCACGCGGGACTCGTGCGCCAGCAGCTGCCGGACCGTCTCTTCGATCAGGCGATGGCCGGCTTCCGTGAGGCACACCGCCACCGCCCGGCGCGAGGCAGTCGACGGCGCTCGCTCCACCAGTCCGGCCTCCTCGGCCCGGGCGATGCGCTGCGAGATGGCCCCCGCCGTCACGAGCGCGCGCTCCGTGATCTCCCGCGTCGTCAGCTCGTACGGCGGTCCCGCGCGCCGGATCACGCTGAGCAGATCCAGCGTCGAGGGATCGATCCCCAGCTGTGCCAGCGTCCTTCGCCGATCGTCGGCCAGGGCCTTCGCCGTCCGCCACAGCGGTGTGATCACCGCGATGGAGTCGGTTTCCGCCCCGGGCAGCTCCCGCCGCCACGCCGCCGCGATGTCCGCCACCGGCCACGTCGACGGCGGGTCGTCGAGCGGATAGTTGGACACCGGCACCTCCCGCTGGCTACGTTTAGCGCTAAACGTAGCAGGCGTGGGGTGCATGATGGCGCGCAAGGTGCTGGTCACGGGTGGTAGCAGTGGTATCGGCAAGGCGGTGGCGGCGCGGTTCCGGGCGGCCGGCGACATGGTGGTGATCACCGGCCGGGACGCGGAGCGGCTGGCCATCACGGCGAAGGAGATCGGCGCCGAGCCGATCGTCTGCGACGGCGTGGATCCGGGGCAGGTGCAGGCGCTGGCCGACGCGATCGGGCCGGAGTTGGACGTCGTGGTCAACATGGCCGGTGGCAACACGGACTTCGGCCGGCCGGAAGGCGCCAGCCTGGACGACGTCGCGGCGTCGTGGCGGGCGAATCTGGACGCCAACCTGGTCAGTGCGGTGATCACGACCACCGCGGTGCTGGACAAGCTGCGCCCGGGCGGCACGGTGATCAACGTGGGCTCGATCGGGGCGGAGTACGCGGGCAGTGGCTACGGCGCGGCGAAAGCGGCGTTGCAGGCCTGGACGGCCGGGCTGTCGGCGGAGGTCGGCCCGCGGGGCCTGACCGCCAACGTGGTCTCGCCGGGCTACATCGAGGCCACCGAGTTCTTCCAGGGCCGCCTCACCGAGCAGCGCCGCGAGACCCTGATCGGCCGGACCCACACGGGTCGCGCCGGCGTGCCCGACGACGTCGCGGCGATGGTGGAGTTCCTGGCCTCGCCCGGCGCCCGGCAGGTCACCGGGCAGACGGTTCACGTCAACGGGGGTGCGCACACCACCCGTTGACGTGAACCGGCCGGTTCAGTTGCCGTAGACCTGGAACTCCCACAGCGAGTAGCCGTACTGGGTGGCGCGCTGCGTGCCGTTCATCCGCACGTAGCGGCCGGAGCCGGTGACGGCCAGGGACTGGTTGCCGCCGGGACCGGCGGTGGTGCTGTAGACGGACGACCAGGTGTTGCCGTCGTTGGACGTCTGGATCTGGAAGCCGGTGGCGTAGGCGGCTTCCCAGTTCAGGTCGACGCGGCTGATGGTGTGGGTGGCGCCGAGATCCACCTCGAGCCACTGCGGATCGCTGAAGGCGGACGACCAGCGGGTGCCGGTGTTGCCGTCAACGGCGTTGCCGGCGGTGAAGCTGGCGTTCTCCGACGACGAGGAGGTGGCGGTCTTTCCCTGTGACAGCAAGGTCCCGGTGCCGCCGCCGGAGGTCGGCGAACCGTAAAGTGCCAGCTCGTAAAGGGAATCGCCCCACTGGGAAGCTCGACCGGTGGCGAGGACCCGCACATACCGTGCTGTGGCCGACAGCGCTGTCGACTGGATGTCCTGTGGAGAGTTGTTGTTGGAGTACACGGTCGTCCAGTTGGCGCCGTCGGTCGACGTCTGTAGCTGGTACGCCGACGCGGTGGCGGCCTCCCAGGTCAGGGTGGCGTGGTTGAGGTTGTAGTTCTGCCCGAGGTCGACCTGGATCGACTGGGGATCGCTGAAGGCGGACGACCACCGGGTGGTGATGTCGCCGTCGGTGGCGTTGGACGCCGGGAACTGCGCGCTCTCGGACGACGACGCGGTGGTCGGCTTGCCCTGGGCGATGTTCGTGCCGTAGTTGGGATTCTTGTTGTACACGGCCACGTAGTCGACGTTCAGCGACCCGCCGGAGGCGGTGGCGGCGTTGGGGCCGCCGCCGAACGCGGCCGGGAAGGCGCCGCCGATGGCCAGGTCGAAGATGATGAAGAAGCTGTGGTCCACGGCATTGGCCCAGGTGGTGGCGTCGACCTGGGTGGAGTTCAACGAGAAGTACTGCGTGCCGTCGAGGTACCACCGGATCTGCTCGGGCGAGGTGGAACGGTCGAGCTCGACGGCGTAGGTGTGGTACCCGGTCTGGCAGCCGCCGCAGGCGCGTTCGCCGCTGCCGATGCCGGTGCCCTCGTTGCACGGGCCGCCCGGGCTCACGCCGCAGTGCAGCGTGCCGAACAGCGAGCTGCGGCCGTTGATGTCCTCGAGGATGTCGACCTCGCCGGAACCGGGCCACACCTGGCCGATCCGCAGCGGCGCGCCCAGCATCCAGAACGCCGGCCAGTAACCGGCGCCGTTGGCCGTGGACAGGTTGGGCTGCTGGATGGAGGCCTGGATCCGCACCACGCCGCCGGGCTGGGCGCCGAAGCCGTCGGCCTGGGTCTCGACCCGGCCGGACGTCCAGCCGGCGTTCGGGTCGCTGCCCGAGTGCAGGGCCTTGAGCACGAGGTGGCCGGCGCCGTCGTGGTAGACGTTGTCGGTGCTGGTGGTGGTCGTCTCGATCTCGCCGGTGCCGAAGCCGGTGCCGGGACCGGCGTCGTAGCGCCAGGTTCCGGTGTCCAGGCCGGTGTTCGCGGCACCGGTGAAGTCGTCGCTCCAGGTGGTGGTGAAACCCGCGGGCGGCGCGGGCACCGCGGCCGGCTGTGCGACGGCGGCGAGCACGGTGGTCGGCGCGGTCATTCCGATCGCGCCGGCTGCTGTCAGGGTCAACGCGAGCAGG
>DATJJB010000046.1:0-15422 GCA_035492655.1 Kutzneria sp. | reverse complement strand
CCAGTCCGGGCCCTGCCACAGCCGCCAGCCGGCCTTGGGTTCGAGGCCGCCGACGACCGCCACCTCCGAGTCCACGCCGGGGCGCTCGTTCACCGTGAGGTTGAACAGCTCCAGCGGGAACGCCCGGTGGTCGAACCAGATCCGCCCCTCAAGGCCGAGCCGGCACCGGGCCTCGTGCAGCTTGTGCACGGCCAGGTGCGCGAAGGAGCAGTTCAGGTCGGAGAAGACGACGATGGTCTCCGGGCTCGTGGGATAACGCGTCTCGTCCATCTCACACCCCAGCCAGTACCGGGTTTTCCCGCTGTGCCGACGTTTTCTCCGGGTAGGCCCGGAGCAGCAGCGCGTAGGCCGCGGCCGTGGCCGCGAACGACGTGAGACAGCTCAGGTCCAGGCCGCCCAGCAGCTGGGCGATCGGTCCCATGTAGACGGCGTTGCCGACCGACAGCACACCGACCACCACGCCCAGCGCCATCGCGGTGATCGCCCTGGGGTTGTATCCGTTGCGGTACCAGTACCTTCCGCCGCCTCCGGTGGCGAACGTGCCGAGATCGGCCGGGCGGTAGTCGCCCTTGTGGTGCCAGTAGCCGATGATCATCACGGCCGCCCACGGCGACACCGCGACCAGCAGCATGGTCACGAAGGCGGCCATCGAGTCGACGGTGTCGAACACCATGGTGCCGACGTACAGCAGCACGAAGCCCAACGCCGACACGAGGATCGTGGCGAAGGCCCGCGACCGGCGCCAGAAGATCGAGTTGGCCGACAGCCCGGCCGCGTACACGCACAACGAGCCCTGCGGGAACGAGCCGACGAAGCCGAACACGATCACCACCACGGCGAACCACGCCGGCACCGAGTCGGTCAACGACTGCACCCACGGCTGGGTCTTGTCGACGAAAACCGTGGTGACGTACGCACCGGCGAGCAGCGCCAGCAGGCAGCTCAGCAGCAGCGAGCCGCCGTTCCACAGCATCAGCTTCGCGGCTTTGGTGCCGGGCGGGAAGTACCGGCTGTAGTCGCCCTGGAAAGTGGCGTAGGACAACGGAACCGAGGTGGCGACCAGTGCCGACAGGATCCAGGTCGGCCAGAACCCGCCCAGCGCATAGGAACCGCCGGCGTAGTCGGCGGAGAACTGCGGCGCCAGCACGAGAACCAGCCCGAGCGTCACCAAACCACCGGCCACCGCGGTGATCTTGTACATCGCGATCAGCGTGGCGTGGCCGTACACCGCGACCAGTATCACCGCCACCGCCACGAACGGCATGGTCAACGCCAACGCCGCCGATCCCGTTGGCGTGCCGAACATCCGGTGCCCGGCGACCATCACCGCGGTGCCGCCGGTCCACACCGTGATGGCGAAGAAGCCCAGTCCCACCCCGATGGTGATCACGTTGGTGATCACCCGGCCCTTCACGCCGAAGTGCGCGCCGCTGGCGATCGCGTCGTTCGTGCCGGTCCGCAACCCGAACAGGGCCACCGGCGCCACCAGGGCGACGCCCAGCAGCAGGCCGACGGTGATCGCCGTGACACTGGCCCACCAGCCCAGCCCGAACACCACGGGCAGCGCGCCGAGCACCACCGTGCCGAAGGAGAACTGCGCGGAATGCCAGATCCACAGGAAGTCCGACGGCCGCGAGACGCGCTCCCCCTCCGGGATCACGTCAATGCCATGGACTTCCAGTTTGCCGGCTCTGTCGGTCATCGGGGTAGCTCCCTCACCGGCAGGGCCGGACAGTCCGGCCCGGCCACCCGTTCCCCTGTTCCCAGGTCGAACGTCGCGTAGTGCAGCGGGCAGGTGATCCGCAGCCGCTTCTCGTCCACGTAGCCGTAGCGCAGCCGGCCGCCGCGGTGGGGACAGGTGGCCGGCACCACGATGTGCCGGCCACCCGCGGACACCAGGACCTCGTCCTCGCCGAGGGGTTTGAGGACGTCCGAACCGGTCCGGCGGCCGATCACGGGGCCACCTCGCGGGCCTTGGCCACCGCGGCCTCGGTCGCGGCGGCGGCGATCTCGCTGGTCAGCTCCACGCCGGCCCACACCTTGGCCAGGTCGAGCCCGCGCTCGGCGTCGAGCTCCATCAGCGCGGTCCGCATCTGCTTGCTGTGGAAGTCGTCGATGTAGAGGTGCTCGGTGTAGTACTTGTCGTTGCGGACGCCGAGTCGCTTGGCCGCGGCGGCATAGCACTTGAAGGCGAACAGCACGCTCGCCTCGAAGTACGCGTAGGCGCCGAGGAAGGTCTCCGGCGCGGGCGCGCGCCGGGCCAGCCAGTGGAACAGGTTGACGTAGGCGTAGCTCTCCTCGTTCCCGTTGTCCAGATAGGACTCCAGGTCGGTGCTCATGCCCAGTTCAGTCAGCAGTTCCCGGTACAGCTGGGAATGCGCCTGCTCGACGTTGCCGCAGCCGAGCTCGTCGATCAGCACCCGGAACACCGCCATGCCGGCCCGGTGCGGCAGCCGCGGCACGATCGGCAGGTGCGACAACGACTCCACGAGCCCGTCGACCGCGAACTCCCCCACCACGACCTTGAACTGCTCCAACGTGGCGTGCTCGGCGAGGTAGGCCTCGGCCTCGGAGCCGGCGGCCTCCTCGTCCCGCAACCGCTCCGACATGGCGGTGAACAACGCCGTGCGGCTGGCAAACCGCGGGGCTGAGGCGGTCAGCTCGGCCACCCTGGCGCCGAGCCACTTCTCCTCGATCTCCAGCATCTCGGCGTACTCGTCGGCGCTCGGCACCGACCGGTTGAGCTGGTAGAGCCGGCGCATCATGTCGCGACCACCTCGTCGCTGTCGATGACGCCCCGGTGGCGCAGCTCCTGCTTGACCCAGCGGTACCAGTCGTCCTTGAACACGCCGTACTTGACGCAGGCCTCGTTGATCGCCGACTGCTTGCGGGAAGACGGCTCGGCCAGCATGGCGTTGCACAGCCCCGGTTCCAGGTTGGCCAGCGGCCCGATCAGGCCGGCAACGCCGGTCACCTCGGACAGCAGGTTCTCCCAGCCCTCGAACACCGGGATGCTCAGCTCGGCGGCGATCCGGCTGGTCAGCTCGGCGTCGCCGCTGGACTCCTTGATGCCGGCGATGCCCGGCAGCTCGCAGATCCGCAACAGCGTCTCGACGGCGATGTGGTTGCCGGACAACGCCTGTTCGTTGTACAGGAAGATCGGCACCTGCACCGCGGCCCGCAGTTCCCGGTAGTGGGCCAGGATCGCGTCCTGGCTGACGTCCGCGCCGAACGGCGTGGTGACGACGACCGCGGCCACGCCGAGGTCCTCGGCCACCAGCGACCGCTCGATCACCGACTTGGTGTCGGGCAACTGGATCCCCGACAACACCGGTAACCCGTTGGCGTGTCTGAGGGTGTAGCCGACCATGTCGAGCCACTGCTGCTCGGACAGGGCCCAGCCCTCGCCGGAGCTCAGCGTCGGCATCAGACCGGTGACCTCGGCCCGCACCGACTCGATCAGCCGCTGCACGCCCTTCTCCGCGACCACGCCGCCGTCGAGCGGCGTGATCAGCGGCACGATGGTTCCCTTGTGCATCAACGCTCCTCAAGGAATTCGGTCGGCACCCGCAGCGCCAGCGACTCGGCGTACATCCGCTCGAGCGGCTCCGGGAAAGCGGTCTCCGCGGCCGCCGGCAGCGGCCGCACCGGCAGGTCGGTCCGGGCGGCCAGCCGCGGGTTCGGGGTGCGCAGCACCGAGCCGGTGGCCAGCACCATGCCCATCAGCAGCCGTTCGGGCATCGGCAGGTCCTTCAGCGCCGGCTCGTCCAGCGCGGTCCGCACGTCGTCCTCGGTGTAGGCCGGCCGCTCGATCCGCAGCACGGTGTGCAGGTTGTCCATGAACGGGTAGTAGGCGTCCTGGTCGGCCCGGCCGTAGGTCCACACCAGCGCGTCGCACCGGCCGACCTGCTCCTGGCTCATCAGCACCGTGCCGTCCAGCCGCTCGACGAAGAACGCCTTGCAGGCCAACCGGATCGGCTCGTCCGCGCAGTGCATGCCCATGAACAGGGCGGCGTCGATGACCTCACGCATGGGCGCGCAGCGTCTCGCTGATGGCCCGGATCGCCTGCGTGAACAGGCCGGGGTCGCGGGCAAGGGCCAGCCGCACGTAGCGCTCGCCGCGCACCGGCTCGTTCCAGTAGAAGTAGGTGCCGGGCAGCACGTAGACGTCCCGCTCCTGGAGAAGCTGCTGCAGCCGGGTCGCGGTCAGCTCCGGGTCGGTGATCCGGAACCAGGCGACGCTGACGTTGACCACCGGCTCGATGTACTCCAGCACCGTGCCGGCCAGGCCGGTCCTGGCCACTTCGCGGTTGCGGCTGATGATGTCGCCGACCGAGGCCAGCGAGTCCTCGATGGAGTCCTCGATGTAGTGGCTGACCATGTTCAGCACGAACGGGGACACGTTGAGCAGCACGCTGGTGTGCAGGTTGTAGACGTCGTCGTGGATGTCGTCGCTGGTGGTCAGCATGGCGCACTTGGCGTCCTGGATCGGCCAGGTCTTGCCGGTGTCCTCGATGATCAGGTACGTGACGCCGGACTCCTCGAGCAGCCGGTAGATGTCGAACCGGTCCACGTTCTTGTCGGCCAGCGCGAACGAGGCGAAGCACTGGTCGATGAGCAGCGTCTTGCCGTGGTCGACGCAGAACCGCACGATCTGCTCGAAGCCGGAGCTGCCGTCCTTGAGCAGGCTGAAGCCGGTGGGGTTGTTCGGGTCAACGATGAACAGCGCGTCGGTGGTCACGGTGGCCTTGAGGCCCTCGTAGATGCCGTCCAGGTCGTGCAGCACCGACTCGTCGACCGCGGCCAGCGGCACGTCCATGTTCTTGAGCAGGTCGACCAGGTTGTCGAAGCACGGCTCGATCAGCGACACCGACATGCCCCGGCGGCGCAGGAACATCGCCGCCACCATGGTGGACACGCTGGCCGCGTAGGACAGCATGGTCTTGCCCAGCCCGGCCGCCGTCGGCTGCTTGTGCAGCCGGAAGAAGGCGTCGATGAACTTGTGCTCGAAGAAGGACTGCTGGTTGTCCTCCGACTCGTACCAGAGCTTGGGCAGCCGGGCGACGATGTCCTCCTGGCTGCTGGACTGGTGCTGGTGGGTGTGCGCGTCGGCCAGGTTGAACCGGGTCTTCAGCGCCTGGATCTCGTGCTGGGTCAGGTCGACGAGCCGGTTCTCGTCGACGACAACGGCATTGTCCGCCATTACTTCCCCCTAGATCGGGTAGCCCAAATAATTCGGTATGACACCGAGAGAAACGAACGGCATATCCGTTCGTCCACGAACTCCGATCGCATCGAACAGCTCGGTTCATCGGAGCTAACGAAAGCCTAGAACGCACCTCACGGAAACATGGTAACGGCCAGGTAACGATACCGAGGTCACGGCGCTTTTCGGGGCCAATTCACGACGATTCATAAGGGCCAATTCGCTCGTCGCGAGCGCACAAAAAAGGGGCGCCACCGGCATGGTGGCACCCCTTGTTCCGAACGGAGCAGAGATTCAGAGGGAACGCTTGAGCAGCTCCTCGACCGCCGACGGGTCGTCCCCGCCGATCACCGGCCAGCCCACGCCGTAGTCGCCCTGCCAGCCGACCTCGATGCCCGGGTTGGCGTGATTGGTGCCGTCGGGCAGGAACAGGTGCGGGCTGCAGTTGACGACGTCGGTCGCCGACACGGCGGCCTGTTCCGACAGGGCCTTGCGGGCCCGGCCGTCGCCCAGCGACTCCTCGATGTGGCCGGCGTCGATGCCGACCTCGGCCGCCACGTCCAGGATCACGCGCTGGTTGGTGATGCACCGCGACTGCGCCCAGAACGCCTTGCGCAGCCCCAGATCCAGCTTCTCGGAGGCGTCGAGGCCCTGTTCCTTGGCCGCCTGGATCGCCTCCAGTGCCGGCAGCGTCGACGACGGGTAGAGCCAGTCCTTGTCCTGCCACAGCTGCCAGCCCGCGCCCGGCTCGACGCTGGCCATCCGGCCGACCTCGCTGTCCGTGCCGGTGCGCGGGCTCGGCGCGTTGTTCAGCAGCTCCAGCGGGAAGGCCCGGTGGTCGAACCGGATCTCGTCCTCGAGACCGAGACGTTCACGGGCCGCGTGCAGGCGATGGATGGTGATGTGGGCGAACGAGCACCAGATGTCGGAGAAGACGATCACGACACCCTTCGGCGGCGTCAAATCCATGGGTGACTCCTAGGGAAGGTATGGCGGCGCCACATGCGCTTCCTATGTGGCGTTGAGTGCCACATAGGAAGCGCATGTGGCGAAAGGTCAGGCGCCGGCGGCCGGCAGCGGGTCGTTGAACTCCAGCCGGCCGAGGACGGCCTCGGGGTCGATCTCCTCGGGCGGCAGCACCTGCGGCAGCGACGGGATCTGGGCCATGGCGTCCAGCAGCCGGTCCACCCGGCCCTCCACGGCCGGCCCGTGCGAGCTGAGGATGCGATCGGCCCCCAGCGCCCGGATCTGGTGCAGCACCACCTCGAACTTGGCCGGGTCGGTGAGCGCGACCCACGGGTGGTTGGACCGGTTGAACAGCGAGAACCCCTCGAAGTACTCGGCCTCGGTGACGTCGTCGACGTCGTTGGCCACGGTCGGCAGCACGGAGCCGAAGCTGTCCGCGCTGAACAGCGTGCGCGAGCCGTGGTCGTAGGCGGCGAGCGTGGCCGGCGAGTCGAAGGCGGGCGGCCGCAGGATGCTGATCTCGCGGTCGCCGGCGGTGAACGAGCTGCCCGGGTTCACCAGCCGCAGCCGGTCGCGCGGCAGGTCCCACTCCTCGGACAGGCGCACGACCGACAGCTGGCTGGTGACCAGGACGGCGTCGGGCGCCTCCCGCATGATCTGCACGATGTTGCCGGAGTGGTCCCGGTCGTCGTGGGTGAGCACCAGCCACCGCAGGTCGGCCGGGTCCACCACGGACCACAGGGTGTCGGCGAAGTCGACGGCGTCGATGGGCATCCCGGTGTCGACGAGCACCGGCTCACTGCCCCGCACCAGGAAGCAGTTGACCGGTAACAGGCCGGCGCCGGGGATGGGTAACTGCGACGGCAGGACGTGCACGTCCTTGGTCGCGGCATAGGCCTCACGCATGGTGGTCTCCGCCGATCAGGTGAACTGGATCAGGACCGAGCCGACGACCAGCAGGCCGAGGCCCGTGATCCGCGGCGCGGTGAGCTTGCGCTTGGCCATCCGGAACAGGCCGAAGCTGTCCACGGTGGCCGAGGAGATCTGCTGCCCGGTGACGGTCAGCGCGACGGTGCCGGCGGCGCCGATGGCCGGGATGGCCAGGAACGTGACCAGCACGTAGATGGACGCGCAGATGCCGCCGAGCCAGCCCCACCACGGCATCTCCCGCAGCGGCGCGAACTTGGGCGCGGGCGTCCTGTTCAGCGACCGCAGCACGACCAGCACGATGAAGATGGCCAGCACCGCGACCAGGAAGCTGATCATGTCGACGGTGACCGGGTTGCCGACCACCTCGCGCAGCGACGAGTTGATGCCGGCCTGGATGGGCAGCACCGCGCCGCCGACGATGCCGAGCAGGACCCACGGGATCTGCCCGGCGCGGGTGCCGGCCGGCGCCCCGGCGGCGCCGACCGACTTGGCCAGCACCGGGGCCTTGGCCGCGGCGCCCTGGCCGCGGATGATCACGACGATGCCGGCGAGCAGGGCCAACACGCCCAGCGCGATGCCGACGCTGACCGGCTTGCGCGGGATGTCGAACAGCCCCAGCAGGTCGATGCTCAGCGACGAGATCATCTGGCCGGTCACGAACAGTCCGCCCGCGGCCAGCGCCCCCAGTCTCGGGAACAGCAGGATGCCGCTGGTGATGTAGATCGGGCTGGCCAGGCCGCCGAGCAGTTGCCACGGCTGGGCGTGCGAGAGCTGGGCCAGGCCGCCGAAGCCGCCGACCACGGCGGTGGCCAGCACCAGCACGCCGGCGGCCACCCCCAGTTGCAGGGTCGACGCGCCGTACGGCGTGCCGACCGCCTTGTTGAGCTGCACGTTCACCGAGGCCTGGATGGCGAGCAGACCGCCGATGAGCAGTGCCGAGATCACGAAGATGGCGTCCATCCCCTACCTCACCGCTAAGTGGACACTGTGACCGGTTACCTGAATGACGATAGACTAGAAGCGGACACGATGTCCAGTTACCGGAGACTGGGTTAAGGTGACGACCATGCCGAGCCGGACTCACTCCTTCGACCTGCCGATCGTGGGCTCCGACGGGCTGCCGGCCCGCCCCGTCGAGCGGGCCGACGCCGCCCGCAACCGGGCGAAGGTGCTGGCCGCGGCCGAACGGCTGTTCGCCGAGGCCGGCACGGACAGCGTCACCATGGACGAGATCGCCAAGGCCGCCGGCATCGGCCGCGCCACCCTCTACCGGCGCTATCCGGACACCCAGTCCATCGCGCTGGCGCTGCTGGACGAGCACGAGCGGGCGCTCCAGGCCAAGATCATCCTGGGCGCGCCGCCGCTGGGCCCGGGCGGTCCGCCGGCGCAGCGGCTGGCCGCCTTCCTCGGCGCGATGGTCGATCTGCTCGAAGGGCACCTGCACCTGGCGCTGGGCGCGGAGACCGGGCACGCCCGGTACACCACCGGCGCGTACGCCTTCTGGCGCTCGCACGTCCGACTGCTGCTCAGCGAGGCCGGCGCGAGCGACCCGGACACGCTGTGCGACATGGTGCTGGCGCCATTGGCCCCGGAGGTCTACTGGTACCAGCGGCACACCAGAGGCCATTCGGTCGCGGAAATCGTGAGCGCATTGCATCTGCTGGCCGCGCGCACTGCCGCGTCCTGACCGACGGGCCCTGCCGCCTGATGGCGGAAAACCCGAAATCGCCGAGTCGACCTGACGCAGTTCGGGCGGTATGCCCGCCTCGTTAACCTCCCGGATATACACTGAACGGCATCCATTCCCGCTATTCGCGGTACCTTTTCTGGGGACGAGGGATTCCGTGAACACAAGCCGTGAACGCCCGCGAAGAACGAATGTCGGCCGCCGATCATTTCGGGTCACCGAGCCGATCGGGGGCCGCTGATGCAGTGGCTGGAGGACGTGCTCCGGCGGGGCTGGACCAGTCACCGGCCGGCCGTGGTCGCCGACGGTCGCACGCTGAGCTACGCCGAACTGCTGTCGGCCGCCGCCGCGCTGGCCGCCGACCTGACGGAAACCGTTTCCCACCACCAACTTCGGGCCCTGATCGTGGCGGGTAACAGCCCCGAGCACATCGTCGCCGATCTGGCCACGATGATCGCCGGCGCCGCGACCACCGCCCTGTCGCCGGACTCGTCGGAAATCCGTCATGCGGCCGCCGGTGTGGACGTCGTGCTGTGTGATGCCGACGGGCGGCAAGTTGTGGATCTGCTGGCCTTGGACCGTCCGATCAGGACGGTTGCCGTCAGTGAAAACCTTGGCGTGGAACGGCCCGAGCTGCCCGGCGACGCCGACGACGCGCGCAAGGTGGTCGTCTGCTCGCGCGGCGACCGGGAGTTCGCCCTGCCCTCCGCCGCCATCGACGAGCTGCTGCGGGCCGTGCGGCTGCGGGCCCCGACCGGCGTCTGGCGGCGCTACCTCGTGTTGACACCGTTGAGTTCGCTCACCGAGCAGACCTTCGTCTACCTGACGTTGCAGCACCAGGGCACCGTGCATCTGGCCGCGCCGGACACCGCGCAGCTGGCCGACGTTTCGGCCGCGCAGGTGACTGTGTCGGTGGCCGAGTCGCTGGTGAAGCGGCATCCCGAGCTTGATGGCGAGGACCTGTGCCGGGAGCTGTTCGGCGGGCCGACCGCGCCGTACCTGGTGTGCTTCGACCCGCTCGCGCCGATCGACGAGCTCACCGCGCGCGGCGTGCCCGTGCATCGGGGATTCGCCTTCGGCTACCCGATAACCCTTGCCGCGCAAGGGACATCGGGGCACGGCGTCGGGGAACCGCTCAGCCACGTCTGGTTGAAGGTGGCCGACGACGGCGAGCTGCTGGTCAAGAGCAAGTCCCAGCTGATCATTCCGTGGCGGTCGGCCGGGGACGGCTGGCTGGGGCTGGATGTGCGGGGGACCGTGGACAAGGCCGGCCGGCTCCATCTCGGGTGACGGCCGCTTCTGTCGAGGGAGAACAGATGCCCGGGTTACCGCCGCGCACGGTGCTGGACAAGGACGCGGAAACGCCGCTCTACCGCCAGTTGTACGACTGGCTGCGCAAGGACATCGAATCCGGCCAGCTGCCGGTGGGCAGCCGGCTGCCGGCCACCCGGGCCATGGCCGAGCGGCTGGGCGTGTCCCGCAACACCGTGCTGGTCGCCTACGAGCACCTGCTGGCCGACGGCTACGCCGAGGGCCGGGTCGGCTCCGGCACCCGGGTCGCCGGCCGCCGCGAGGACGACCGCTCGCCGGCCAAGCCGGCGCGCCGAAGACCGTTGGCGCAACGACTTTCCGCCGCCGGCCGGGCCGTGCTGCGGGCCGAGCACGAGTTCGGCGGCCTGGCCGAGGCCCGCCGGGACCCGACCCGCCCGTTCACGCTGGACGTGCCGGCGCTGGACCTGTTCCCGACCAAGATCTGGGGCCGGCTGCTGGCGGCCAGGGCCGGCCGGGTGGACTCGCTGCTGGCCCAGCAGTCGCCGGCCGGCTTCTGGCCGCTACGGCAGGAGATCGCCGCCTATCTCGGCCTGCGCTACCGGATCCGCTGCGCACCGGACCAGGTGATCATCACCTCCAGCGCCTGCGCCACCGCCGGCCTGCTGGCCAAGCTGCTGCTGGCCGAGGGCACCCCGGTCATCGTCGAGGAGCCGTGCCGGCCGGCGATCCGGGCCGCGTTCACCGCCTTCGGCTTTCCCACCTGCCCGACGCCGGTCGACGAGCACGGCATGATCGTCGGGGCCTGCGCCAACCGCTTTCCCGGCGCCCGCCTTGCCGTCACCACCCCGCACAGCCAGTTCCCGTTGGGGCACGTCATGTCCCCGTCACGGATGGCCGAGCTGCTGGCCTGGGCCGACCGGGTGGACGGCTGGGTGATCGAGGACCACGACGACCCGGGCAGCTGGTCCGAGCCGTCCGCGCCGACGCCGTGCCGGTTCGACGACGGCGGCCGGGTGATCCACATCGGCGAGTTCGGCCAGGTGCTGTTCCCTGGTCTGCGGATCGCCTGGGCCGTGGTGCCCGAGGAGCTGGCCGACGTGGTCACGACGGCCCAGCGCGCCTCGGTCGGGCTGCTGCCCACGCTGGAGCAGGCCGCGCTGGCCGATCTCATGTCCACCAACCACTTCATCCGCCACCTGCGCCGGGTCTCCGACGCCTACGGCGAACGCCGCGAGGCGTGCGTGGAGGCCATTCGCTCCTGCCTCGGCAACGACCTGCCGCTCCGGACCTCGGCCCTGGGCACGCATCTCATCCTCGGCCTGCCGACCGGTCTGTCGGCCGAGGAGGTGGTGGCCGCCGGCCAGCGGTTCCGGGTAAGGGCCTATGCCCTGTCCCCGTTCTACGCCAAGCCCGTCGACGTGCCGCCCAGCCTCGTTCTCGGCTACGGCGCCACGCCGCCGGACGAGTTGCGGGCCGGCGTGCACCGGCTGTGCTCGGTTTTCACCGAACTCCACCGAACCATTTAGTCCACAATGGACTACTGTCCGTTGGTCACGGTGTAGTCCCGGATTTCCGGGAGTACGCGGCGGATTTCCGTGTTAATGGCGTGGCAGACCCGCTGCGCCCATTCGGTTGAACATCACCTCGAGTCCACTTTTCCGTGGTTATCGTTCTTGCGTGTTTTCGGCACCGGCATGTGCGTGGTCGACCGCTACGGCGGTCTCTTCGCGGTGCGGCGACGAGCCCGCGCCGACGCCCGACCCCGTGCCGGAGCCCGTGCCCGAGCCGACGCCCCCGCCGCCGCTGAACGAGGTGATCAGATGAAGTGCCAGCAGTGCGGCTGGGACGACCACGGCGACTTCGCCTTCTGCGAGAACTGCGGGGCCAAGCAGCCCACGGTCACCATCGACACCGCCACGCGCGACGCCACCCGCTACCTGTGCGCGGCGGTGCAGCTCGATCCCGGGCTCAACGACGCCGCGCTGCGCGGCATCCTGCACGAGGAGCACCGGGCGGTCGCCTCGTCGCCGGGCGTGGACCTCGTCACCGTGCTCAAGTACGGATTGGCGGCGCGGCAACGACATCTGTTACGCGACGGCGTGCTCGGCGTGATCCTGTTCCTCTTCCTGATCATGTTCCTGGGCTCGCCGCCGACCGCCTTCGAGTGGATCATCCCACTGGGCCTGTGCGCCTGGCTGACGGTGTTCGTGGAATCGATGGTCGCGAACTACGGCGTGGTCGCGGCGCAGCTGTCCCGCAAATCCTTCGACCCGGCCAAGGCACCGCAGCCCGACAACCAGCGGGACCGGCTGCTGCTGGCCGACATCGCGGCCCGGGACCGGGGCAATGTCACGGTGTTCGCCGGCTACTCGCCGTTCGTCGGCTACGGCCGGACGGCCGAGAAGTGGTCGTTCACGCTCAACGTGGCCAAGCCGGCCGAGGACCGCGAGATCGTCCCGTTCACCGTGCAGGAGCTGCACGACTTCGTCGCGGCGGACGTGGCCGAGCTCGCGCTGCCCGGCATCGAGGTCGAGAACCGGATGTTCATCAACGGCCTCGACCTGTTGCACGGCTTCGAACCGGACGTGCAGAAGGCCGTGTTACCCAACGAGTTGGCCGCACCGGTGTCCCGTGTGGACGATGCGGTGTTCGACCGCCTCCAGGACGATCCCCAGAGCCACGCCCGGCCGTACCTGGTGGTGCGCATCGGTGGGTGGAGCGGCCAGCTGGTGGTGACGATGTTCCTGCGCTTCGCCCTGCTGCCGCAGAAGGACATGCTGTTCGTCGAGGCCAACTACTCGCTGCTGCCGCCGATGCGGCAGGAGTACCTCGCGATCGACCGCCTGCTGCCCCGGCCGACATGGCGGCAGGTCAGCCGGCTCGTGTCGGCCAGCCTGGTCAAGACCGTGCCCGCGCTGTTCGGCGGCTTCTTCCGCACGCTGGCCGTGCCGATGGCCGCGCTCGGTCGCCCCGGCAAGCTGCGGCGGGAAGCCCGCGAGATCACCGAGGACCGCACCTTCAACTACGGTGCCCTGCAGAGCCTTCGGGAGCAGGCCGCCGACAGCCGCTACCACCGGTACTTCCAGCAGCTCGACCGCGAGATGTACGGCAAGCTGGCCGAGCGCCGCGTGATGGACGCACTGACCCGCTTCCTCGAGGACCACGGCGTCGACACCAACGAGCTCGTCGAGCGCACCACCACGATCCTGAACAACGGCATCTACGTCACCGGCGAGGGCCGCATCGACGCCAAGAGCATCGCCGTCGGCAGCAACGCCGTGGCCCGCACCATCAATCGGGTGGCCGACGCCGGCCGCAAGGGCTGACCCCGGACTAATGGGGCGAAACGAACACGCAGAACGGGTGGCCGGCGGGGTCGGCATACACCCGCAGCGGCTCCTGGGGATCTGAGGACCGGTCGAGCAGCATCCGGGCCCCGAGCCGCAGGGCGCTGTCGTGGGCGGCGTCCAGCGCCTCGACCGTCGGCACCGTGAGGTCCAGATGCAGCTGCTGCGGGTGCTCCCCCTCCGGCCACGTGACTGTCGGCAGTGCTGCCACCTGCTGGAAAGCCAGCTGTGAGCCGTTCGGGTTACGCAGCACCAGCCAGTCGCGGCCGGCCGGGTCGGGTTCGCCCGGGGCCGGCGGCTCGTCACCGGCGCGGTAGTCCAGCCCAAGGAACTGGCGGTAGAACTCGGCCAGCCCGCGGGCGTCGGTGGTGTCCAGCACGACCTGACGGAAATTCGGCACGGTTTCCACACCACGCACCCTGGCACGGTTCTACGCTGCCGTCATGCCGGTCTCCCCGAAAGCACGCGAAGCGGCCCGCCAGTTCCTCGACCCCGACGACGAGATCCGCTACATCTTCCCGGCGGACCTGATGCGGCTGAGCCCTCGGCCGTCCGTGCTCATCGTGGTCACCCGCAAGGCGGTCAAGGTGCTGTCCACCGGGCGATGGAGCCGGACCGCGCCCAAGTCGCTCGAGGCCGAGTACCCGAGGCAGACCCGGCTCGGCCCGATCAACACCCACATGGGCAACACCTTCAAGCTCGGCGGCTTCACCTACGAGGTGGACGAGGAGTACGTCGCCGTGCTCAACGCCGCCGACCTCGACCGCGCCGGCGACCTGCCCCCGGACCCGCTCCCCGACCTCTAGCCCATTCACCAGCCTCCGAATGTCACATGAGCGTCACACTTGCCTCCCAGCGGCACATCCGGACCGCATGTGACAGGAGAGCTCGGCGTGTGGCGGGGCGGTCAGTCGACGCGCATGGCGGTCACCGGGCTCTCCCGGGCGGCGCGGCGGGCGGGGAGCAGGCCGGCGACCATGGTGAGGGCGACCAGGCCGGCGGCGGTGGCGAGCAGGAGGGGCACCGGCACGGTGAGCGGGGCGCCGAGACCGAGGGACAGCACGGCCAGCCAGGCGTGCGGAATGCCGATGATCAGTCCGAACAGGACACCGAGCACGCCGTGCAGCGCGGCTTCCGACACGGTGATGCCGCCGAGGGCGAGCCGGGTGAGGCCGATGGCCCGCAGCATCCCGGACTCCCGTCGCCGCTCGACCACCGAGAGGGCAGCGGTGGTGCCGACGCCGACGACGGCGATCAGCAGGGTCAGCGCGAGCACGGCCAAGGCCAGGATCTCCAGCGAGGCAACGAGATCACGCTGCTGCTCCCGGTACTGCGACAGCACGCTGACCTCCACGCTGTCGCCGAGGCTGGGCGGCGAATTCGTGGTGAGCAAGGCGTGCGTGGGCCGTGCGGAGACGCCGAGCCGGTTCATGTCGGCGGGGTTGATCACGACACCGGCGCCGGCGAGCAGCTCGCCGACGACGATGGCCGTGACGTGCACGTGCACCACGCCGAGGGTGATGGTGTCGCCGAGCTTGAGCTTCAGCCGTTCGGCCTCGCTGGTGGTGATGACCGCCGCGCCGGGGCCGACGTCGTCGAGCGAGCCCATGGTGGTCCGTAGGTCCTTGAACAGCGGCAGTGCATGTATGTCCACATCGGACACCTCCAGGTTCCAGGGTGCGCCGTTGGCCACCAGGTTCTGTCGGGACAGCCGGTACTTCAGGCCATTGATCCTGGCCAGCACGGCTTCGGGGATCGGCTCGTCCTCCTTGAGCCCGGCCACCTCGACGTCGGCCGGGAAGGCGGCGGCGACTTGGGCGTCGTTGAACTCCCGCACGGTCTCACCGCCGACGAGCACGCCGGTCAGCAGTCCGGTGCCGAGTGCGACCACCGCCGACACGGCTGCCGCTCGTCGAGGTGCGCCGCCAACTCCTTGTACGGCAAGGCGAACCGTCGCCCCGAGCGGGGCGAGCACCGCGCCGATACCGCGCAGCACCGGCCGTAGCAGCACCGG
>DATJJB010000045.1:0-26562 GCA_035492655.1 Kutzneria sp. | reverse complement strand
GTGGGTTTCCAGGGCGGCGGCGGTGTCCTGGGAGCGGGCCAGGGCCGGCTCTGACACCTTCGTTGCCATGGCCACCTCGGTCACGTCCTCGACGCGTCTGAGGGCGGTCAACTCGGCGTATTGGCACGCGGCCCCTAGTTTCCGGGCCACCGCCACATAGGTGATGAGCTGTTCTTGTGACAGGGTTGCCGGATCCACACCCAGGATCAGATCGAACAGGGCCCCGGAAGGCTCCATGTTCTCGATCTCGCGGGTGAGTTCCATACTTCAAAGAATACCCGTCTGCAAGATCCAACACGAATCCCTAACGGGTGAATCCCGTCTGACGGAAAACCTTTTCTTCATCCCGGCACATCGCAAAAAGCCAATCACGCTCATGTCGCGTGGATTTTGTGTGGAGGGGAGCGATGGCGTACAATTGTCAAGCGAAGGGCAGGCTCGTCCTGCCCGGTTTTTGTCCTTCGCGCCATCGCTCAGAGGTCTCCACACCAAATCCATGCGACCACACCGAATTAATCCCCCCACCCAACGCCACCACACGCGCCGACGTCACCGCTGCATGAACCGGTAGCCGAACTGTGCGGTGAACTCGGCGGTCAGGGCGAAGCGGTCGCCGCGGACGCGGGTCTGGCGCCACTCGATCGGCCGGCCCTGCGAGGAACCGAGCCGGTTGATCGCGAACAGGGCGATGCCGGTGGGGCAGTGGAGCTGCTTCAGCTCGGCGGGCGTGGGGATGACGGCATGCACATCCTCATGCCCGGCGTCGAGACGGACGCCGGTGCGGGTGGCGAGCTCGCCGTAGAGGCTGGTGTGCCGGAAGTCGGCCGCCAGCAGCGGTGAGGCGATCGACGCCGGCAACCACACCCGATCGATGGCCAACGGCTCGCCGCCGGCCAACCTCAGCCGCTCCAGGTAGACCAAAGGGGTCGAGCCCTCCAAGCCGAGGCGCTCGGCGACCACCGCGTCGGCCCGGACGTCCAACACCCGCACCACGGAATCCTGGGACAACCCCGCGGCCTCAACCGATGCGAACAGGCTGTACAACGCCCCCAGCGGTTGGTGGATCTCCGGCACGGCCGCAACCCGGGGCTGCCGCCCCCGCTCCGCGACGATCACGCCATCGGCCCTGAGCTGCCGCAACGCCTGTCGAACGGTCGACCGGCTGACGTCGTACTCGTCGACCAGCGCCATCTCCCCCGGGAACGCCGAAGCGAACTCCCCGGCCGACAGCCGTTCCAGCAACGCCGTCTGGAGCTGCTGCCACAGCGGTGTCGACCCAGCCCGGTCCAATGTGCGCCCCGCCACGGCCGCAACGCTACCGGTTGCCTAATGTCCGGACATCTCGTAGCGTAAATGTACGGACATTAGGAGGTGGCCATGGCCCGCACTGCCGTCGCGGCACCGCGGACGCACATCGCGACGCGGCTGCCCGGCCTGGCCGTGACCCTCCTCGTCGCCGCCGTGGCGACCGGCCTCGGCCTGCTCGTCCCGGTGGTCGGCGGCCCGGTCTTCGCGATCGTCCTGGGCGTCCTCGCGGCCACCACCATCAAGCCGCTGCGCGCCACCCGCCTCGCGGCCGGCTACACCTTCGCCTCCAAGACCGTGCTCCAGCTGTCGATCGTGGTGCTGGGCACCGGCCTCTCGCTGCAACAGGTCGTGCACGTCGGCGTGTCCTCGCTGCCGGTCATGCTCGGCACGCTGGCGGTCGCGCTCGGCGGGGCCTGGCTGCTGGGCAAGTGGCTCAAGGTCGGCTCGGACACCAAGACCCTGATCGGCGTGGGCACCGGCATCTGCGGCGCGTCGGCCATCGCCGCGACCACGGCGGTGATCAAGCCGAAGAGCACCGAGACGGCGTACGCCATCGGCACGATCTTCACCTTCAACATCGCGGCGGTGCTGCTGTTCCCGCCGATCGGCCACCTGCTCGGCCTGAGCCCGCACGCCTTCGGCCTGTGGGCCGGCACAGCCGTCAACGACACCTCGTCGGTCGTCGCGGCGGCCTACGCCTACGGCGGCGACGCCGGCCCGTACGCGATCGTGGTGAAGCTGACCCGCAGCCTGATGATCATCCCGATCGTGATCACGCTGGCCTTCCTCAAGGCCCGCCGCAACGACGAGGTGCACCTGCCGTGGCACCGCATCGTGCCGGCGTTCCTGATCGGCTTCGTGCTCGCGGCGGCCACCGACACCGCCGGCCTGATCCCCGACTCCTGGCACCCGACGCTGTCCGCGCTCGGCGCCTTCCTGATCACGACGGCGCTGGCCGGCATCGGCCTGTCGCTGCGGTTCGCCGACATGCGCAAGGCCGGCGCGCGGCCGCTGCTGCTGGGCGGCCTGCTGTGGATCGCCGTCGCCGCCAGCAGCCTCGGCATCCAGGCCCTCACCGGCCTGTAGGAACCGCTGCCACAGCCTCGATCTCCACGGCGAACTCGGGCGCCGCCAGCTGGGCCACCACCATCAGCGAATGCGCCGGGAAGTCCCCGTCCGGGTACCACTCGGTGAAGATCTCCGCCCGCGCCAGCCGGCTCCCGGCCAGGTGCTCGACCCCGCCGATCAACGACAGGAACTTGACGATGTGCTGCGGCCCGCCGCCGGCCGCCGCCAGCGCCTCGCGGATGTTGGCCAACGCCTGCCGCGTCTGGCTTTCCGCGTCCGGGCCGGCCAACGTCCCGTCCGGACGCAGCCCGAGCTGGCCGGACACGAACACCAGCTCGTGCCCGGCCGGCACGGTCGCCAAGTGGCTGTACTGCCCGGCCGGCGCCGCGACCGACGGCGGATTCCAACGACGGATCATGCTCGAAGCCTAGTCCCACAACGCCAACGACCGCGCCCCGACCAGAGAACCGATCCGCCCCAACGCCTCCGCGACCGGCAGCGGATCCAACCGTCGACCGTCCCGCAGCCGCAACGCCACCTCCTCGTTGGCCACTTCCTTCGGCCCGATCACCGCCTGGTACGGCACCAAGCGCGACTCACGGATCCGCGCGCCGAGCGAACCTTGTGATACCCCAACGACCTCCGCCCGCAGCCCAAGATCCATACACCGCTGCACAACAGCAGAAGCCGCCGGCCACTCCTCATCGGACACCGGCAACACGACCACCTGCACCGGCGCGAACCACGCCGGGAACGCGCCGCCGTGCACCTCGATCAGGTGCGCAACGGCCCGTTCCATGCTGCCGATCAGGCTGCGATGCACCATGACCGGCCGGTGCCGGGCCGAATCGGCCCCGATGTAGCTGAGGTCGAACCGCGCCGGCTGGTGGAAATCGACCTGCACGGTGGAGATACTGGACTCCCGCTCCGCGCTGTCGGCGATCTGGATATCGATCTTCGGCCCGTAGAAGGCGGCCTCGCCCGGCGCCTCCTCGTGGTCCACTCCGGACAACACCTCCCGCAGCAGTGCCTCGGATCGTTGCCACATCTCGGGATTGTCCACGTACTTGCCGCCGTCGCCCCGCAGCGACAGCCGATAACGCACGGGCTTGATGCCGAGATCATGGTGCGCTCGCCGAATGAGCTCCAACGCCGCCCGCGCCTCGGCCAGCACCTGATCAGGGGTGCAGAACACGTGCGCGTCGTTGAGCTGGATGGACCGCACCCGTGACAACCCGCCAAGCACGCCGGACAGCTCGGCCCGGTACATGCCGCCGATTTCCGCCATACGCAAGGGAAGTTCACGGTAACTGTGCGCCCGTGACCGGTAGATCAGCGCGTGGTGCGGACACAGGCTGGGGCGCAACACCATCTGCTCGCCGCCGACGTCCATCGGCGGGAACATGTCGTGGTTGTAGTGCGACCAGTGCCCGGACTGCTCGAACAACGCCCGTTTGCCCAGCACGGGCGAATAGACGTGCTGGTAGCCGGCGCGGCGTTCCAGGTCGCGCACGTACTCCTCCAACACATGCCTGATCGCCGCCCCGGCGGGCAGCCAGTAGGGCAGACCCGCGCCCATCAGCGGGTCGGTGTCGAACAGGCCGAGTTCGCGGCCGAGCTTGCGGTGGTCGTGCATGGCGGTCTCCTTCGTACGAGGAGCAGGTGACCGCAAAGCAAAAGCCCCGGGGCACCTGCCCCGGGGCTTTCGCAGCAATGGATCAGCGCGCCGGGACTGGGTCCGGCGTCGTCGTGACGTTGGCGCGCTGCATGTCAATCACAGTAGCACGTCGGGAACACCACCGCGGCGGCACTTCCGCCACGGCGTGACGGCTCGCCGGCCGCGATGACCCGACCGCCCGGCCGGAACTCGATGCCGGAGGCCACGCCGATGGTCGGCGCGATCTTGATCGTCGGATCCAGCGGCGACGTGTCGCTGATCGCGAACTTCTGGCCCAGCGCCTGCAAACCGGCCGTGGTCGGCAGCGCGATGAACGCCGGTTCCGCCGTCGACGTCGCCGAGTTGCGCTGCGTCGCCCGCGGCGCCGCGATGGCGTCCTCCAGGTTCATGCCGAAGTCGATCCGGTTGAGCAGGATCTGCAGCACGGTGGTGATGATCGTGGAGCCGCCGGGCGAGCCGACCGCCAGGAACGGCTTGCCGTGCTGCAACACGATCGTCGGCGACATGCTGGAGCGTGGCCGCTTGCCCGCCGCCGGCAGGTTCGGGTCGGGCGCGGTGCCCTGCGTCGGCGCGAAGTTGAAGTCGGTCAGCTCGTTGTTGAGCAGGAAACCCCGCCCGGGCACGACGATCGCGCTGCCGCCAAGCTCCTCGATGGTGTTGGTGTAGGACACCACGTTGCCGTACGCGTCGGAGACCACGAAGTGGTTGGTGTGGTTCTCGTCGTCGCCGGCCGACGCGGCGGTGCCGGTGGCGCACGGGGTCGGCGAGGCCGGGTTGCCCGGCGCGACCGGGCTGACGCCGGCCTTGGTCGGGTCGATCAGGCAGGCCCGGCTGGCCGCGAACTGCGGTGACAGCAGCTGCTGCTGCGGCACGTTCACGTAGCGCGAGTCGCCGATGTAGCGGCCGCGGTCGGCGAAGGCCAGTCGCGTCGCCTCCAGGTAGTGGTGCAGCGCTTGGACCCGGTCCATGTTCTTCAGGTCGAAGTTCTGCAGGATGTTCAACGACTCGCCGACCGTGATGCCGCCGCTGGACGACGGGGCCATGCCGTACACGTCGTAGCCGCGGTAGTTGACGTGCGTCGGGGCCGTGTCCAGCGCCTTGTACGCGGTCAGGTCGGACAGCTGCATCGGGCCGGGGATGGGCTTGAGCGTCGAGCCCGGCGCCAGCGGCAGGTTCTGCACGGCGTTGACGAGGTCACGCCCGACCGAGCCGCCGTACAGCGCCCCGATGCCCTTGCGGCCGATCTCGCGGTAAGTGTCGGCCAGATCCTTGTTACGCATGGTGGAACCGACCACCGGCAGCTGCCCGCCCGGCAGGTACTGGGCCGCCGAGGACGAGAACTGGGCGAACCGGGAAGCGTTTTCCCTGGTCAGCTCGCGGAACGTGTCGTCGACGACAAAGCCGCGGTCGGCCACTTCCTCGGCCGGCCGCAGGTTGTCGGCCAGGCTGAACCGGCCCCAGCGCTGCAGCGCCCGCTGCCAGGTGGCCAGGTTGCCCGGCACGCCGACGGACAGGCCGCTGGTCACGGCGGTCGGGAAGGCGTAGGGCTTGCCGGTTGCCGGGTCGAGGAACATGGTCTCGCCGTCGGCCGCCGGCGTGGTCTCGCGTCCGTCTATTGTGGACACTTGATGGGTGCGGGCGTCGTAGTACACCAGGAATCCGCCGCCGCCGATGCCGGCCACGTACGGATCGGTGACGCCGAGCGTGGCGGCCACCGCGACCGCGGCGTCGGCGGCCGTGCCGCCCCGGCGCAGCACGTCGATGCCGGCCTGTGTCGACTCCGGCGTGTCCGAGACGACCGCGCCGAAGAAGCCCTGCGCCACGGGATGCTTGGCCGGGGCGGGCCGCGCCGAACCGGGCGCCGCGCCGGCCACGAGGGTGACGCCGGCCATGAGTCCTACCGACAGAACCGAGCTGACGCTGCGGCGTAGTCGCATGGCGATCCCTTCCGCTACGGAATAGATCCCCATGTTCTACTCGTTCCCGCGCCGTGCTGGCCAGGCTTGGGGGCCGGTCACGCTGCGACAAATCGGTGAAGGGTCACGGTCACCGTCCACTTCAGACGGATTTGAGCAGGATCTCCGCGAAGCGCTCGGGCTGCTCCAGGTTGACGATGTGTCCGGCGTTCTCGACCGTCACCGGGTCGCCGATGCGTGCCGCCACGTCAACGATATCGGTGGAGTCGAGGTCGCCCAGCACCACCGTGGTCGGCACGGCCAGCTCGGCCAGCCGGTCGTCCGCGCCGACCTCGACCGCCGGAATCGCCCAGCCCTTGGCGTGCCGGGACATGGTGTCGGTCATCATCTGCTGGCAGAGTGCCCGGACCGTGGGGTCCACCTGCTCGGGCGTGCGCAGCGGGCCGTCCACCCACATCCGCATCAGCGGCGTCACGACGCCGTCGAGGTCGGTCGCGCCCTGCATGTGCTCCAGCTGGTCGAGGACGAACGGGTCGTGGAACGTCATGCCGCTGACCCCTGGCGAGGCCAGCAGCAGGCGCTCGACCCGCTCGGGCCAGGTCAGGGCGAAGTCGACGGACGTTCGCGAGCCCTGCGACAGGCCGACCAGGCTGGCTCGCTCGATGCCGAGGCCGTCCAGCAGCAATCGCAGGTCGTCGTAGTGGGCGAACGGACCGGTGGCCGTGGTGGACTGCCCGTGGTTGCGGGCGTCGTAACGGATGACCGTGTGCTCATCCGTTAGCAAGCCGAATTCGCGGTCCCACATCCGCGAGCTCAGGACCCCGCCGTGCAGCAGCACCACCGGACTGCCCGCGCCCGCGATCTCGTACTGGATTTCCCCGCCGTCGACCATCAGCCGCCCCATGGCGACCAGGCTAGCCCTGGAACCGGTTCCCGATGGGGCTGAACCGCTGCGTGGTCGGCTGCGTACCCAGTGCTGACGACGACATCATCGAAAGGGCGCCGAGAGTGGACCGGGCTGCGAGTACCCCGTTCGACCGCGTGATGAGCGCGAGCACCGCGCTTGTGGTGTCCGCGGTCGCCGGCGTGGTGCTGGGCATGGCGTTCGTGAAGATGCCGCAGCCGATGACGGCCGACTTCCAGGGGCAGCAGGCGCCGGCGCGGACCAGCACGGCCGGCCCCGATCCGGTGGTGCCGGTGCCGGTGACCCACACCAGCAGCCGGCCGCCGCGGACGACGTCGTCGACCACCTCGGCCTCGACGACGACCACTACAACCACCACGACCACGTCGACGACGACCAGTCGGCCGACGAAGACGACCAAGCCGCCGAAGCCGACCCGGCCGACCACGACCACGCCGCCCAGCACCACGACGACGACCGGCGACGGCGGGATCCTAGGCCCCATCCTCGGGTGACTCGGCGGCCGGCTTGAACCGCTCCCAGGCCGACTGCCTGGTCATGCTCAGCTTCTCGCCGATGCGGACCCAGGTGACACCGCGGCGGCGCAGCTCGCCGACCCAGTCGTCCAGGCCGGCTTCGACCTGGGCCATGGTGCCGGCGATGCGGGGCAGCTTGTCGAGCATCTGGTCGTCGGACATCTCGGCCCACTCCGGCACGCGGCCGGGCGACTTCTCGTGGGCGATGATCTTCGCGCACAGCTCGACGCACTTGTCGCAGATGTAGACGCCCGGGCCGGCGACCAGCTTCTCGACCTGGTCCTCGCTCTTGGTGCAGAAGGAACAGCTCAGCATGGGGTGACCCCTCCGTGTCAGGTTGTGCCTGACACGCTAGCACAAGCTGTCAGGAGGGGCCTGACAAATTTTTCTCAGCCGAGCCGGGGGCGGGCGTGCTGCACGCGGAGCAGGTCGGCCACCACGACGTCGGCGATCAGCTGCTGCTCGTCGTCCAACCCAGGCGGTGGCTCCGGGACTTCGCCGTCCGTGAGCGCCCGCGCCGCCTCGGCGGTGAAGTCGGCCAGCGCCGGGGCGGTGTTGCCCAGCCGGAACAGCGCCAGCGACGAGGCCGCGAGCCCGCGCAGGCCATCGCCGGCCTCTTCCAGCGCCTCCTGTTGATCGGCCGCCGGCGCCTTGCTGCCCGGCTCCGGGGCGACCAGGTTCTGGTGTGCCCTTGCGGCGTCACGGAAACGGACGCCGACCGTGCGGCCGAGGAGCTCGTCGCCGCGCAGCAGGCCCGACACCATGCGCAGCAGGCGTTGGAGTTCGGTTGTGGCGTCGGCAAAGCGTGCGCTCAGCGGAGGGCGCGCCACGCCCGGCACGGCGAGGAAGCCGAAGAGCAGGCCGATCGCCACCGCGCCGGCCATCAGCAGCACGTACTCGATCAGCGTGCTCACCGGGTCGAGGTGCCGGCTGGTCGCGTTCAGACCGACGCTCAGGAAAACCATGCAGCCGTTGAACAACATGGGCTGCGTCTGCATGAACGGGAAGCCGACGAGCAGTGCCACCAGGGCGACCGGCATCAGCGCCGACTGCGGCAGCAGCCACAGCACCAGCGCCAGCACCGCCGCGCCGGCCAGCGCGCCGCCGACCCGTTGCCACGCCTTGGTCAGCGTGTCCCGCCACTCCGGCTGCATGATCGCGAACGTGGTCACCAGGAACGAGACGGTCAGCGGGTCGCCCGGTCGGAACGCGGCGATGGTCAGTGCGATCGCCATGCCAAGGGCACAGCGGATCGCGTGCCGCAGCTGGGCACTTCGCCACGAGAACATGCCGGCCACCTCGCGGCGTAGGGCCTGTTCGATGAAGTAGCGGGGAAAGGTCGACGTGGACCGATCGCGGGTCGTCACGGCGTCGTGCACGGTGTCGATCAGCCGCCACAGGCCGTCCACCATGTGCTCGGTCGCGCCGGGGAGCTTCACCTTGGGGGACAGGCGTTCCACCGCAGGCAGATCGTCCGGGGTGGACTTGGCCCTGACCGCCTCGGCCAGGATCGACATTTGTTGTTCGGCCGCTTCGAGCACTTCGCCCAGCGCTTCGGCCTGGTCTTGGGGCAGCGCTTTCTGGCGTCCTTTGAGGACGGTCATGGTCGCGGAGAACCGTGCCCCCGCGCCGAGAACCCGGGACTGCCAGACGCGGGGACGGTCGGCCAGCCACACCCGGGCCGCGCGTTCCTGTGCACCGCTGACGCCTTGCAGGGCACCCGCCAGCGCCACGCGGGTCGGCTTGTCGGGGTCGCGGGCGCCCATCAGCGTGCGGAGGATGATCACCACGCCGACCGCGATCGCCGGCGCCGCCACGATCTGCCACCGGTTCTCGCCGCCGGTGAGCTGATAGCCGTAACCGAAGACCGAGGCCATGCCCAGGCCGAGGCCGACCGTCACGAAGCGGGTGCCGAACACCGGCAGCAGGGCCGCGATGAACACGATGACCACCAGCGCCGCGATCGCCGCGATGGGCGACAGCTGGCCCAGCAGCCTCGGCAGCGCGCCGCCGATGATCACCGCCGGGGCGAACGCCGCCAGCAGCTTCAGGTCCGCGCGCAGCGGGCCGCCGTTGGCCGCGATGAAACAGAACAGCGCCGTCAGTCCGGCCAGGATCGTCACGTTGCCCAGGCCCAGCCCCGCGCCGACACCGGCCGCGCTGCCCACCACCACGACGATCACCACGAGCATGCCCGCGCCCTGCGCCAGTGCCTTCACGTGGCGAAATCTAGCGGGCCGGGGCGGCGACCCGCCGCCCCGGCCAAGATCAAGGGACGTTCCCTCGCGTTGATCGTCAGGAAGGACCCCTTCCTGACATCAGTTGGTCGCCAGCCAGGTGTTGCTGAACCGGGTGCCGCCGCTGATCGCCGAGGTGGTGTCGATGGTGCGGCCGTGCCGGGCCATGGTGATCGCCTGCGGGTTGGCGTTGGACAGCGGCCGGCCGTTGATGCTGACGTCGGTGTACGTCACGGTGCCGAAGTCGGCCAGCGGCGACGGGCCGTTGGCGTAGATCGGCGTCTCGGTGATCACCTCGGCCGACACGTCGCCGGCGCCCGAGCAGGCCCGCTTGTTCGGCTGCTCGGTCCAGCCCTGGGTCTCGTCACGCAGGGAGAGCCGGTACGTGCCGTTGCCGTTGTCGGTGACCGTGGAGCTGATCTTGTCGCCGGGTCGGACGACGTGGTCGTAGTCGATGATGTTGTAGCAGGGGTAGGTCTCCCACCAGCCGGTGTGGATGGCCTTCCCGTTGCGGCACAACACATGGGTGCCGGTCTGCTCCACGTTGTCGTTGCCGTCGCCGTCCAGGCCGACCCAGAACACCACCTCGCCGCCGGTGCGGCAGTCGACCGTCGGCTCCGTCCAGCTGGCGGAGACGGTCGTGTAGTCACCGGAGTGGGCGGAGTAGCCGCTCCAGTGGTCGTTGGTGCGGGTGGCTGCCCCAGAAGTATCGGCACCGCCGTCGAGATGGCCGGCGGCCGCGCCCATCGGCGCGGCCTGGGCCGGCGCGAGCAGGGACGCGCCGATAACTAACGCTGTCAGCGTTACGCGCATGGCAGGGAACTCTCCGTCCGAGGAGAAATTGCAGGGGACACGGACGGTAAAGCGGTGAATCGAATCGGGACAAGCGAGCCTCCCGCATTGCGGGAAACTGTGTTTCGGGGACTGCTGAACTCTGTTCGAAACTGTTAGTCCCATTCCCAACGCAGGCCGTGGATGCCCGGGGAGACGTCGAACAACGCCAGGTGGGCGTGGGGTGCGCCGCCCAGCGAGAGCTCGTGGACGTCGCGTCGGGCGTGCGCGATGGTCGGCCTCGTCGTCGCGTGACACCGCACCGGCATGGCCGTCGGGTGGAATTCAATCTCCAGCAGATAACCGCGGGTCGCGTAGGGCAGCCGGCGGTCGTAGTCGGTCATCGGCTCGGCCTGTCCGTAGCTGAGCGCGCATTCGATGACCGCCGTTTCGCCGCTGTCGATGATGCGGTCCAGCATCACCTCGGCCACCAGGAAGCCCGCGCCCTCGTCCGTGCGCACCCGACCGGGCCAGCCGCCGCGCACCACCGTCAGCTTCGGCGTCCGGCCCAGCTCCCGCCCCTGGAAGATCACCACTGCGCGGTCGACCCGATCCCGTTGCGCGCGAAGGACTTCCGTGATGGTCAGCCGGACCGGTCGGCGTCGCTCGTCCAGTTGGAACCGATCGTGCACCGACAGCAGGCACAGCCGTTCTTCATCCTGCGTGCCCAACCGGGCCATCACGCGATCGAGCCGGTGCGCCTCGTCCCACAGCCGTTGGCGGTCGATGCTCACCGGCACATGTGCACGGCGCGGACCTCTCGGCCTCGGCGGGGCCAGCAGCGCTGTCAGCGATCCCGTTGGCGTGTCGAGGATCCCTTCGAGCAGCTTCACCGCCTTGATCGACTCCGCCCGCTCGGGCTGGCTGCGGCCGCGGCTCCAGTAGGACAGCGTCACCGAGCTGACGACCACTCCCCGGTCGGCCAGCTCGTGCTGCACCTGCTCCAACGTCAGGCCGCGCATCCTGATCGCCGTCCGCAGCCCGTGCGCGAACGACCCCGACTCCAGCGCGGCGGCCAGCTGGTGGTCCATCCGCCGACCGTAGATCCCTCGGCCGGCCGCCGACCAGGGCCGACCGTCGGGTCAGAAGTGCGTCGCGATGCCGAATGCCTGGCGCAGCCTCGCCATGTCCTGCCGGTCCCGCTCCGCCGGCTCGTACCCCTGATGGAAATACACCTGCTGCTCCGCCGACAGGCATGGCACCGTGACGCCGCCGATCGTGCCCGTGACGAAGCATTCCGCCGGGTACCGGAACGGCTTGTCCGCCTCCAACGACTCCTGCACCGCCGACCCGTCCGCCGCGAACCTCAGCGGATGCAGGTCGATCTCCTGCCGCTCGTTGGCCATCACGAACCGCACCGGCCGCCAGTCCAGCGTCTCGACGAACCCGGCCTCGGTCAGCTTCCGCACCACCGCCGGCTCCTGCTCCCGCCGATGCAGCAGATCCAGGTCGCGGTGCTCCCGCGTCTGCTCGCCGAGCAGCGCGTCGATGCCCCACCCACCCGCGATCCAGACCTCGAATTCCCGCAGCAGCCCCAGAATCTCCCATACGTCCGCCGCCGTCAGCATCTGCGGGTCACCATCCTCGGTCGTAGATCGCCCTCAGCCACGGTTCCCTGACGGCGGGCATCCGCGCGAGCGTGTATTGGAACGCTTGCCTGGACGGCTGGAACGGGTAGCACGGATGCGGCGGCAGCGGATCGTCCCGCTCCACGCCGGCCGGCAGTCCGCCGACCACCGGCAGCAGGGTCCGGTGTGGTGGGAAAGCCAGCTCGGCCCAGAGCGCGGCATCCATCGGTACCGGCACCGCCCCGGCGCGCGGCCGCCAGATGTCGCCGGTCTGCGGATGAATCGGCACCAGCACCAGGTCGTCGGCCGGATCGCCGAACCCCGGTCCCGCCAGGCCCAGCCGCTTCGTGCCGTTCCCGGCGAGCAGCAGCGCACCAAGTGCCCGGCCGAGGAGCTCAGCGACCGGCCCGGACGTCAGCTCGACCGGCACGCCTTCGGCCGCCACCACCAGGTGGGCGAGAGTTACGCCCGCCGGGATGTCCCGGTACTCGCTCAGCCGGTGCCACAGCGCGCCAGTGGCCAGCAGCTCCGCCCAGTCCATGACCGGCCGCTCCGGCGGGGCCGGCAGCCGCACCACTGCCCGCGGGTCGAGCCGGACGACCTGCCAACACCCGCAGTCGTCCACCCTCGTTCCGACCGGCCGATCACAGCCAAGGCAGGCTAGGTTCGGGCCGTCCCGGCCGTCGATCCCCATGCAGTAGCCCGCGGCTCGCTCGAGGATCAGCCTGGTGCCGTGTACGTCGCCGGGCGCGAGGAGGACCGTGTCCGACGGTCCGTCGGACAGCGCGCCGAACGGCGCGAACCATCCCCGTTCCGCCGCCTCGACTTCATCGCACTGCGACCATGGCGGTCCGGATCGCGCGGGGTCGACCGCGTAGGATCCGGCCTCCAGCAATGGCGGGTGCAGCGTTTCCCAGTGGGTATCGGCCAGATGAATCGGCAACGCCACCTCCGACACCGCCGCCGTCAGGACCGCGCCGCAGCCCGCACACCCGAACACCGCCAAGCTTTCCCCTCCCGCCGCCGAGCCCTGCATTCCACCAAGCAGACAGGCCGGGGAGCAAGGGATTTCAACGCCCCACACCGAGACGCGGAGCGATCTCGGCAATCCGGCCGCAGCTTCAGGTGACACCGGACTCGCCGCGGCTCCACCTGTCGCGCTACCCCGCCGAGCGCGCGGCGCGGGCAGTCGAGGCGACCACCACGACGAACTCGGGCGACCACGGCGGTGCGATCTTCGCCGACCGAAACACGGCCCTGGGGCAAGGGGGGCAATGAGGCAGGCAGGTGGGTGGACCCACGGTTGTTGATCAAGTGATCAGAGCAGCCCCCGATCTCCATTGTACTCGCTGAAGCGGGCCGGCCGCGGTGGAGCGATCTTGGGAGGGCTTGGCCGGCCGGGGTTTCCGGTTGATCTGGAAGAATTGATTCGGGGGCTGCCGAACGCGGGTCGAGGTCAGACCGGCAAGACCTCCAGGTCGTCGAGGGTGGCGGCGCGGATGGAGAGCACGGGGACGGTGGTGGCGAGGGCGGCGAGGTGTCCGGGAGGGGCGTCGATGTCGCGCAGGTGCACGGGGGCGGAAGGCCACCGCGGGATGGCGGTGGCGACGACGGGGCGGCTGACGTCGAGGTGCTTGGGCGGGGCGCGAAGGCCGAGGCCGGTGAGCTTCATGGCGGCCTCCTTGCGGGTCCAAGCGGAGACCAGCCAAGGGGCGCGCGAAGACGGCGGTAGCGAATCGAAGTGCAGGCGCTCGGAAGCGGTGAGGCAGGCACGGGCGAGGCCGGCGGGGTCAGGGGCGGCGCGGAGGTCCTCGATGTCGACGCCGATGAGGCCACTGGCGGTGACGGCCATGATCACCCAGTGCTCGGTGTGCGAGACGGAGTAGTCGATGGCGGCGTCACGGAAGCGGGGGCGGCCGTGGCGCGCGCCGGTGTCGCAGTGCGTGCAGGTGCGATCGGTGACGATCTCCCGCGGCGGGATGCCGAGGTAGTGGGAGCCGACAAGTCGTTGGGTGGCACGGGAAGTGACGAAGGTGTCGCCGGCGGGGGTGCTGGCGAGCTTGGCGGCGCGCAGGCGTTCGTCGTCGTCGAGCATGGCCAGCCAGCCGACGCGCGGACGCACGGGCACGAGCCAGACGACGACCTCGCCGGGGTTCACGGCGTGGGCACGGGAGTCGGGACGAGCGCGGCGACGGCAGTGGGCAGCTGCCGGTCCTCGTCGTCGATCTGAATGTCGGGCCGCACGCCCACGTTCTCCAGGATCTGGCCGTCGAGCACGTACCGGAACTCGGGCTGGGTGGTGACGGTGCCGTCGACAAGCGAGTGCCGAGGCCACGTGGCGATCACGCCGCCCCAGGTCCGCCGGCCGATGAGCGGACCGAGCCCGAGCGAACGGAAGCCCTGGGCGAAGATCTCGCCGTTGGAACCGGTGTGCTCGTTGACCAGCAACGCCATCGGCCCGCGGGGGGCCTCGGACGGGTAGGGGGTGGGCAATCCCCAGCGGCCGGTCTCGGTGCCGAAGCGTCTGCGGGACAAGCGATCCAGCAGCAGGGGGGCGATCTGGCCGCCGCCGTTGAACCGGACGTCGACGATCAGCCCCTCGCAGTCCAGCTCGGTGAGGAAGCCCCGCACGAATTCGGCGTAACCGCTGGAGTTCATGTCCGGCACATGGACGTACCCGAGGCGGCCGCCGGACAATTTCTTGACGGTAGCGCGGTTCGCGGACACCCAGTCGCGGTAGCGGGCGGCGGATTCGTCGGCCAAGGCGGTGACTGTCACAGAGCGGCTGACGCCGTCCCGGATCAGGGTCAGCTCGACCTGACGATCGGCCTGTCCGACAAGGAGTTCGGCGGACATCGGTCGGCCGTTGATGGCGACGACCCGGTCGCCGGGACGGATGTCGGCGCCGAGGCGGTTGCACGGCGACGTGGCGCGCGGATTCCATGGGTCGCCGAGCAGGATGGTGCCGATGCGCCACTCGGAATCCCAGTCCACGCCGAGGAAACCCTGACCGTGGTGGGGAGTCGGCCGGTATTCGCCGCCTCGTTCGTACGTGTGCGAGGTGCCGAGCTCGGCCTGGAGCTCCCACAACAGATCGGACAGCTCGGCCCTGGTCGCCACCCGATCCAGCAGCCTGGAATACCGGTCGTACATGGCATCCCAGTCCACGCCGTTCATCGCGGCGTCCCAAAATCCCTCGCGCTGAAGCCGCCAGGTCTCCCGGAACATCTGCCGCCACTCGGCTGCCGGCTGGACGGCGACCTGGAGCCGCTTGAGGTCGAGCTCGATGGCGTCCCCGTCGAGGTCGTCGGACGAAACGACGTGCACGGTGCCCTCGTGGCGGTAGAGGACCGTCGAGCCGGCGGCGTGCAGCTCGTCGACGGGGCTGAGCACGTCCGACTCGACCTCGCCGGTGACAAGGTCGACCACGGAGACGATGCCGTCCGGCGTGGCATCGGGCTGGGCGACGTCCGGCGCGGCCAGTGGCACGGACTGCAGCAACACCTTGCCGGGCAGACCGACGATCTTCGCGTAGCGTCCCTCCGGCACGGGCAGCGGCAGCACCCGGCGCTCGATGCCGGCGAAGTCGATCTCCACGTCGGCGAGCGGGGCGGGGGAGTGGTGCTCGAACGGGGGCGGTTCCTCGGCCCGGAGTGTGATCAGGTAGGGCCGGCCGGCGTATGGAAAGCCCAGGTCGAACTGCACCTGGTCGTGGTCGACGGCCAGGTCGCGCTGTCCGACGAAGTACAGGTACCGGCCGCCGGGGTCGAAGGCCGGGCGAGAGTCGCGCAGCACCGGCTCGGTGATCTGTACTGCCTGGTTCAGTGCAGCGCTGAAGACCTTGATCGTCGAGGTACGGGGCGAGGTCGGGTAGGTGTAGGCGAGCCAACGCCCGTCGGGGGACCAGGCCAGGTCTTCGATGCGCTCGTGGGGGCTGTGGTCCACCAAGCGGGGAAGCCCGTCGTCGACCACCCACAGCTGCTGACGGTTGGTGGCGAAAGCGACGAGACCACCCCGTGGCGATGCGGCGAGCTCGGTGACCGTGCCCTGTACGGGCGTCTCTGAACCGCCGAGTACAGCTAAGCGCTCGTCAGTCGAGGCGTCGCCGACCACACCGACCAGGCGTCCGTCGGACAGCCAGTCCACAAGCCGATGCCGCACACCAGAAGGAGCCCCGTGCTGACGCACCGGGCCGCCCTGCGGGGCCATGGTGAACGCCTGCCCGCGCACGGTCAACGCCACGGACTGGCCGTCGGGGCTCAGTCGGGTGTCCTCAAGGTGGTCGGTCGCGGACACGACCCGGCGGGCGCAGTGCGCCCGCGAGCCGGCGACCTCGACCGCAAGCTGCTCGTCCAGCAGGAAAAGCGAAGCCCCGGCGTGATGCACCAGCCGTAAGCCATCACTTGTAAGGTTACGGGCGTAATATTCCCGGTGTGAGGTGTGCCGGTGCAGGTCGGTGCCATCGGGCTGGCACGAGTACACGTTGCCGACGCCCTCGTGATCGCTGATGAAGAAGATCCGGTCGCCGACCCAGCACGGGTTGGCCAGATTGCCCGGCAGCGACAACAACGGCGTCAACGGCCCATCCACAGTGGACGCCGTCCACAGCTCGCCGGCCAGACCGCCACGATAACGCTTCCACCGCGCGGGATCCGCGGTGTTCCGGCCGACGACCACCCGGCCGTCCGGCCCGAAGGTCACGGCATCGGCCAGGCCGGGCCGCAACAGCCGGGGAACGCCGCCAGCAGGCGACACCGCGAACAGCCGGAACCCGAAACCGGCCGGCTGAGCAGCGGTCGAGGCGTAGATGATCTCACCGGTGGCCGGATGCCAGCCGACCGTCACGCACCGCGCCGCCTGGTACGTCAACCGGCGCGACGGGCCGCCAAGAGCAGGCATGACGTACACCTCGGTTGGCCCGTCGTCGGCGCCGATGAAGGCCACCAGCGAGCCGTCCGGCGACAGCCGGGGGCGGCTGGCCTCCGACACGCCGGCGGTCAGCCGCCGCGCGCTCCCGCCGCCGACCGGCACCGACCACAGGTCGTCCTCGCAGGTGAAGACGACGGTGTCGCCGGCGATGGTGGGGAAGCGCAGATATCCGGTCACGACAACTCCTGCACTCCGGCTCGGACCCGCTCCGCGATCTCCTGCCGCCGCGCCAGTTCCCGCTGCTTGCGGTCACGGACCTCGTCACGCGTCACGGTCCAGTAGCACGCCGTGCGCCACTGGCCGACCGTGTACGAGTCGAACTCCGCGCGCACCTGGGCGTTGGCCTCCAGTTCGGCGGCCGACAGCATCATCGTGTTGTGCGACAACACCTGGTTGATGATCACGTCCATGTGCAGCTGCTCGCGCAGGTACTCGTGGGCCGCCTCGACCGCCTTGAAGCCGAAACCGCTGCGGTAGCGGGGCAGCACCGCGAATGACAGCTCGCAGGCCTGGCTGCGCCAGTCGATGGACGTGATCCACGAGAAGCCGACCACCTGGCCCTTGGCGCCGCACATGGTGAACAGCCGCTTGCTGTGGTGCTGCTCGGCGATGGTGCGCCGCATGCCGTCGGCCAGCGCCCGGTCGTCGGCGGACATCGCGAAATCGTTCAGGTTGGTCTGATACTTGTTCTCCCGCAACAGCTCCGTGCGGATCGGGATGTCCGCCTCGGTGAAGTGCCGGACCGTCATGAACGGCACGAGTCCGCCCTCCCCACGTAGACCAGCACGTCCTGCCAGTCGTAGTTCTGCCACCGGTGCTGCGGCAGCACCCCGGCCCGCTCGAAGCCGCACGCCTCGAACGCCTTGCCGCCCTCGGCATCCGCCGGCACCACGGCCACGAACGTCGTGCAGCGCTGGTACGTCGTCAGGAACTCCAGCAGCGCCCGCAGCGGCTCCGGGTCCGCCGACGTGCTGGCCACGTAGGCCTGGCGAGGCTGATCAGTGTTGGGGGCAAAACCGACCAGCGCCTCGCCGGCGCTGAACAGCTGCGCCGCCACGGCCTGAAGCTCGGCGGCCAGCAGGGAATCGTTCTGGGTCACGGGATCGAGCCCGAGAAAGCCCCGCGCCGAGTCACCGGATGCCCGAAGTTCGGACACGGCGGCCTCCACATCGAGCCGCAGGATCTCAGTCATTGCGTACAACTCCCCAGATCTCCCGGTCCACCGGCCGGCCGTCCAGCCACGCGCTCTCCGGCAGCGTCGCCTCGCGCTGGAAGCCGACATCGCCCAGCAGCCCGGTGGGCGGGTCGAGCACCGGCGTCACCCAGCCGTACAGGCGGCTCAGGTTCAGTGTCAGGAACCCGTGCGCCACCACGGTTTTCAGCAGCACGTCGAGGCTGTGCAGCGCATGCAACCCGATCTCGACGCGGGCCCGGCGGTGCACCCAGTCGAGCTCGGTGTAGCGCACGAAGCCCAGCCCGGACGCGATGCACAGCTCCTGGCTCGGGTCGGTCGGCGCGGGCACGGTGGTGGGCTCGGCCAGCATCGGCCAGTCGATCATCGGCAGCCCGAGCAGCTCGCCGGGCAGCCAGGGGCCGGCGAGCAGGTGGGCGTCGCCGCGGCGGTAGCCACGCAGTCTCATGAGATCGGCTCCCAGATCCGGGCGAACGACACGTATCCATAGCGGCTGCCGTCGTGCACGGTGACCGCGGCCAGCGTGCCCTCCGCACGGAGGCCGGCAGCGCGGGCGAAGGCCAGCCCGCGGTCGTCGAACTCGTCGAACCGCAGCGCCAACCGCACGACTTCGCGCCGCCATCGGTTGGCGCGCACCAGTTCCTCGAACGCAGCCAGCCACCACCGCAGCGGTGCCGAGGCCCGCAGCCGCAGCTGCATGCTGTAGTGGCAGGCGTTGTTGGCCTCGGACTCGACGGCGTACAGGCCGACGACCTCGCCGTCGGCCAGCAGCACGTGCGTGTCCTCGTCGAGCAGTTCGAGGATCTCCCACTCCGGCCGCGTGTCGGGATCCCCGGTGCGGAAGAAGAAGTCGGCTTCGGTGAACAGGGCCAGCACGGCGTCGCGGTCGGCGTCCGAGTAGGGCCGGCTCGACCAGTGCGGCAGCTCAGTTGTCGTCATGGCCAGTCCCGATGGTGAGGCGTTGGACGGTGCTGGTGCCGTCCATGAACTCGAAGGCGTGCACGTCCCGGCACCACTTCTCCAGCAGTGGATGGTCAAGCAGCGCACCAGGTTCGAGCGCCGATTCGGCCCAGCGCGCGGTCTCCACGGCCAGGTTCGTGGCGTGCAGCTTGCCGATCGACGGGGCACGGCGGTCGTCCGGGTTGTTGTCGACGTCGTGCGCGCAGTCGAGCAGTAGTTCTCTGGCGGCTTCGAGCCTAGACGTCATCAGCGTCTTCCACTGTGGACGGAGCAAGTGCACGTAGTCGCTGATGGCCAGGGCGACACCGAGCGCCTGGGCGCCGATCTGGAGGCGCATCACGTTGAACGTCCGCGCCGCGCCCCAAAGTCCACGCCGTGAGGCGGGCAAGTGGGCGCCCAGCAAGGCTTCCCGGTCGAGCTCGACGCCGTCGAAGGTCATCTCGCCGAGGGCGGCCCCGCGCAGGCCGAACATCGTCAGCGCACGTCCGGTGTAGCCCGGGCTCGGGTTGCGCACCACCACCGCGCGGATGGACAGCGGAGTCGGGCCGGTGCGGGCAAAGACGACGCCGATGCCGCCGCGCGCCGCGTTGGCCACGTACTTCTTGCCGCCGTGCAGCCGGAAGTCCTTGTCCAGCCGCGTCTTCATGGCGGTGGCATCGCTGCCGCAGTCCGGCTCGGTCATGCCGAAGAAGGTCCACGGCCGCTCGTCGGCCAGCACACGGTAGAACGCCTCCTGCTGCGACGGGCTGCCCAGCGCGTCGACGGCCAGGCCGGCGAGCGAGGGGGCGCGGCAGAGGTTGAGCACACCGGCGTCGCCACGGGAGAGCTCGATGTTGGCGGCCGTGCGCGCGAGGCACGTCTCGGTATACGTCTCGGCGCATTTGGGCAGGTCAGTGGCGCGGAATTCGGGCGGCGTCGCGATGTCCCGGATGACATCCAGTGCGGGGATGTCCGGCAGCAGGCCGGCGTCGACGGCCAGCGCGTGCGGCCGTAACTCGGCCGCCAGCTCGGCGGCCAGGCCCTGGAGCTCGTCCACCGAAGTCATGAGGCACCAACCCAGCAGCTGGCCGTCAGTCGGGACAGATGCACGTCGAACATGGCACCGCCGTCGACGAAACCGCTGGCCCCCAGCAGCTTCGCCAGTTCCCAGTCCACCGTGGTCAGCCGCTCGTGGACGTCCCGCACGGCATCGGGGCAATCGCCGGCGACGGACAAGGCTCGGCGAGCGGCCTCGGTAGCTACGTGGGCGTCGGCCAAAGCGCTCTGCACCAGCTGTTTGCCGATGGTCGGCTCGCCGCCGACGGTACGCGCGGACAGGTGCTCGACGGCCCGCCGGGCGAGCCGGCGGGTCAGTCCTAACCGGACGCCCGCCAGTCGAGCGGCGACCGCCGTCGACTCGGGGCCGGCAAAGGGTTCCGTGCGCACGAAGCTGACGCCCTGTTCCGTGCGCAGTGCGACCGTGCCCAGGGGCACGGCAGCGGACGGCACCGCGGCCACGCGGCCGGGTGCGTTGTCGAGGGCCGCGCCGGTGAGAGCGAGGCCGACGGAAAGGCCGTCGTCGTGGCCGGCCCGTTCGCATTCCGCGATGGTGTGGCGCATCGATCTCCTCCGGACGCGAGTATTCGGGGGAATGCGCCGCTACACGATTCGGCGCATTCCCCCGGAAAGAGAGGCGAGATCGGCGGTGCGACGAGCGGGATTCGCACCCGCCGCACCGCCGTACATCACGACTGCTTCACGCTCTGCTTCACGGACTCCTTGACCGACTGCTTCACGCTCTGCTTGACCGACTGCTTGACGGACTGCTTCACCGACTGCTTGACGGACTGCTTCACGCTCTGCTTGACGGACTGCTTGACCGCGGCCTTGGTGTTCGGCATCGTGTACACGCCTCATTCCTTGGTGTGTTAATTGATTTCCCCGGTTCGGCCTCTCGGCGTCGCCGGGGATGCCAAAAGATTCGCCTGTCCACCCCGGTCCTGTCAACGTATTGTGCTGGCAGCTATTTCCCGGAAACAACATGACAGCGCGGAACACTGCCGCCGGTTTCATTTACCGGTCACTATCTGGCTATCGACACGTGAGGAGGTCACGATGGTCGCGAAGAGCGCGGACCTGTGTTGGGGGCAGCGGCACCACGTGCTGCACTACCTCCAGACGCCGGCGCAGGCCCGGCACGACATGCACATCGCGATCAACCACCCCGTGCCCGAGGGCACGACGGTCGCCCACGTGCGGTCGGCGCTGACCTACCTGGTGCGCCGGCACGAGATCCTGCGCACCACCTATGACCTGTTCGCGAAGCCCTGGCCGCAACAGGTTGTGCAGCCGCCGGCCGCGCCGACCGTGCACGTCGCCGGCGACCGGCCGGCGGAGCTGATCACGCGGCTGACCGAGGAACCCTTTGACATCACCACGGACTGGCCGATCCGCGCCGGCGTGATCGCCGACGGCGACACCGTGCGCCGGCTGCACCTGGTGTTCAACCACCTGTCGCTGGACGACGTCAGCCTCGGCACGCTCACCGCCGAGTTGGACACGGTGCTGGCCGCGCGGATCGCGCGCCGCCCGATCCAGCTGCCGCCGGTCGTGCACCAGCCGGTCGACCTGGCGCGGCACGAGGCCACGCTGACGCCGTCCCTTGACCACTGGCGTCGCACGGTTTCCGAACTGCCCCAAGACATCTACGCCAGCCGCCGGACCGGCGGCAGTGGCTCGCACGCGGCCTCGTTCACGGTGCCTTCGCTGCTGGCCACGGCCCGGGCGATCGCCGCCGAGCACAAGGTCTGGCCGTCGGCCGTGCACCTCGCCGCCTACGCGATCACCGTCGCCGCCTACACGGGCGAGCCCAAGGTCGCGTTCCGGATGTACACCAGCCAGCGCGAGTCCAGCGGCTTCGAGCAGGTGCTCGGCTGCGCCTCCTACCCGACGCTGGTGGTGATCGACACGGCCGGCGCCTTCGCCGAGGTGATCAAGCGTGCGGCGCAACGGGTCGAGGAGGCCATGGCCTATGCGCACGTGCCGTACGACCTGGTCGTCGAGCTGGTGGCACAGGCCGGCCAGCCGCGTGTGGAGTCGGAGCTGAACTTCCTGAACTACGCGCCGAGATCCTGCCGGGCCAAGCGTGATCGCTTCGTCTGGAACGCGGAGCCGGTGCACTGGGCCCGCTCCGGCGGGGACACCTACTTCCGGGTCTACGAGTGGTGCGACGGCACGACCCTGGCTCTGCAGGCGATGGCCGATGTGATGAGCCGCGACGACGTGGAGCGCTTCCTGCGCGGCTACGCGGCGTTGCTCCAGACCGGCGCCACGCCGACGTTCGCCAGCAAGCCCGCCGCGCCGGCCGTGACAACAGATGTTGTCGACGCTGACGACCGGGCGGTTCAGGCGCTGGTCGAGGCGGTGGCCGAGGTCAACGGCCTGGACCGGGTGGACCCGAGTGTCAGCTACCTGGCCAACGGCGGCCGCGCGCTGCTGCTGCCGCTAACGGTCAAGGCGTTACGTGACAAGGGATGGACCGATGTGTCGCTCGGCCGGCTCGCCGGCGCGCGGCCCCTGCGGACGATCGCCGACGAACTGAGGAGAGCGATGAATTTCGTCGAACGACTGAAGAAGGACCTGACCGGCGACGAACACGCCCGCTTCGTGTTCGTCAACAACTTCGAGGTGGAGCGGAGCTGGGCGGTCGGCGAGCCGAAGCTGCCCGGCGCCGGCATCGCCTTCGCCGGCGCGACCGTGAACCGCATGGAGGAGATGGGCGCGCTGCTGGCCGACACCGGCGACGTGGTCGTGCTCAAGGCCGCCATGGACGACGAGTTCGCCGCCTACCTCGGCCGCCTCGGCGCGGCCGCCGGCCGGACCGTCAACGCCGAGGTCAGCAGGCCCGAGCTGATGGTCACCGAGGACGCGCTCAACTCCCCGCTGCTGCTGGACGAGCTGCGCGAGCTGGCCGACGGCCGCACCTACCTGATGCCGCTGGGCATCTCCGCGGCCGAGGAGGAGCTGGCCAAGGAGACCGGCCTGCCGCTGGCCGGCACCACCGCCCAGACCTGCAAGGCGGTCAACGGCAAGATCTTCAGCCGCCAGCTCGTGGCGAAGATCGGCATCCGGGAGGTGCCGGGTCGCGTGGTGCACACGGTCGGCGAGCTCCGCCCGGTGCTGGACGAGCTGCTGGCCGCCGGCGGCCGCGTGGTGGTCAAGGAATCCCTTGGCGTGTCCGGCCGCGGCATGGTCGTGGTGGCCGACGAGAAGGCGGCGAGCCGGCTGCTGCGGCTGATCGAGCGCCGCGGCCTGGACGCGCCGGCCAACCTCGTCGTGGAGACGTGGATCGAGCACGCCCAGGACCTCAACTACCAGTTCGTGGTGTCCCGCACCGGAAACGTGCGCTTCGAGACGGTCAAGGCGGCCGTGCTCAAGGATGGCGTGCACCAGGGCCACCGCTTCCCGGTCGAGCTGCCGCCGGTCGCCGCGGCCGAGCTCCAGGAGGCCGTGCAGAAGATCGGCAGGGCGTTGCACGAGGAGGGCTTCTTCGGCCTGGTCGGCGTGGACGCCATGCTGGCCACCGACGGCACGCTCTACCCGTGCCTGGAGATCAACGCCCGGTTCAACATGTCGACCTACCAGAGCCGGATCGCCGAACGCTTCATCCCCGACGGCGCGCACGCCATCGCCGCCACGTTCGGCCTGCGCCCGTCCCGTGTGCACAGTTTCACCGAGGTCGCCGAGGCGCTCGGGGACCTGCTGCTCGACGAGGGCCGCACGACCGGCGTGCTGGTCAACAACTTCGCGACGCTGAACGCCGCCGCCACCGACGGCAGCTTCCACGGCCGGCTCTACGCCATCTGCGTCGCCGAGAGCGCCGACGCGGCGCTGGAACTGCGCCAGGAAGCCGAAGCACGCCTGCAGAGAATGGTGGGGAACCAGTCATGAGGATCCAGGGCATCGAGTACGAGGAGCTGGCCGGGCGCTTCGGCACGCCGCTCTACGTCTACGACGGCGACGTGCTCACCGACACGATCACCGGGCTGCGCAACGCCTTGCACCCCAAGCTGGAGATCTTCTACTCGCTCAAGGCCAACCCGAACGTCAGCGTCTACGCCGCGCTGAAGGCCGGTGGCGCCCGGGCCGAGGTCTCGTCCCTGGTGGAGCTTCGCACCGTGGTGCAGGCCGGCACCGCGCCGGAGGACATCATCTTCCTCGGCCCCGGCAAGAGCGAGTGCGAGCTGCGGGCCTGCGTTGAGACCGGCGTGTACGCCATCGTCTGCGAATCCTTCGACGAGCTCGACCACATCGAGCGGATCGCCGCGCAATGGGGCGTGTACCAACGGGTGCTGCTGCGGATCAACCCGGCGCTGGCGATCAGCGGCTCGCGGCTGACCATGGGCGGCAAGCCCCGCCAGTTCGGCATCGACGAGGCGCAGGTGCTGGCCGCCGGCGACCTGTCGGCCAAGTACCTGCACGCCGACGTCGCGGGCATCCAGGTGTACATGGGAACCCGCATCCTCGACGCGGACGTGGTCGGCAAGAACACCCGCTACATTCTCGACCTGGCCGAGCGGGTCGCCGAGGCCTGCAACATCCGACTGGACACCGTGGACATCGGCGGCGGGCTGGGCGTGGCCTACTTCGACGGCGAGCAGGACATCGACGCCGTGGACGTGGCCACCGAGATCAACCCGCTGCTGGACAAGTTCGTCGGCGCGCACCCGGAAACCCGGCTGATCATGGAGTCCGGGCGGTTCCTGGCCGGCCGCGCCGGCACCTACGTGATGGGTGTGCGCTACGTCAAGGAGTCGATGGGGGAGCGCTTCGCCATCGCCGACGGCGGCACGCACCACCACATGGCCGCGGTCGGCATCGGATCGTTCGTCAAGCGCAACTTCCCGGCCGCGCTGCTGTCCAACCGTGCGGACGTGGGCGAGACGGAGTCGTGGAACGTCACCGGCCCGCTGTGCACGCCCAACGACTCCGTGCTCAAGCACGCCGAGCTGCCGGCGCTCAAGGCCGGCGACCTGATCGGCATCCTCAACTCCGGCGCGTACGGGCCGACGGCCTCGCCCGGCCTGTTCCTCAGCCACGGCTACCCGGCCGAGGTCCTCGTCACCGGCGGCGAAGCGCACCTGGTGCGCCGCCGCGACGACGCGGAAGACCTGCTCCGCCACCAGATCCTCGTGCACACCACCAAGGAGTCATGATGAACCGCGAAGAGATCGTCGCCCACCTGCGCGTCGCCCTGTCGGCCGTGCTGAACAAGGAGGTCGGCGCGCTGACGCCGGAGTCCCGCCTGTTCGAGGACCTGGCGCTGGACTCCACCAGCGTGATCGAGCTGCTGATGTCGCTGGAGGACACCATCGGCCTGGAGATCGACCCGGACGAGCTGGGCCCCGAGGTGTTCCAGACCGTGGGCAGCCTGACCGACTACATCGAGCACGGCTTCGCCAAGGCCGCGGTCTGACGATGCCGATCGGACTGTCCAAAGTGGCCGTCCAGCTGCCCGGACGGTCCGAGCCGGTGCAGGACATCCTGCTGCGCGCCGGGCGGGACGCCATGGAGCGCAAGATGTTCGCCAAGGTGCACGGCCTGCGGGAGAGCCCGACGCTGGCCGACCACGAGCAGTTGGAGGACCTGTTCGTGGCGGCCGGCCGGGCCGCGCTCGACGGCGGCACCGCTGGGCTGGTGCTCTACGGGCACACCATGCTCACGCAGGAGTTCGGGCTGCGCGGCGGTTTCCCGGACCGGGTCCGGGCCCGTCTCGGCCTGTCCGGCAGCCGGTTCTTCGGCCTTTCGCACGTGAACTGCACGTCGGTGTTGCGGTCGTTGGACTTCGCCCGGCGGTACCTGGCCCGCTACCCCACGGAGCGGGTGCTGGTGCTGGGCGGTGACCACGGCAGCGTGCACGATATGGCCCGCGTTATCCCCGGCATCGCCATCGGCGGTGACGGAGTCGTCGGCCTCACGGTCGCCGCACAGGGCCGCTACCGCTATCTCGGCGGCGTGACCAGCCGTGATCTGCGGTTCCACCGCAACATGCGGATGTCGCCGCGGGAGGCCGAGGAGTTCAGCCGGGTCTGCTGCGACGAGACCGTGAACACGCTGCACCGGGCCGTCGCCGCCGTCGGCATGAGCGTGGACGAGCTGGACTGGGTGCTGCCGCACCTGTCCAACCGGATGTTCTGGGGCAGCGTGAGCCGCCGCGCCGGCATCCCGCGGGAGAAGGTCCTGTTGGACCTGATCCCGTTGTGCGGGCACAACTTCGGCGCGGACGCGCTGATGGCGCTTGACCACGCCGACCGTACCGGCCGGCTGCGCCCCGGTGACCGCTGCGCCCTGGTCTCGGTGGCCCAGGGCGCGTACTTCCACACCGCGATCGTCGAAGTCGAGGAGGACTCATGAGCACTGTTCTCGAGCAGTGCGAGCGGATCGCGCGGGACGAGGG
>DATJJB010000044.1:0-13053 GCA_035492655.1 Kutzneria sp. | reverse complement strand
CTCGTCGGCGAGTACCAGGCCCACGGCGGGACCGTGCGGGCGCTGACCCGGGTCCGCGTCGACGGGCAGCCGCTGATCGCCAGCGCCAGCGACGACGGCGACTTCCTGTTGTGGGATCCGGCCAGCCGAATGCGGCCGCGGACGTGAAGACGTTGAGTGCAAAGGAAACCAAGGTGCGCAGGCTGGACGCGCTTGACTGGGTGGCGATCGGGTTGCTGGCGGTGGGCCTGGTGTTCCTGGCCACCGGGCTGCTGCCGGTGGTCCAGGCCGAGGCGACGATGGTGCGGATCGGGCCGATCCTGGTGTTCCTCGGCGCGGTGATCGTGCTGGCCGAGCTGACGGCCGAGGCCGGCGTGTTCGACACCATCGCGATCCGGCTGACCATCCTGGCGCGCGGCAACTTCGTGCTGCTTTTCGTGCTGTGCGTGCTGTTCGCGGCGATCACCACGGCCACCCTCAACCTGGACACCACGGCCGTGCTGCTGACGCCGGTCATGCTGGCGGTGGCCGCGCGGCTGGCCATTCCGGGCGCGCCGCTGGCGATGACCACGGTGTGGCTGGCCAACACCGCGAGCCTGCTGCTGCCGGTGTCGAATCTGACGAACCTGTTGGCGATGAACCGGGTCGCGCTGAGCGCCCCGGCCTTCGCGCAGCGCATGCTGCTGCCGGAGCTGGCCTCCGTGGCCGCGACGGCCGTCTGCCTGTGGATCTTCTACTGGCGGCGGGGCCGCCGGGGCATGGACCGCTACGAGCCGCCGACCGCCCCGAAACCGGCCGATCCGGTGCTGTTCGGCATCTGCGCCGTTGCCTGTGTGATCTTCGTCGCGGGCGTCGTTGCCGGCCTCGAACTGGCCATCGTGTCGCCGGTCTGCGCGGCCGTGGTGGTGATCACCTTTGCCGTGCGGAAGCGGGACTCGCTGCGCTGGAGCCTGCTGCCGTGGCGGCTGCTGGTGTTCGTCACCGGCCTGTTCTTCGTCGTGCAGACGATCAGCGATCTGGGGCTGGCCGGCATCATGCACGTGGTGATGGGCGCCGACAACGGCCCCGGCGGTGTGTTCCGGGCCGCCGGCGCCGGCGCCGGGCTGTCCAACGTGCTCAACAACCTGCCGGCCTACACCGCCGGCGAGGCCGTGGTGCCGGTGGCCAACCACAACCAGCTGCTGGGGCTGCTGATCGGCACCAACGTCGGCCCCATCGTCACGCCGTGGGCGTCGCTGGCCACCCTGCTCTGGTACGAACGGTGCGGCTCGGCCGGGGTGAAGGTGGCCTGGCCGCGGTTCCTCGGCACCGGCCTCGTCACCGCGCTGGCCTGCCTCGCCGCCGCCACCGGTGCGCTCGTGCTGACCGGCTGAACAGGCGGAATTCCGGCAACTCGGGTACCGGCCCCTTGCTCATCGTGATCGATTCACTACAGAGTGGCGGGCATGTCTCCCCTGCGTGCACTGGCCCTCGGGGTCGCCGCGCTGACCGTCGCCGGCACGGTCACCGGCGCCGCCGCGGCGGCCACAGCTCCGTCCAACCACGTCGTCGGCGCGTATTTCACCGCCTGGGAACACGACGCCTTCCCGGTGTCGCGGATCCCGGCCGCCGTCACCAACGTCTTCTACGCCTTCGGCGGCATCAGCAACGGGGTCTGTGCCGCGCCGGACGCCGGCAACGTCGCCGACTTCGCGGCGTTGAAGCAGCTCAAGGCCGTGCGGCCGAACCTGCGGGTGTCGATCTCCATCGGCGGCTGGGGCGCGGGCGGCTTCTCCGACGCGGCGCTGACCGACGCCTCCCGCAAGAAGGTCGTCGCCTCCTGCCTGACCACGTTCTTCACGACCTATCCGGGCACCTTCGACGGCGTCGACATCGACTGGGAGTTCCCGGTCTCCGGCGGCCCGGCGGAGATCACCGCCCGGCCGCAGGACAAGGCCGACGCCACCTTGCTGGCCAAGGAGTTCCGCCGCCAGCTCGACGCGCTGCCCGGCGGCCACAAGCTGGTCACCGCGGCGCTGCCGGCCGGTCGGCTGCAGACCGGCAAGGGCGAGTACGGCGATCCGTACGACCCGGCGGCCAGCTTCGAGCTGGGCAGGATCGCCCAGGTGCTGGACTGGATCAACCTGATGACCTACGACATGGGCACCGGTTTCTCGCCGGTGTCCACGTTCAACGCGCCGATGGGCCAGGTGCCGGCGGATCCGCTGGGTCAGCCGATGAAACGCTGGAACAACGTGACCGGCGCGGTGCGGTACTACGAGCAGCACGGCGTGCCCGCCAACCGGATGGTGCTGGGCGTGCCGTTCTACGGCCGCGGCTTCCACGTGACGCAGGCCGGCCCGAACCACGGCCTGTTCCAGCCGTGGGACAGCGGGTTCGACCCGGGCAGCTGGAACGACATCAAGTCCACGCTGCTGACCGACCCGGCCTGGGAGCAGCACTGGGACGACAACGCGCAGTCGCCGTGGCTGTTCAACCCGGGTAAGCACGTTTTCGTCAGCTACGAAAACCCGCGCTCGATCGCCATCCGCGCCGACTTCGCCAAGGCCGCCGGCCTGCGCGGCGCCTTCACGTGGGAGATCGCCGAGGACGACGCCCAGCACAGCATGCTCGACGCCATGGCCCGCCCCTGGTGACCATCACTCCAATGCAGGGAAGGACGCCTTACCTGCATTCAACGCAGGTAAGGCGTCCTTCCCTGCATCACGGCTCAGTCCTGGTCGACCAGTGACGCCAGGATCGTGACCACGTCGCCGTGCAGCGCGTCGACGTCGAGGCTGTCGGTGCCCTCGATGCGCTGCACGGCGGTGAGCAGTGCGGCCAGCCCACCGTCGCGCGTCATGCACGTGCGAACGATCGCGCGAACGTCCGTGCGGGCGCGCGTGCTGCGCGGAATGGACACTCGGATCTGCATCGGCAGCTCCTCGACCACGTCACGGCGCGCCAGGTCGTCCACCATGGCCGGCACCCGCAGGAACGCCTCGGCGAGCGCGTGCAGCGCCTCGTCGGGGGCGCTGCGCATGTCGTGCTGCGGCCAGCGGGTCCGCGTGGCGTCCATCAGCGACGGTGACTGCCGGATGGCGTGCACCAGCTGACCGACCAGCCGTTCGCCGCCGGGCACCACGCGCACCACGCCCGCTTCGACGTCGAGCACCAGCGGCCGCCGGTCCGGCTTGGGCACCACGGCCTGCGTGACGCCGCCGCGCAGCCAGCCGACCGCTTCCGTCTCCTTGGCGCTGACCCGCACCTCCGCGTAGCTGCCGGGGGCGGCGGCCGGCTCGCCCAGCACGACGTGCCGGTAGAAGTCGTCCGACACGATCAGCGACAGCGGCGCCTCGCCGCGCTTCAACGCGTCCCGCACCGGGTGGCTGTCGACCAGCCGGCACGCGTGGATCACCGACGCGGCCGACGCGCCGGCGGCGTCGAAGAACACCTGTCCGTGGTGCAGCGCCACCCGCAGACGGATCTGCGCTCCTTCGGCGTAGCGGCTGTTGTGCTCGCGCAGCATCAGCTCCAGGTCGTGCGGCAGCTGCCGCACCAGCCGGCTCTCCGGCACCTCGGAGGTGAGGAACACGACCACGCCGTCCCCGGTGTCGTTGCGGTACCCCGCCTCGTAGTCGTGCCCGATATCGCGCAGCGACGAGGCGAGCATCTCGCGCAGACTGGCGCGCACCAGCCGCCGGTGGTCCTCACTGCGGTGGCCACCGCTGAAGCTCTCCACATCGACCACCAGGATCGCCCGGTACACCGAAGGCTGACGCTCTGTCATCCGTGTCGTGCCCTCCCAGCAACTACTCTTGCCGAACACCATAGGGGAGGTGATCGCGCTGACCGGTCCGGCCGGCACGTTCTGGGGGCGGCTGTCACCGGCCGAGCAGGCCGCGTTCGCCGCGGCGGCCACGCGCAGCCGGTTCGCCGCCGGGGCGGTGATCGTCGGCCAGGGTGAGCAGACCAAGCAGGTCTACGTGGTGCTCGGCGGCCACATCAAGGTGATCGCCGGCGCCGCCGCGGGTCACGGCGTGATGCTGGCCGTGTGCGGGCCGGGCGAGGTGCTGGGCGAGCTGTCGGCCATCGACGGCCGGCCGCGGTCGGCCACGATGACCGCCATCGACGCCGTCGACGTGCTGCTGCTGCCGGCCAGCCGGCTGCAGGGTCTGTGCGACCTGCATCCCCGTATCGCCTGGTCGCTGCTGGAGGTCATCGCCCAACGGCTACGCGAGACCGACCAGCAGCGTGCCGAGTACGGCGGCGGCAGCACCATGCAACGGGTCGTCACGTTGCTCCTCGACCTGGCCAACCGCCTCGGCCGGCTCACCCCCGAGGGCGTGCACATCGCCTCGCCGTTCACCCAGCAGGAGCTGGCCGAGACCGCCTCGACATCACGCGAGTCGATGGCCCGCATGCTCCGGGAGCTGCGGGAGGAAGGCGTGATCACCACCGGCCGGGGCTACTTCGTCATCCACCGGATGGAACGCCTGCGGGAGCTCGTTCGCTGACTAGACGCCGGTGACGCCGTCGATGGCCTCACGCAGCAGGTCGGCGTGGCCGTTGTGCCGGGCGTACTCCTGGATCATGTGCTGCATGACCATCCGCAGCGACACCTCTTTGCCCCAGCCCTGGAAGTAGACAGTCAGGTCCAGGGACTCGGCCGCCTGCTCGATACGCCGCGACTCGGCGATCTCCGCCTGCCACGTGGCGAACGCCTCCTCACGAGTGGCCCCGGCGGCATCGTGGGCCGCCGCGAAGTCGCCGTACAGCGGGTCGGCCTCCTGCTTGTCGATCACCCGTCGGAACCAGGCGCGCTCCACATCGGCCAGATGCCGGACCAGGCCGAGCAGCGACAGTGTGGACGGCGGGCTGGCCTGGCGGCGTAGCTGCTCGTCGGTCAGGCCGGCGCATTTCATGGCCAGCGTGGCCCGGTGGAAGTCGAGATAGCCGCGCAGGGACTCGCGTTCGCCGGCCGTGGTCGGCGTGTGTTCGCGCTCGGTCGTCACCCGGCCAGCGAACCACAGGTGTCCGGCGTGCAAGTGCAGGGCGAAATTTCGTCCTGTGTGTCATGTGACGCAGAACTCGGTCGCGTGGCGGTCTACAAAGGTATTGCGTGCCTGATCAGGCAGGCGGAGGAGGGGACGAAGCGATGAACACGAAGAACGAGGAGCGCCGACCCTACAACCGAGTCTTCGCCCGTGTCGTGCTGACCGCGTTCTTCACCGCGGTGCAGCTGTGGGCCACGGTCGTGCTGCTGACCCAGATCCACGTCGGCGGCGTGGTCGCGGTCGCGCTGGCCGTTGTGATGGCCGGCGGCGTGCTGGCCGCGATCTACGGCTGGCAGGAGGTCCGTGCGGCCAGCCGGCCGCAGACGGGTGACGACGAACTGTCCGAGCGGGTCCGCTGGACCCGCGACAACACCCGTTTCCTCGACGACTTCTACCCGATCGAGCAGCGACAGCGCCGTCGGGACCAGCGCGACCAGATCGCGGTCTAGGCCGAAAGGTCGCCCCGGATCGGGTGGTCGTCGGCCGGGGAGACGCCGACCGCCCGCCCCGCGCTCGGGGGAGCGCGGGGCGGGCGAGCAGCACCGGGGGTAGGGAGCGGACCGCCCGCCTGGTTCATTCGGGGAATCGGGCGGGTGCACCGAAAGGAGAACCGTGACGCTTCCCGGCAGGGGCGGGAAGCGCCACGGTTCGCTTCCTTTTCGGGAAAAACTCGACATGACCGGCCGTCGCGAGGTTAATCTCCGCCAATGCAGTTGCCGTGGCGGACGTCCGCTCGCACCGGCCTGAGCAGCGGGAGTTCCGTCGTGGTGGCGACGGTGACCGGTCTGCTCCTGGCTTTCGTCGCCGCGTCGGCCGTGTTGTGTGCGGTGAGCACCGGCAACGCCGCGCTGAGTTACCAGGTCGAGCGATCGTGCCCGCAGTCGTTGGCCGCCACGGTCAACGGGCTCGGCGCGCCGCCGGACCGGGTCGCGCAGATCGACCGGGACGCCCGGGAGGTCGCGCGACAGCAGGGCTTCCCGCAGCCGTTGTTCGGCGCCTACACCGGGCCGACCCGACTCGATCTCGGCGACCGGCTGTCGCCGGCGGTGCGGCTCGGCTATCGCGACGACGCGACGCGCAACCTGCACGCGGTGCGGGGCGGCGCGGCCAACGGCACGTGGCTGGCCCTGAGCCCGGCGCAGGACGCGCACCTCGGACTGGGCCCGCTGAGCAGCGTGATCCCGCCGGTGACGGCGATCTACACCGACCTCGACGAGCCGGTGCCGGCGTTCTGGTGCAGCGAGGTCGCCAACGTCGTCTACAACAAGCTGGCCGGTGACGGCGGCAGCGCCACCACGGCGTTCCTGCCCACGCTGGCCGATGTCACGAACTTCGGCGAGCGGCTGAACGTCTCGGTCCGCTTTCCCGTGACAGCGCCGAAGACCATCGCCGAGGCCCGCGACTTGGCCGCCCGCACCGATCGGCTGGCCGCCGCGCTGCGGGCGAGGTTCGCCGCGGACGGCCTGACCGCCTACACCCCGGTGCGCCAGCCGTTCGTGTCCTCGCTGGCCGAGGCGGGGAAGGCGCAGAACAACGTGATCGCCTTCGTGCTGCCGCTGACCGCGATCAGCCTGCTGGTCGGCCTGGTCGGCGTCGGCGCGATGGCGGCGCAGTGGTGTCAGCGGCGGCAGCCGGTGCTGCGGCTGCTGTGGGCCCGGGGCAGTTCGCCGATGGCGTTGGGGGCCAAGGCATTGCTCGAACTCGTCGGCCCGCTGCTGGTCGGCGCGGTGGTCGGCCTGGTGGTCGCTCGGGCGGCGCTGCCCTGGTACGCCCCGGTGGCCGAGCTCGATCCCGGCACGACGACGTGGGCGGCGCTGGTGGTGCTGGGCGTGGTCCTGGCCGCCGGCGCTGTGCTGACGGCGACGGCTGCATGGCGTACGCACCGGATGTTCCAGGCTCAGGCACGGCGACGGATTCCGCGTGTGCTGCGGCTGATCCCGTTCGAGCTGCCGGTCGCCGTGGCGGCGGTGTTCTCCGGGCTGAGCCTGACTCGGACGGTGCCGTCGACCGGCGGCGTGACGCCGCCGCTGGACGCGTTCGCGCTGGCGTTCCCGGTGTTGGTGGTCGTGGTGATCGCCGGCATCGCCGCCCGGCTCGGCCGACTGTTGCTGGCGTGGTCGCATCGGCTGAGCGTGTGGTCGCTGCCGTCGGTGCAGCTGGCGGTCCGCCGGCTGGCGGCGGCGAGTACCGCGGCGACGGGTGTGCTGCTGGTCGGGGTGCTGGCCGTCGGCACGCTCGCGGTCGGCAACAGCGTCAACCGGGCCGAGCAGGACGCGTTGGCCAGCAAGTCCGGCAACCTGATCGGCGGCACCACCTCCGTCCAGATCTCCACCTCGTTCGGCCAGAGCAGGCAGCCGCTGCCGGCCGCCGTCGGCGCGCACGCCACGGTGGCCGGCGTGGTCGACCGCGGCGCGAGCAACATGGTCACGGTCGACCCGGACACCTTCGCCAACGGCGCGTGGCTCGACCCCGACCGGCGGGCCGCGACGCTGGACCTGGTGGGCAAGTTGGGCCAGGGGGCGGCGATCGCCGTCGGCGGGGCGAAAACCGGTTCGGGCATCAGCATTCCCGGGTTCACGCCGTTGCACACGATCGGCACGCTGCCGGTGTTCCCGGGCATGCCCAACAACATCGGCTACGTGACGGCCCGGTCGGACAACACCACCGCTTCGGAGATCAACTCGTTCTTCGTGTGGTCGAGCGAGGACGCCCCGACGGTCCTCAAGGCCCTCGGCGACGCGCACATCGACCACATCGGGTACAAGACGACCGAACTGGCCCTGGACGCGCTGCCGTTCTACACAGTGGCGTGGACCTTCGGCTACATCGCGTCGGTCGGCGCGCTGCTGGCGGTGATCGCGGCGGCTTCGCTGCTGCTGGCCGTTGGCGCACGGCGTAAGCAGACCGCGTTGTCCGGTGCGCTGGCGACCCGGATGGGCCTGCGGCCGGTCACGTTGATCGCCAGCCATCTGCTGGAATTCGGCGCGGTGGCCGGAGCTGTGCTGCTGGCCGGGGTGACGGTCGGACTGGTCGTCGCCGCGTTCTCCGTGCCACGGCTGGATCCCGCGCCGTGGCTGCGGCCGGTGTCGGTGCTGCCGGACTCGGTGATGTTCGTGGTGATCGCGGTCGTCATCGCGGCCGTGGTGGTCGCGGCGGCCGGGTGGATCGCGGTGCGCGGGGTGCGCACCGCCCGAGTCGGGGAGCTCATCCGTGGCTGATGTCCTTGCCGCGCAAGGGGTCGGCGTCGACTACGCGACGCCGGCCGGCACCGTGACGGCGATCGACGACGTGACGGTTGTGGTGCCCGACAACGGGATCACGGTGTTCGCCGGCCCGTCCGGCTCGGGCAAGTCGACGCTGCTGCGGGTGCTGGCGCTCGTCGAGCGGCCGACCCGCGGCGCGGTGGATCTCAGCGGCGAGACGGTGAGCCGGCGCTCGCACCGGCAACTCCGCGCGTTGCGCCGGCAGACCATCGCGCTGATGTTCCAGAACCCCATGGAGAACCTGCTACCTGAGCTCACCGCCGCGCAGAACGTCATCGCCGCCGCGCAGAGTGCCGGTCGCACAGCGGATCTCGGGTTGCTGGGCGTCGTGGGACTGGACGGCATGGGCGACTACCGCGTGCCGGCGCTGTCCGGCGGGCAGCAGCAGCGGCTGGCGCTGTGCTGCGCGCTGGCCCGTGATCCCAAGGTCGTGCTGGCCGACGAACCGACCTCGCAGCTGGACGACGTGTCGGCCGGCCTGGTGCTGGAGTCGCTGAAAGTGTTGGTGGACCGGGGAGTTCCGGTCGCGGTCGCCTCGCACGACGACCGTCTGATCGGGCTGGCCGACCACGTGGTGCGGATGAGATCCGGGCGGGTGGCGTGATGGCGTTGGTGGCGCAGGGGATCGGCCGGTCCTTCCGGCAGGTCGAGGTGCTGCGCGGGGTGGACCTCGCGGTGGCGCCGGGCGAGTTCGTCACGATCGGCGGCCCGTCCGGCTCCGGCAAGAGCGCGCTGCTGTCCATCCTGTGCGGCTTCGACCGTCCGGACGTCGGCAGCGTGCTGATCCGTGACGTCGAGCTGGACGGCGCGCCGAGCTGGCAGCGTTGCGCCGTGCTGCCGCAGGCCCTCGGGCTGGCCGGCGAACTGACGCTGGCCGAGAACACCGCGCTGCCGCTGCTGCTGACCGGGTCGCCGGAAGCTCGGGCCCGCAGTCTGGCCGTGTTGACCGAGCTCGGCATCGGCGAACTCGCCGACCGGTACCCGAACGAGGTGTCCTACGGCCAGCAACAGCGGGCGGCGCTGGCCCGTGCGATCGTGGTCGAGCCCGAGGTGCTGCTGGCCGACGAGCCGACCGCGCACGTCGACCAGGCCAGCGCCGAGGTGGTGCTGACCGTGCTCCGGCGGGTGGCTGATCGTGGCACGGCCGTGATAGCCGCGACCCACGACCCCCGGGTGCACGCCGTGGCCGATCGGCAGCTTCGGCTGGACAAGGGTCGCCTCGTGCCGTAAGCAAAAGAACGTGCAGCGCCAGGAGGGCATGCGGGACGCGATGCGGGTGATCGGCGGGGCCCGGCGCATCACTGTGCTGACCGGAGCCGGGGTGTCGACGGCGTCCGGGATTCCCGACTTTCGCGGGCCGAACGGCGTGTGGACGAAGGACCCTGAGGCGCAGCGGCTGTCGTCGTTGCAGGACTACCTGGCCGACCCCTCGGTACGGGTTCAGGCGTGGCGCAGCCGGGCCGTGCATCCGGCGTGGACGGCCGAGCCCAATGCCGCGCACGAGGCGTTGGTCGATCTCGAACGCTCCGGCCGGTTGCGGACGTTGCTGACGCAGAACATCGACGGCCTGCATCAGAAAGCCGGCTCTCACGCCGTCGTGGAGCTGCACGGGTCGCTGGTCGAGACCGAGTGCGTGAGCTGCGGCGACCGTCGACCGATGAGCGAAGCCCTCGGCCGGGTCGCCGCCGGCGAGGCCGATCCGCCGTGCCTGGTGTGCGGCGGACTTATCAAGTCGGCGACCATCTCGTTCGGGCAGGAGCTCGACCAGGACGTGCTGCGGCGGGCCCAGCAGGCCACGTTGGACTGCGACCTGTTCCTCGCCGCCGGCACCTCGCTGACCGTCTTCCCGGCGGCGGCCCTGCCCGAGCTGGCCGTGCGAGCCGGGGCCGCGCTGCTGATCTGCAACGCCGAGCCCACCCCGTACGACGACCTCGCCGACGCCGTCGTGCGCGAGCCGCTGACCGAGTCGTTGCCCGCGCTGGTGGCCGCTGAAACGATCGAGCCGCGCGGTCGCCTCTCGACGTGGGGCGATCCGGCCACTTGGTAGCTAGGGTGTTGTGATGCGGGTCCCACTCACCGTCAGTGACTTCCTGGACCGTGCAGCGACGGTCCTCGCCGACAGCGTCGCGATCGTGGACGAGCCGGCCCAGCCGGCCGATCCCGTCGCCACCACCACCTACCGCGAGCTGGCCGGGCGGGTCCGCGCCTGGCAGGCCGGCCTGGACGCGTTGGGCATCGGCGAGGGCGAGCGGGTCGCCGTCGTCAGCCACAACTCGGCGCGGCTGATGGAGCTACTGCACGCCGTGCCGGCCAGCGGACGCATCTGCGTGCCGGTCAACTTCCGGCTGCGGGCCGACGAGATCGCCTACATCGTCGAGCACAGCGGCGCGTCCGTGCTGCTCGTCGATCCCGAGCTGGACGAGTCGCTCAAGGGCGTGACCGCCGCGCACCGGTTCGTGCTGGGGGCGGAGACCGAACAGCTGATGCGGTTCGACACCGAGCCGCGGCCGTGGTCGTCGCCGGACGAGGACGCCACCGCCACCATCAACTACACCTCCGGCACCACCGCGCGGCCCAAGGGCGTGCAGCTGACGCACCGCAACATCTGGACCAACGCCGTCACCTTCGCCATGCACGTGCGGGCGTGGGAGCGGGATGTCTACATGCACACCCTGCCGATGTTCCACTGCAACGGCTGGGGCATGCCGTACGGGCTGACCGGCGTCGGCGCTCGGCACATCGTGCTGCGCAAGGTCGACGGGGCCGAGATCCTCCGCCGCGTCGACGAGCACGGCGTGACCCTGATGTGCGGCGCGCCGGCCGTGTGGAACGCCGTGCTCGACGCCGCCCAGACCTGGTCCGGCGAGATTCCCGGGCGGCACAAGGTTCGCATCGTCTGCGCCGGCGCCCCGCCGCCCACCAGGACCATCGCCCGCGTGCAGGACGAACTCGGCTGGGAGTTCCTCCAGATCTACGGCCTCACCGAGACGTCGCCGTTGCTCACCTTCAACCGCACCCGGCCGCAGGACGTCGACCTGCCGCCGTTGGAGCGCGCCGCCAAGCTCTCCCGGGCCGGTGGCGCCGCCCTCGGCGCCCGGATCTCCATCTCCGACAGCGGCGAGGTGCTCGCGCAGTCCAATGTGGTGCTCGACGGCTACTGGGAAAACCCTGACGCCACCGCCGATGCGCTGGACGGCGGCTGGTTCCACACCGGCGACGGCGGCTCCCTCGACGAGGAGGGCTACCTCGTCATCTCCGACCGGCGCAAGGACGTGATCATCACCGGCGGCGAGAACGTGTCGTCCATCGAGGTCGAGGACTGCCTGTTCAGCCACCCCGCCGTCGCCGAGGTCGCGGTGATCGGTGTGCCCGACGAGAAGTGGGGCGAGACCATCAAGGCCCTCGTCGTGCTGTCCGCCGAGGTCACCGAGGCCGAGCTCATCGCCCACTGCAAGCAGCGCCTCGCCGGCTACAAGGCCCCCACCTCCGTCGAGTTCCGCGAGGCCATTCCCCGCACCGCCACCGGCAAGATCCAGAAGTACAAGCTCCGCGAGCCGTACTGGACGGGCCGCGACCGCAAGGTCAACTGACCCCGCTCCGCCGCCCACCGGGTGCCCGCGACGAACTCCGTGGCACCCGGCGGGTTTCGGCCACGTTCGGCTAGCCGGTGGGCGCATGGAGTCACGTTTCCCGGTTCATCGGTTCCGTTCGGCCCGCGGAAGGTGGTCCCTGGCACCCGCGTCCGGGCTATTCACCCGAACGAATGACGGTCGGGATCGCGCCAAGCGTCCAGCCGGCAGAAACGGCCGTTGTCGCGCTGTCCGCCGCGACGCGGGCGGCTCTCGGCGTCGGAACCCGCGCGTACCTGGAAACCGGCTGGCAGTGCGCCGGGAACCGGTTTCTTTCGCGTTGCCTGGGCACTTCTCCGGCGGCGCTCGGCACATCGACGCGTCTCGACGGCTGTGCTAGGTTTCGCGCAACTAAGCACTTGCACAGTTCTTTAAGTCGGAAGGCGTTCGGGCGATCGCGTCGGCGATGCTCGCGCGCCGCCGAGGGCGAGGAGGTGGAGGGCCGGGCGCACCGCTGATCGAGCGGAAGAAGCGGTTGTTCCTGGGCTGTCGCCGAACGGCGACGGCGTAAACGGCCTGCCCGCCCAGTTCGGGTGTAGCGGCTCTGGTTGATGACGCCCTCTTTCCTTGTTTCGTGGGTTCTGCGCATTCGCTCCAACGTGTGCGCGCAGGCTTTGTGTGCCGGCGAAGGGGAAGTAACGTTTGCGGCGACCATTTCGATGGCGAATGGCGACGATGTCGGGATTATTGGGAAGTATTCGCTCCTTGACGTGTGGAGTGAAGACGCGGCCATGTGTCGGGGTGTCAGTCGACGTGAGGAAGGAACGCATTGTGAACATCGATACGGCGTTGAAGGAATGCATGTCCATCGCCGGTGCGGTTGGTGTCGCGCTGGTGGACTACGAGAGCGGCATGTCGCTCGGCACCAGCGGTGGCGGTGACTGGCTGAACCTCGAGCTCGCGGCGGCCGGCAACACCGAGGTCGTCAGGTCCAAGCTTCGGGTGATGGCCTCGCTGTCGCTCAACGACACCATTGAGGACATTCTCATCACGCTGCACCGTCAGTACCACCTGATTCGGCTGATCGACTCCATGAAGGCGAAGAGCTCGCTGTTCCTGTACCTGGTGCTGGAGCGGGAGAGCTCGAACCTGGCCCTGGCCCGGCACCACCTCAAGCGCGTCGAGTCCGACCTGTACGTGTAGGCG
>DATJJB010000043.1:0-13398 GCA_035492655.1 Kutzneria sp. | reverse complement strand
GACCTCGAAGAAGTGCTGGATCTCCAGCTTGTGGAACTCGTTGAGGTGGTGGATGTCACGCAGGTGCTCGGACCGCACGTCGTCGGCCGGCACGCAGAGCAGCTTGTCGTCGCCGCCCTTCTCGTCGGTCATCCGGAACATCCCGATGGTGCGGGCCCGGATCAGACAGCCGGGGAACGTCGGCTCCTGGACCAGCACGAGGGCGTCCAGCGGATCCCCGTCCTCGCCGAGCGTGTCGTCCACGAACCCGTAGTCGGCCGGGTACTGGGTCGCCGTGAACAGCGTCCGGTCCAGGCGGATCCGGCCGGTCTTGTGGTCGACCTCGTACTTGTTCCGCACACCCTTGGGGATCTCGATGGTGACGTCGAACTCCACTGTCCTCGCTCGTTTCGCCTCTTTGTACGCGAGCGCGCTCCACGGTCGGCGCGCTGCGGCGGGGTTGGCACTCCGGTTACGCCACTAGTGTGGACCACAAGTCGTGTGTCATCGGCATCCGTGGGGCCGGTGAGCTGTGTGAGTTTGGTCCGTGTCGGCCACGGGCCCCGTCGAGGAGGACTCCGTGCCCGAATCCGGCCAACCGGCGCCGGCCTGGCCGACCCAGCCGGTGGAGGACGCCCCGGAGCCGGCCGTCGGCGCAGGTGAGGGCGCCCAGGTCGGATGGCCGTCGGCCGAGGACGACGGCGGGTCGCCGGCCTGGCCGAGCGACGAGTCATCGTCACCTGATGGGGTGAAAGTGGCGGCCGAGGAGCCGGCGACCGCCGAGGCCGATATCGAGGACGAAGCAGACGGCGAGCCCGAGTCCGCCCAACCCGAACCCGAGGCCGAGGTCGCTGCCGCCGTCGAGGAGCAGGACACCGCGCCGGTGGCCGAGCCGGCGACGCAGCAGGTGCCGGTGCCGGAACCGGTCAAGAAGCCGGAGTCCGCCAAGGAAGCCGAGTCCGCCGAGGAGCCGGCGCCGGTCAAGGAACCGGTGACCCAGCAGGTGCCGGTGCCCGTGAAGCAGCCGGCGAAGGAACCGGTCACTCAGCAGGTGCCGGTGCCGAAGCCCGCGCCGGAACCGGCCAAGGAACCGGCGACTCAGGCCGCACCGGAGCCCGTCGAGGAGCCGAAGACCCAGCCGGTGCCGGAGCCCGCGACCCAGCGTGTGCCGGTCCCGCCGCCTCCTCCGCCGGCCCCGCCTCGGGCGCAGCCGAAGCCGCCCATGCCGCCGACGCAGGTGCCGCCGCCGAAGCCGCCCGTGCCGCCGGCTCCGCAACGGGAGCCCGTCACGCAGCGGGTGCCGGTGCCGCCTCCGCCGCCGAAGATCCAACCGCCGCAACCGGTTCCGCCGAAGCCGGTGTCCAAGGAGCCGGAGACGCTCCGGATCAGGCTGGCCGAAGTACCGCCCAAGGCACAGCCCATGCGGATCGAGCCCGCCCGGTCCGAGCCGCCCGTGTCGCCGCTCGAGGACACGGTCGCGATGCCGGTGGACAACGACCGGGCCCGCCTCGACCCGCCGACCGTGCAGCTGCCCGGCCCCGGCTCGCCGTCCGTCGACGACACGCCGACGATCCGCGTGCGGGTGCCCCGCCCGCCCGCCGCCGGTCGGCCCGAGTTGGGCGACGACGTGCCGCAGCCGGCGCCGCAGTTGCCCCCGCCGCCGCGGACGTCGCCCGAGAACGACGTCGACGAGCCGGCGCCGCGCCGATCCCGCAAGCCGCTGCTGGTCGGGTTGGCCATCCTGCTGGTGCTCGCTGTCGGCGCGACCGTCTACTTCGGATCTTCCGGCTTCGGCGGCTCCACGGTCGTCGCGACCGCCCCGCCGCCGTCGCCGGCCGCGCCGAACCTGTTGATCAAGCCGCTGGGCGACGCCCAGGGCCCGACCGCGGCCGGTGTCGCCGCCAAGATCGCCGGCCCGGTGTCGTCGCCCGCGCTGGGCACGCTGACCGGCAGCGTCATCGACCCGGCGACCGGCACGACCTTGTGGGAGCGCAACTCCAGCACGCCGCTGACGCCCGCGTCGGCCGGCAAGCTGCTGACCATGACGGCCGCCCTGCTGTCGCTGGATCCGCAGTTCCGCTTCACCACCACCGTTGTCGCCGGTCCCGACCCCGACACCGTGGTACTCGTCGGCGGCGGTGACCCGACGCTGTCGTCGTTGCCGGCCGGCAAGGAGACCGTCTACCCGGGCGCGGCGCGCCTGGACGATCTCGTGGCGCAGGTGAAGCAGGCGACCGGCGGCACCGTCCACAAGGTCCTGCTGGACACCAACCGCTACAGCGGCGACGCGATGGCCCCGGGCTGGGAGAACAGCGACATCGCCGGCGGGTCCGTCGCCCCGATCACGTCGATCATGCTGGACGGCGGCCGCAGCCGGCCCACCGCGTCGGAACCGCCGCGCACCGCGACGCCGGACACCGACGCCGCCAAGGAGTTCGCCAGGCGGCTCGGCGCCGACCCCAACTCGGTGGCCAAGGGCACCGCGGCGGCCGACGCCAAGGTGCTCGGCACCGTGCAATCGCCGCCATTGACCGACATGGTCAGCAACCTGTTGCAGATCTCCGACAACGTGCTGGCCGAAGCCATCGGCCGCGAGGTGGCCAAGCAGGCCGGAGCACCCGTCACGTTTGCCGGCGGGTCCAGCACCGTGCTGAACATCTTGCGTAACAACAACTTCGACCTCACCGGCGTGACCATGGTCGACGGCAGCGGACTGTCCACCCAGGACCGGGTGACGGCCAAGCTGCTCGGTTCGATCATGACGGTGGCCGCCGGGCCGGACGGCGGCAGCGACCCTCGGGTGGCCAAGCTGCGGCCGCTGCTCACCGGGCTGCCGGTGGCCGGCGGCAGCGGCACGCTGGCCGATCGGTACGGCGACGCCTCGTCCGCGCCGGGCAAGGGCTGGGTGCGGGCCAAGACCGGCACGCTCGACGGGGTGAACACGCTGACCGGCATCGTGCAGACCGCCGACGGCAAGGTGTTGGCGTTCGCGCTGATGTCCAACGGATCGCAGATCGATCAGGGGCGAGCAGCCTTGGACAACGTGGCCGCTGCACTGCGCGGATGCGGATGCCGCTGATTCGGCTGCTGCGGTCGGCGCGTCACCCAAGGTAGCGTCGAGGGTGTGAACGCGGGAAACGCAGCCAGGTCCCTGCCCGACGGCGGCCCTCCGTCACCGGTGGACTGGTCGGTCGCCGCGTCGACCGCCCAGCGGTTGATCCGGTCCGGGCCGACCGTGCCACGTGCGGAGGCCGATGCCGTCGTGCGCGAGTTGCGCGGCATGACCGGCGACGCCGAGTTGCACGTGCGTGAGCTGACCGGGCTCGGGCACGGTCTGCCGCTGCGCGAGGGCACCGTGGTCGACCGGCACGGCTGGGTTCGTGCCGCCAGTGAGGGCCTCGCCCTGCTCACCGAGGGTGCGATGCCGGCCAACCTGCCCGGACCGCTCGGCGGGGTGCTTGCCGGCACCGCCGGCGTGCAGGCCGGCATGGTGCTGGCCTTCCTCAGCTCGCGGGTGCTCGGCCAGTACGACCCTTTCGGTGGTGGCGGCCGGCTGCTGCTCGTCGCGCCCAACATCGTCGCCGCGCGGCAGGCCATGGACGTGCCGGCCAGCGACTTCAGCATGTGGGTGTGCCTGCACGAGGTCACGCACCGGCTCCAGTTCACCGCCGTGCCGTGGCTGCGGGACTACTTCTCCTCGCAGGTCGGGCAGCTGCTGTCGGTGATGGACGACAACGCCGTCGGGGCCTTCAACCGGATCCCCGAGATGGTGCGGTCGGCCCGCGACCGGCTCAAGACCGTGCGCCCCAGCGAGGGGCCGACCGCGCTGATGGAACTCATCCAGTCGCCCGAGCAGCGCGCCGTGCTCGACCGTCTTGTCGCGCTGTCCACCCTGCTCGAAGGCCACGCTGATCACGTAATGGACGCCGTCGGGCCGGTCGTCGTGCCGTCCGTGACGACACTGCGCAGCCGCTTCACCGCCCGTCGCAAGGGCGGCGGTGTGCTCGACCGGGTGCTGCGGGCCGTGCTCGGCGTCGAGGCCAAGATCCGGCAGTACGCCGAGGGCGCCGCCTACACCCGGCACATCGTCGACGCGGTCGGTATGGACGGCTTCAACACCGTCTGGACCTCGCCCGAGACCCTGCCCTCCCGCACCGAGATCGGCGACCCCGACGCCTGGCTCCGGAGGGTCCAGCCCTGAGTTGTCCACAGGGCCTGAGTTGTCCACAGGCCCACCCATTTCAAGATCAACGAGTGGTCGTGCCGGGTAGGATGGCTTCGGGGCGGCCACCCCGGGAGTGGTGGGGGCTGAGTTAGTTGGCTTCTGGTGCGCGCCCGGATGAGGCGGTGTCGGCGGTGCGGACCGCGGTGCGCCGTCTGGTCACCGTCGCGAAGAAGGCCGGCCATCTGAGCAGTGGCCAACTGGCCGTAGCGGTGTCGGGCGGGGCGGACTCGCTGGCACTGGCGGCGGCGGCGCAGCATCAGGCCCGAAGGCTGAACCTGACGGTGCACGGCCTGGTCGTCGATCACGGACTTCAGCCGGGGTCGGACAAGATCGCGGCGAAGGCGGCGGAGCAGCTGACGGAGCTGGGCATCCCGCACGTCCGCGTCCTGACGACCACGGTGGCAGGCCCGGGCGGGATGGAGGCGGCGGCGCGGCGGGCGCGGTACGAGGTGCTGAGGCAAGCGCTGCCGGCCGAGGACACGATCGTGCTGCTGGGCCACACCCGCGACGATCAGGCGGAAACGGTGCTGCTGGGTCTGGGCCGAGGCTCGGGACCGCGCTCGATCGCCGGCATGAGGCCGCTGGACCCGCCCTGGGGCCGCCCGCTGCTGACGGTGACAAGAGCCCAGACGGAGCGCGCCTGCACGGCGCAAGGGCTGACGTACTGGAGTGATCCGCACAACGTGGACCCGGCGTTCACCCGGGTGCGCCTGCGCAACGAGGTACTGCCGCTGCTGGAGGACGTGCTCCACGGGGGCGTGGCCGACGCGCTGGCCCGGACGGCGGCGCAGCTGCGGGAGGACAACGACGCGCTGGACATCTTGGCGGCGGAGATGCTGGTGGACGACCCGGAAGAGCTGGACACCCAGCGGCTCGCGACTGTCCCGGCGGCGATCCGGCGGCGGGTGCTGCGCGGCTGGCTGCTGCGACGCGGTGTGACCGAACTCACCGACGCCCAGCTGCGTGACATCGATGCACTGATCGGTGAATGGCGTGGTCAGGGGGGCGTGTTGCTTCGCGGCGGCTTGGTGGCACAGCGCGCACATGGCAGGCTGCAACTAGACCGAGCGTCGTCCTGACCAGGGGCCACGCACCAGGCCGAAAGAGGGGAAGCGGCCCGTGTACGAGGGCGACGTCGCCTCCGTGCTCATCACCGAGCAGCAGATCAGCGACAAGATCCAGGAACTGGCCAAGCAGGTGGCCGCGGACCACCCCGCGCGCGACGGCGGCTCGGACCTGCTGCTGGTCGGCGTGCTCAAGGGCGCGGTGATGTTCATGACCGACATGGCCAGGGCCCTGCCGGTGCCCGTCCAGCTGGAGTTCATGGCGGTCAGTTCCTACGGCTCGTCCACGTCCTCCTCGGGCGTGGTGCGCATCCTCAAGGACCTCGACCGGGACATCGCCGGCCGTAACGTGCTCATCATCGAGGACATCGTCGACTCCGGCCTGACACTGTCCTGGCTGCTGAAGAACCTGGCCTCGCGCCGCCCGGCCTCGCTGGAGGTGTGCGCCCTGCTGCGCAAGCCGGACGCGGTCAAGGTGGACGTGCCGGTCAAGTACATCGGCTTCGACATCCCGAACGAGTTCGTCGTCGGCTACGGCCTCGACTACGCCGAGCGCTACCGCGACCTGCCCTACATCGGCACGTTGGACCCCAAGGTCTACTCGAGCTGAAGTTCGGAAGGGACCATTCCTCCACTCCGAGTGGAGGAATGGTCCCTTCCGAACACATCAGCAGGGGCCGGTGTTGCAGGGGCGGCGGCTGAGGGCGTCGAACAGGACGCCGCGGAACGAGGCGGCGTCGGCGGCCGGGTAGGCCTTGCCGCCGGTCGCGGCGGCGATCTGGGCCAGCGCGTTCATGTCGGCGTCCGGCCCGAGTCCGATGCCGATGATCTGCACCGGCTTGGTCGAGTCGGCCTGCGCCCGCAGCATCTGCAGCAGGCCGTTGAGGTCGAGCCCGCCGTTCTTCTCGTTCTTCCCGTCGGTGATCAGCACGACCGCGTTGACCTTGGTCGGGTCGAAGTCGTCCTTCAGCGTCTCGTACGCCGCGAACGCCGTGTCGTACAACGCCGTGCCGCCGCGCACGCGGGCCGGCAGCGCGGTCGCCGCCTGCTGGAGCGCGAAGCGTTGGTTGACGCCGTTGACCTTGCCGCCGAGCGGCCCGAGCGGCACCAGTTCCCTCCAGTCGTTGGGCGGCCCCTGCTGCTGCGAGAACGCCCACAGCCCCACATAGGTGCTGTCCGGCATCAACGCCATGGCCGCCAGCGCCCCGTCCCGGGCCACCTCGATCCGGTTCTGCCCACCGGGCATCGGCGAGGTCATGGACCCGGACACGTCGATCACGGCCAGCGTCCGCCCGTCCAGGTGCACCACGTTCCACGCCCGCAGCACGGTCCCGACCTGCGCGGCCGACGGCGCCGGCAGCAGCGGCGGGGTCGCGGCCTGCACGCCGTCCTTGCCGCCCCACGAGGTCGACGCGGTGCCCTTGGAGTCACGGAAGCCGGCGGCGCTGAAGATGCCCGCCGACCGCGCCGACCGCAACTCCTGCTCGAACGCGGCGGCGGCCTGGTCGGTGCCGCTGACCTCGCCTCGCGTGTTCACCCGCACGACCGGGTAGTCGAACAGCACGGTGCCCTCGGCGGGATAGATCGCCACCGCCTTGGCCGGCGCGGCCGTCGTCACGTTGTACGACACCACCGACTGCTCGGTGGTGGTGAACAGCAGCGCGTTGGCCGGGTCCTTGCGGACGTTGTCGAAGCCGTTGGCGACCGAGGTCAGCGTGGTGCCGCGCAGCCGCAGCAGCACCGCGATCAGCTCCTGCGGCGGCAGCCCGTTGGACTGCACCGGCAGCAGGCCCTGGGCCAGGCCCAGGGTGGCCACGCCCTCGGTGTTGGTCAGCGGGTCGGTGATCGCGATCGGGGTCTGCCCGGTGACCAGCCGCTGCCAGCTCACCGGCGACTTCGGCCAGCCCAGCTTGTCGGCCTGCGCCGTGCTGGCCGCCACCACCAGCGGCGACGAGGCCAGCGACGGGTGCTCGGTCAGCTTGGGGCTGTTGACCGGGTCCTGGTTGTCCAGGCCCTGCGCGGTCGACACCCACAGCGACGAGTCCGGGATCCACAGCGCCGGCGGGTCGATGGGCCTGGTGGGCAGCGACTGCACGACGTCGGCCGAGCCCTCGCTGACCACGGACACCTTCACGCACTGCCCGTTGACCGACGTCTGGTCGTGCTCGAAGGCGTCGGCCACCGACTGCACCGCGGTGGCCGCGCTCGGCGTCACCGCCACCCGCAGCGGCACCTGGCCGGCGCACCGCACCGAGTTGGCGGTGTTGGCCACCACAACCCCGCCCACCGCCAGCACGGCGACCACAATGGGCAGGAAGAAGTGCCACTTTCGACCCCGTTCCGGCCGGGAGGGCGGCCGGTGGGCTCCGGTAGGAGTAGACATTGTGGTGCGCGAACCTCCTGGTCGGCGTCCCAGCGGGCGCGGGCTTTCTGCTCGGATCGTCGACATGGCGGCCCCGACTCGTAACAGTCGAGGGCCCGGTCCGGCCGGATTGAGCCGGATGGCGCAACTTGTGGGCCTGAACGGCTCAGTCCGATGGTGGCATTGGCACCCGGGTGTCCTCCTTCTTCTGGTGCAGAGCAGTGCACGGAGGTACGTAGCGGCCCTCGCCCCGGTTCACCCCGGACGGCCCTGGCGTGTCGCCGGTCATGTCGGGGAACCCCATCCCAGCTCCGCGCGTTGGGACCGTCATGAGGCCGCCGCCGGCCGAGCGCCGAACTTCCGGCCGTGGTCCGACGACGGTGGGCGGTAAGCTAGCTGGACGGGGCTGTCCCGCCGAGCGCGGTGACATCGCCGCTCGACGTGTTGAGCAGTGTCGTGAGGCAGGGCTTGACGTAAAACGCAGGGAGGGTCGAGGCCGCGTGACGGCCGTAGGTGCATGGACCGCAAGCGCGTTCTCCGCAACCCGCTGATCTGGATCGTGGCGGCGGTTGCTGTCTGGTTTGCCATCCAACTGCTGGCAGACGACACCCGTGGCTACACCCAGGTGCAGACCTCGGATGCAATTAGCCAGGTGCAGAAGGGCAATGTCAAGGCGGCCCGCCTAGACGACAAGGAGCAACAGCTCCGACTCGACCTGAACACGGCGTTCAACGGGCACACCCAGATCATCACGTCGATTCCGGCCAACGGGTCGGAGGACGCGATCTTCCGGATGCTCCAGGACCCGGCCAACAAGGTCGGCTCCTACGACGTGCACGTCACCAACGAGTCGCCGTTCCTGCAGATGCTGATCATCCTGGTGCCCATCGGCCTGCTGCTGCTGGTGCTGATGTGGATGATGAACAACGTCCAGGGCGGCGGCAACCGGGTGCTGAACTTCGGCAAGTCCCGGGCCAAACAGCTGTCCAAGGACATGCCCAAGACGACCTTCGGCGACGTCGCCGGGGCGGACGAGGCGGTCGAGGAGCTCCACGAGATCAAGGACTTCCTCCAGAACCCCGGCCGCTACCAGGCGCTCGGCGCCAAGATCCCCAAGGGCGTGCTGCTCTACGGGCCGCCGGGAACCGGCAAGACCCTGCTGGCCAGGGCCGTCGCCGGCGAGGCGGGCGTGCCGTTCTACTCGATCTCCGGCTCGGACTTCGTCGAGATGTTCGTCGGTGTCGGCGCCTCGCGCGTGCGTGACCTGTTCGAGCAGGCCAAGCAGAACGCGCCGTGCATCATCTTCGTCGACGAGATCGACGCCGTCGGCCGGCACCGCGGCGCGGGCCTCGGCGGCGGTCACGACGAGCGCGAGCAGACCCTCAACCAGCTGCTGGTCGAGATGGACGGCTTCGACTCGCGTGGCGGCATCATCCTGATCGCGGCGACCAACCGGCCCGACATCCTGGACCCGGCGCTGCTGCGGCCCGGCCGCTTCGACCGGCAGATCCCCGTCGGCGCGCCCGACATGCGTGGCCGGCAGGCCATCCTGCGGGTGCACGCCAAGGGCAAGCCGTTGGCCCAGGATGCCGACCTGGACGGCCTGGCCAAGCGGACCGTCGGCTTCTCCGGCGCCGACCTGGCCAACGTGATCAACGAGGCCGCGCTGCTCACCGCCCGGCACAACGGCACCATCATCACCGGCGCCGCGCTGGAGGAGTCGGTCGACCGCGTGATCGGCGGTCCGGCCCGGAAGAGCAAGATCATCTCCGAGAAGGAGAAGAAGATCACCGCGTACCACGAGGCCGGGCACGCCCTGGCCGCGTGGGCCATGCCGGACATCGACCCGGTCTACAAGGTCACCATCCTGGCGCGGGGCCGCACCGGCGGCCACACGCTGTCGGTGCCCGAGGAGGACAAGGACCTGATGACCAGGTCCGAGATGATCGCCCGGCTGGTGTTCGCGCTCGGCGGCCGCGCCGCCGAGGAACTGGTCTTCCACGAGCCCACCACCGGCGCCTCCAACGACATCGAGCAGGCGACCAAGATCGCCCGCGCGATGGTGGCCGACTACGGCATGAGCGCCCGGCTCGGCGCGGTCAAGTACGGCCAGCACGACGGCGAGCCGTTCCTGGGCCGCCAGATGGGGCACGCGCCGGACTACTCCCTCGAGGTCGCGCACGAGATCGACGAGGAAGTGCGCAAGCTCATCGAGGCCGCGCACGACGAGGCGTGGCAGGTGCTCAACACCTACCGCGACGTGCTCGACGACCTCGTGCTCGAGCTGGTGGACAAGGAGACGCTGCACCAGAAGGACCTGGAGCGGGTCTTCGCCCGGGTGCAGAAGCGGCCGCGGATCACCGAGTTCAACAACTTCGGCAACCGCACCCCGTCCGACAAGCCGCCGGTCAAGACCCCCGGCGAGCTGGCCAAGGAGCGCGGCGAGCCGTGGCCCCCGGCCGGTGAGGAGCAGGTCGAGGCCGAGCCGGCGCCGACCCCGGTGGCGACCGTGCCCGGCGGCGGCGAGCTGCCCGGCACCAACGGTTCCTCCGCCTACCCGCCCGGTCGGCCGAGCGGCAGCGCGGGCGGCCCGCCCAACTACGGCGCGCCTCCCGGCTGGACGCCGGCGACCCAGCCCAACCCGAACGGCTCCTGGACCCCGAACTGGGACCAGAACCGACCGGGGAGCACCCCGTCCGGCGATCCGGGTGACACTGAGCGGGACAGCGGCCGTTGAGACGGTCCGCGACTCCGCGGAGGTGTGCATGACCAGCACTGTTGGCCGAAGCGGCCCCCTGAGTGGGGCCGCTTCGGCGGCTCACGGGCGGTTCGACCGGGCCAGGGCCGAGGCCGCCGTCCGCGAGCTGCTGATCGCCTGCGGCGAGGACCCGGACCGCGACGGCCTGCGCGAGACCCCGGCTCGGGTGGCCCGCTCCTACCGCGAGCTGTTCGCCGGCCTCTACACGGATCCGCAATCCGTGCTGGAGAAGACGTTCGACGAGAGCCACGAGGAATTGGTGCTCGTCACCGACATTCCGATGTATTCGACCTGTGAGCACCATTTGGTGCCCTTCCATGGTGTCGCGCATATCGGGTACATCCCGAATGGCGACGGCCGGGTGACGGGGTTGTCGAAGCTGGCCCGGCTGGTCGATCTGTACGCGCGGCGGCCGCAGGTGCAGGAACGGCTGACGTCGCAGATCGCGGACTCGCTGATGACGAAGCTGAATCCGCGTGGCGCGATCGTGGTGATCGAGGCCGAGCATTTGTGCATGGCGATGCGTGGCGTGCGAAAGCCGGGAGCCCGCACCACGACGTCGGCGGTGCGGGGCATTTTCAAGACTTCGGCGACCTCGCGGGCCGAGGCGATCGAACTGATCAAGGGACGTTAGGTGCACAGCCGGTTGCCGAATCCCGACCGCTGCGTCGTGATGGGTGTGGTGAACGTCACGGCGGACTCGTTCTCGGACGGTGGGCGGTATCTCCGTACGGACGATGCCGTCCGACACGGCCTCGAGCTGTGGGCCGAGGGCGCGGACCTGGTCGACGTGGGCGGTGAGTCGACGCGGCCGGGCGCGGACCGGGTGGACGCGGACGTGGAGATCGCCCGGGTGGTGCCGGTGATCGAGCAGCTGACCGCCGAGGGCGTGCTGGTCAGCGTGGACACGACCCGCGCGGTGGTGGCCGACGCGGCGCTGGACGCGGGCGCGGCGGTGGTCAACGACGTGTCGGGCGGCCTGGCCGACCCGCAGATGGCCAAGGTGGTCGCGAGCGCCGGCGCGCCGTGGATCTTGATGCACTGGCGCGGCCACAGCAAGAACATGAACGACCTGGCGACCTATCGCGACGTGGTGGCCGAGGTGCGCGACGAGCTGTCAGCCCGGGTGGACGCGGCGCTGGCGGCCGGGGTGTCGGCCGAGGCCTTGGTGCTGGACCCGGGACTGGGCTTCGCCAAGCAGCGTGAGCACGACTGGGCCCTGCTGCACGGCCTGGACCAGCTGCTCAACCTGGGCTTCCCGCTGCTGGTCGGGGCCTCCCGCAAACGCTTTCTCGGCGCGCTGCTGGCCGACGCCGACGGCAACCCGAGACCGCCGGACGGTCGCGAGGTGGCGACGACGACGGTGACGGCGTTGGCGGCGGCGGCCGGAGTGTGGGGCGTGCGGGTGCACGACGTCCGCCGGTCGCTGGACGCGGCGCTGGTGGTGCGGGCCTGGCAGAGGGGGAGCGGCGCATGAGCGAGCTTGCGAGCGAATCATTCAGCGCAGAGCGTCCGCGAACGCGGACAACGAGCGCCAGCGAGGTGCTGCAGTGAGCGACCGGATCACGCTGACCGGCTTGCGCGTGTTCGGCTATCACGGCGTGTTCGAGCACGAGAAGCGCGACGGCCAGGACTTCCTGATCGACGTGACGGTGTGGCTGGACCTCACGGCCGCGGCGGCGACCGACGACCTGACCCAGACCGTGCACTACGGCGAACTGGCCGAGCGGGTGGCGGCGATCGTGGCCGGCGATCCGCGCGATCTCATCGAGACGGTCGCCGGCGACATCGCCGACGAGGTGCTGACCGACGAACGGGTCCGCGAGGTGGAAGTGACCGTGCACAAGCCGTCGGCGCCGATCCCACTGTCCTTCCAGGACGTTGCGGTCACGGTCCGCAGGACGCGCCCGTGACGCGGGCGGTGTTGTCGCTGGGGTCCAACCTGGGCGACCGCTTCGCGTTCCTCCAGGGCGCGGTGACCGGCCTGGGTGACCATGTCCGAGCGGTGTCCCCGGTCTATGAGACGGCCGCGTGGGGCGTGGCAGAGCAGCCGGACTTCCTGAACGCGGTCGTGGTCGTGCAGGCCGACGACGTCGACGAGTGGGGTTGGCTGGCCAAGGGGCAAGCCCTGGAGAACGCGGCCGGTCGCGTTCGGACCCAACACTGGGGCCCGCGCACGCTTGATGTCGATGTGGTCACTGTGGACGGTGTGACTTCTGAGCACCCAGATCTGCTGCTGCCGCATCCGGGCACTCCGGAGCGGGCCACGGTGCTGATTCCGTGGCTGGACATCGAGCCCGGCGCGGTGCTGCCGGGACACGGCCCGATCGCCGAGGTGATGGCCGGTCTGAGCGCCGACGGGGTGCGCCGCCGGGACGATCTCCGGCTGGAGTGGTGATGAAGTTCACGAGATTTCGGGACCTGGTGGCAGTCGCGCTGGTAGCGGGCCTGCTGACCGCGATCGTGCTCCGGCTGGTCTACGCGGAGCTGCCGACGCTGCCGAGGCTGGCCGGCGTGACCTTCGGCGTGCTGGCGATCGTCGAGGCGATCCTGGCCTGGCAGCTGCGCAACCGCATCGCCGGCAAGCCGGGGGCGCGGCCGGTGCAGCCGCTGACCGCGGCCCGGGCGGTCGCGCTGGCCAAGGCGTCGTCGCTGGTGGGCGCGCTCATGTCCGGGGTGTGGATCGGGGTGCTGCTGACCGTGCTGCCGCTGGCGGTGCTGTCCTCGGCGGCGGCCGACGACCGGACCACGAGCCTGGTCGGACTGCTCGGTTCGGCGGCACTGGTTGCCGCCGCTTTGTGGTTGGAGCACTGCTGCAAGACGCCGGATCCCCCGCAGCAGGATGACAACGTCGGTCTCCGTTAAGGGTCCAATCGGGTCCGGGTAGGTCTCGTTCGGGTAACTGACCGGTACCGTAGAGCCCATGACCGGCCGCAGCGGCTTGACCGAAGGCGAGCGCGGTGACAGTCGTGGATACGGTCGGCTACTCCTGGTAGCGGTTCTCGTCCTG
>DATJJB010000042.1:0-5014 GCA_035492655.1 Kutzneria sp. | reverse complement strand
ACCGGTGCGGGGTCCGGACGATTCCGTGATCGCGGCCATCTCGGTGGTGGTGCCGGCGGAGTCCGCCCGGCCGCGTGAGATAGTTCCGGCGGTGGTCGCCGCCGCCCGTGGCATTTCCCGGGTGCTGGGCGCGCCGAGCAGTCAGCGATTGGCACGCACTGTACGTCGCGAGACCCACCGCCGAGATCTTCAATTGTGAAACACGGACCAGGGCCGCCGGGCACGACGCCGCGACCTCGATCCGGGACGAGGTCGGCGGCGCGCTCACCGAGGCCGCACGTCAGGCTCCAACACTGAGCAGTGGTCACGCTTGTGAACAAAGCCCGGCCAGTCATCCGATCTCTTCACCGGTCAAGTGAGCCGTTCGGCCTAAAAAGGTCGGGTCACTGTTGCCCGTAAAGGTTCTCCGCCCTATGTTTCGCCTCAGTTACGGCGAGGAGGTCGGATGTGTCCGGGTCCCGGGGACGAAGGCTGGGCCTACTCGCCGTGCAGCTCCTGGACCGCCGTCTCGATGCGGTCCAGCGCCCGCTCGATCGGGCCACGGCCGGCCGACGGCAGCCAGAACACCGCGCGCCGGAAACCCGCCTTCTCGAACCGCTCCAGCGACGACGCCTTGGGCTGAGCGTTCATCAGCACGAAGTCCAGCTTGCGGTCGGCCCGGTCCCGCAGCTGCGCGGCCCGGCCGACGATGTCGTCCGCGCGACCGCTGTAGTTGGGCATCCAGCCGTCGCCGAAGGACAGCACGCGGTCGCCGACCGTCGGCCCGTTGCCGCCGATCAGCACCGGCGGATGCGGCCGCTGCGCCGGCTTCGGCCAGGCCCAGATCCGGTCGAACTTCACGAACTCGCCGGCGTACGAGGCTTCCTCGGCGGTCCAGATCGCCTTCATCGCCTCGACCCGCTCGGCCATCAGGCGCATCCGGGTCCGCGGGTCGGTGCCGTGGTTCTCCATTTCCTCACGGTTCCAGCCGGCCCCGACGCCGAACTCCAGCCGTCCCCCGGAGAGGTGGTCGACGCTGGCGACCTCCTTGGCCGTGGTGATCGGGTCGCGCTGGTTCACCAGACAGATCCCGCTGCCCACCCGCAGGGTCGTCGTCGCCGCGGCCGCCGCCGTGAGCGCGACGAACAGGTCGTAGGTGTGGGCGTACTTGCGGGGAAGCTCGCCGCCGCTCGGATAGGGAGTGCGTCGGTCGGCCGGGATATGGGTGTGCTCCGGAAAGAACAACGACTCGTGACCGCGCTCCTCGACCAGCCGCGCGAGCGGCCCGGGAGCGACGGTCGTGGGCGTGGCGAAAACGGCGACACCGATGTCCATGGTCGAACCGTACGCCGACCGCTGTGTCATCACGATCTGGAGAACCCATGAAACGATCAGTCCAGCTGGCGGTCGGCGCGGCCACGGCGGTGCTCGCCGCCGTCGCGCTGACCGGCACCCCGGCGGACGCGTCCGGGGCCGGCAGTGCGGACGTCTACGTCTCCCCACACGGCAACGACAAGCAAGCAGGCACGTGGGCGCGGCCGGTGCGCACGCTGCAACAGGCGCAGGCTTTGGTGCGCGCACGGGCACCGCATGCCAGTGGAGACCTGACCGTGCACCTCGCCCCCGGGGTGTTCGACCTCTCGCAGCCGCTGAAGTTCGACGCCCGAGACTCCGGCGTCAACGGCCATCGGGTGATCTGGCAGGGCAGCGCCGGCACCCAGATCAGCGGCGGCCGGCAGGTCACCGGCTGGCACGCGGTGTCGGGCAAGCCCGGCCTTTTTGCCGCGCCGGCGCCGAAAGGCCTCGACAACACGCGGCAGCTGTACGTCAACGGCGTCCGTGAGCAGCGCGCTCAGGGGACGGTGCCGGTCACGGTGAAGGCGACCGCCACCGGCTACACCGCGTCGTCCGATGCCATGGCCGGCTGGCGGAATCCGAGCGACATCGAGTTCGTGTACACCGCCGGCGAGGCGCTGTGGAACATCCAGCGCGACGGCCTCGGGCAGTGGACCGAGCCGCGCTGCCCCATCGCGTCGATCAGCGGGACGACGATCACCATGGCCCAGCCCTGCTGGGACAACTCCACCAAACGCGTGCAGTTCCCGGACATTCCGGGGCGCAGCGTCAACATGGTCGGGCCGTACGACCTGACCAACGGCCGGCACCCCACGTACGTGGAGAACGCGTTCGAGGTGCTGGACACGCCCGGCGAGTGGTACCTGGACCGGTCCTCGCACACCGTCTACTACATGCCGCGGCCGGGTGAGGACCTGCGCACCGCCGACGTCGAGGCGCCGGCGCTGGAGCAGCTGATCACCGCGTCCGGGCTGAGCAACGTGTCCTTCCGCGGCATCCAGTACTCGTACGCGACCTGGCTGACGCCGTCCTCGCCGGAGGGCTTCTCGGAGATCCAGGCCGGCTACACCAACACCGGCCCGGACGGCTGGGCCGTGCAGGGCCTGTGCCAGTTCGTGCCCAACGGCAAGTGCCCGTACGCCTCGTGGACGCCGGAACCGGGCAACATCACCGTGTCCGGCGGCAGCGGGCTGGAGTTCAGCGACTCGGTGTTCACCCATCTCGGCGCGGCCGGGCTGCGGCTGGCCGACAACACCGCGAACACCATGGTGCGCGGCAACATCTTCACCGACATCTCCGGCAACGGCATCGAGATCGGCGGCGTCGACCAGCCCACCACCGGCAGCACGCACGACGTTCAGGTGCTGGACAACCACCTGTACGGCCTGCCGCGGGAGTTCCACGGCGGCGTGGCCATCCTCAACGGCTACAGCCAGCACAACGTGATCTCGCACAACCAGATCGACCACGTCGCCTACTCGGCCATCTCGATGGGCTGGGGCGGCTGGCCCGACAAGATCAAGGTCGCCGCGACGCCCAACAACTCGCACGACAACGTGGTGTCCGACAACCTGATCCACGACTACATGCTGTCGCTGGACGACGGCGGCGGCATCTACACCCAGGGCATCACCGGCAGCTCGCTGGCCACCGGCCAGAAGGTCACGGGCAACGTGATCTACGGGCAGTTGGGGCTGGGCAAGGGCATCTACACCGACAACGGCAACACCTACGAGAACGTCGTCGGCAACGTCGTCTACGGGGTGGCGTACGCCAACGTCGGCACCGCGCACGTGGACTACCGGGACAACCTCGGCAACAACGACCCCACGCTGATCCAGGACAACTACTGGGAGCAGGGCGACAAGGACGGCAACAACAAGGGCGTCATCACCCAGGGCAACCACCTGCTGGACAACCCGTCGGCCGCACCCAAGTCCATTGTGGACAACGCCGGGCTGGAGCCGGCGTACCGGGGGCTGTTGGCGCGTGCGGTCGGCGGCAACGGTGCGCCGGCGCAGCCGACCCGGGTGGGTTCTTTCGCCGCTGACGGCAAGGTCTACGTGACCTGGAACCCCAGCTATGCCTTCAACAACGCTGCCGTGGACAGCTATCTGGTCACCGCCGGGTCTCGTACCGTCAGCGTGTCGGCGTCGCAGTTCAACCGGCTGGGGTATGCCGTTGTCGACGGGCTGACCAACGGACAGTCCTATGTGGTCACTGTGCGGGCGCACAACTGTTACGGCGCCAGCACTCCGTCGCTGCCCGCCGGCGCCGTGACACCTGGCCCGTTGGCCGGCAAGCACGCCGACGCCCCGACCGGCGGCAAGGCGTTGCCATCGTCGAGCGCCGTCAGCCTGCACTGGACACCGCCGGCCGCCATGGGTGACACGCCGGTCATCGGCTACGTGATCACCGTGTCCGACGGGCGGAGCATCGCCGTCAACGGCCGGGATGCCTTGGTGTCCCAGCCGACCGCGAAGGGAATGACCCGGGTCGTCGACGGCCTCAAGGCCGGCACGGCGTACACGTTCACCATCGCCGCCGTCACCGCCGACGGTCCCGGCGCCGCGCTGACCGTGCAGACGACGACCGCGTCGTAGAAACTGAAGTTGCCGCCACGCCGGGGCGTCTTCCCGGCGTGGCGGCCGCTAATTCGTTGGCGCGGCGGTTATGGCCCAGGTCACACTGGCCGGCATGGTGGAAGAGTGGAAGGAGCAGGGCTTCGTCATCCTGCCGTCGTTGCTTTCCCCAGCCGACCTCGCGCCGGCCGTCGGTGAGCTGGGACTGATGTTCCCGTCGCCGGAGGGCTTTCACGACGGCACCGATCCACGGCGCTCGCGTTTCCTCGACGACGAGTTCGACGGCATCGACTCTTTCCCTTTCACCAGCGTCGAGGTCGGACTGCTGGCCGTACACCCGAAGATCACCTCATTGGCGTCCGAGTTGCTCGGCACGTCCGACCTCCGGCTGTACGGCGCCGAGGCGTGGGCCAAGTACACCGGTGCCACGTCCTACGACCAGGACCTGCACCGGGACTACCTCAACCACACCGTGCTCGTGCCGAGCACCGAGTTCCCTCAGGTCGAGATGTTCGTCTACCTCGTCGACGTGCCCGAGGAGCTCGGCCCGCCCCATCTTGTGCCCCGCCGGTTGACCACCGACCTGCCCGCTGTGCCCAACTGGTTCCCTCGCTCCGGCCCCGGCCACGGCGACTTCGTCGCCGCCGGCGCCCCGGCCTTGTACGAGCACGAGATCTCCGCCGCCGGTCCCGCCGGCACCGTCATCGCCTTCGAAGCCGGAACCTTCCACCGAGGCACCGAACTCCGCCAACCCCGCGGCGCCCGCTATTCCATGCACCTCTGCTTCCGCCGTGCCGGCGACGACTGGGCCCTCCGCTCCGGCTGGGCCGTCGAGAGTCACAAGCCCGAGTGGTACTCATTCGTACCCCGCGCCCGCGCCCCGCAGTTGGCCCTGCTCGGCTTCCCGCCTCCCGGACACCCCTATTGGACCCCCGAGACGCTCGCCGGCATGGCCCTGCGCTACCCCGAGCTCGACCTGTCCCCGTGGCGGAGCGCCAGCAAGCCGAGTTGACGGCCGGCGGCGGCTCTGGCCAAGATCGTCTGCGCACGGTCACCGAGGGGGCACCTGATGACGAAGCGCGAGTGGCGGCTCAGCA
>DATJJB010000041.1:0-2372 GCA_035492655.1 Kutzneria sp. | reverse complement strand
TGGCCGAGCTGGACGCCGTCGTGCAGGACAGCCCGGAGATGACCTTCTACGGTCTGCGGGAGAGCACCGTCACGCTGCTCCTGCTGCACGGCGTGGCGGCGCTGATCGCGTTGCGGCGTGGGGACGACGACGCCGCGGACGCCCATCTGCTCGCCGCCGCCGAGGTGCCCGTGGCCAGTCCGGCCGAGCGGGAGAACTGTGACTTCCTCGTTGCGGCGCAAGCGGTTGCGGCCGAGCGGGACGGGCGGCTGGACGAGGCGGTGTCGCTGCTGAAGCCCAACCTGCGGGCCGACTACTCGCAGATGACGTTGCGCCACCAGTGGTTGCCCGACCTGGCCCGATTGGCCTTGCAGGTGGGGGACGTCGCGGTCGCCCGTGAGGCCTTGGCACAGTGCCAGGACGAGGCCGGCCGCGAGCAGACCCCGGCTCGGGCCTACACCGCCGCATTGCGTTGCCAGGCCTTGGTCACCGGCGATCCGGCGTTCGCGCAGGAGGCCGTCGAGCACTACCGGCGGATCGGTCGGGCCGTGGAACTCGGTGCGGCGCTGGAGGATCTGGCCGTGTTGCAGGCGGCCCGAGGAGCTGCGGGCGCGTTGGCCGAGGCAGTCGAGGTGTACTCGGAATTCGGCGCCCAGTGGGACGTCCAGCGGGCGCGGGCCCGGTCAGCGGCGGCGCAGCCGTAGGCTGTCCAGCCCGACCCGGTCTCCTTGGTCCGTGCGGACGTCCACCCGGACCACGGTGTCGGTCTCCTCGGCTACGAACTCGATGGGGCCGCCGTCCGGTTGCAGGTACTCGTCGCCCCACTGGATCAGGGCCAACAACGCCGGGAACAGCGCCTCGCCCTTCTCCGTCAGCACGTACTCGCTGCGTGTGCGCTGCCCGGGCTCGCGGTACGGCTGCTTGGCCAGGATGCCGGCCTCGACCAGCTCCTTGAGCCGTCCCGCCGCCACCGCCTCGGTGATCCCGACCCGCCGGACGAAGTCGTCGAACCGGGCGGTGCCGTAGAAAGCCTCGCGCAGCAACAGGAAGGCCGACTTGGTGCCGATCACGTCCATGGCCAGCGCGAGGGAGCACCGGGTCGGCTGCCACGAGCTCAGGTCGGCCAGCGCACCCTCTCGTTTCATGCCGCCAGCCTAGCCTTTCGCGGCCTGAGGCCGAGACTCGCGACCGCGGCGATGATTCCGATGACCGTCACCATCCAGAACACGGTGGTGAAGGCCCGGTGCTGCTCGGCGTAACCGGTGGGGGAGCCGAGGAGCGCCACCAGCAGGGCGATGCCGAACACCGTGCCGACCTGGCGGGCCATGTTGACCACGGCGCTGCCCGTGCCCGAACGGGCCGGCGGGAGCTCCGAGGTGGCCGAGGACAGCATCGTCGGCAGCGCGAGGCCGACACCGACGCCGGTGACCAGCCAGGCCGGCAGCATCTCGCTGAAGTAGTGCGACTCCGGGCCGACCGCCAGCAGCATGTACACCGTGCCGGCCGCCCACAGCAGGCAGCCGGTGGCCGCGATGACGCCCGCGCTCACCCGCTTGGTCAGGGCCTGGCCGGCCATCGCGAACACCGGCACCATCAGCGGCCCCGGCGCGATGGCCAGGCCGGTCTGGATCGCCGAGTAGCCCCAGACGTCCTGCAGCCAGAACACCCTGGACAGCAGGCCGGCGCCGAAGGTGGCGCTGAAGAACGTGACCGCGATCGTCGACCACGCGAACGAGCGCACCTTGAGCAGGCTCGGCGGGATGATCGGCGAGCGGTGCCGCTTGTTGTTGGCGGCAAAGGCGATGAGGGCCGCGACCGCCACGGCCAGGCTGGTCAGGATGCCGGCACTCGTCCAGCCCCATGCCGATCCTTCCACCAGGCCCAGCGCCAACGCCCCGATGCCCACCGTCAGCAGCACCGCCCCGACGATGTCCACCTCCGGCTCGGTGTCCTCGGTTCGGTAGTCCCGGATCACCCGGAGCCCCAGCAGCAGCAACACGATGCCGATCGGCACGTTGATCAGGAACACCCAGCGCCAGGACAGCTCGACCAGGAAGCCGCCGACCACCGGCCCCAGCGCCGAGGCCAGCGCCCCGATCGACGCCCAGATCCGGACCGACCGGGCCCGTTGCTCCGCCGGCACCGCGTGGATCAGCAGCCCCAGGCTCGTCGGCGTCAGCGCCGCCGCCCCCGCCGCCTGCACCAGCCGGCACCCGATCAGCGCCGCCAGGCTCGGGCTCGCCGCCGCGGCGGCGCTGGCCAGCGTGAACAGGGCCAGTCCCAGCAGGAACACCCGCTTGTGGCCCACCCGGTCCGCCCACCGTCCACAAGGGACCAGCAGGGCCGCGTAGATGATCGGGTACCCGTTCAGGATCCAGCTCAGATCGGCCAGC
>DATJJB010000040.1:0-10413 GCA_035492655.1 Kutzneria sp. | reverse complement strand
GGCCGCGGCCCACGACGAGGGCACGGTGGAGATCGCGGCAGTCTGGTCGCACCTGGCGAACGCGGACGACGTGGGCCACGTATCGATGGACATGCAAGCCGGCCGCCTGGACGAGGCGTACAAGATCGCGCTGGACGCGGGACTGCGCCCGATCCGGCACCTGGCCAACTCGGCGGCCACGCTGACCCGTCCGGACCTGCACTTCGACCTGGTCCGCCCGGGCATCGCGGTGTACGGCCTGAACCCGCTGCCGATGCCGTTCGACCTGCGGCCGGCGATGACGTTCCGCTCCTCGGTGTCGCTGGCCCGCCGGGTGCCGGCGGGTGAGTCGGTGTCGTACGGCCACACCTGGACGGCGGAGCGGGACACGACCCTGGCGCTGGTCCCGGTCGGCTACGCGGACGGCGTGCCACGCTCCCTGTCCGGCAACATGGACGTCTGGCTGGGCGGCGCCCGCCGACCGGTGGTGGGCCGGGTCTGCATGGACCAGATCGTGGTGGACTGCGGCGACGACCCGATCGCCGACGGGGACGAGGTGATCCTGTTCGGGACCGGCGAGCACGGCGAGCCGACCGCGCGGGAGTGGGCCGACAAGACCGGCACGATCGACTACGAGATCGTGACGGGCATGTACCGACCGAGGGTGCGGCGCAGTTACGTCGGCGGCAGCCGATGAGGCCGTGGGTGAAGGCCGCCGGGGTGACCGGCGGCGTGGTGGGCGCGGCGGCGACGGGCCTGGTGCTGGGCGCGGCGGCGCAGAACGCCCGCATCGCCCGGCAGCGCCGCGACACGGACGACCCGCACGAGGACGAGCCGTTAGGCCAGTTACGTGCCAGCCGTGAGTGCACGGTGGCGGCCGACGACGGCGTGCCGATCGCGTGCGAAGAGGTCGATCCCGAGGACGGCGGCCGGCCGCTGCTGACCGTGGTGCTGGTGCACGGCTTCGTGCTCGACCGCCGCTGCTGGCATTTCCAGCGCCGCGACCTGGCCAGGATGATCGATCCCCGGGTCCGCCTGGTGCTGTACGACCAGCGCAGCCACGGCCGTTCCGGCCGGGCCACCGCCGAGTCCAGCACCATCGAGCAGCTGGGCCACGACCTGGACTCGGTGCTGCGGGCGCTGGTGCCGAAGGGCCCGCTGGTGCTGGCCGGCCACTCCATGGGCGGCATGACGATCATGGCCTTGGCCGAGCAGCAGCCGGAGCTCTTCGTCGACCGGGTCCGCGGCGTGGCCCTGATCGGCACCTCGGCCGGCGACGTCGGCGCCTCCGGGCTGCCGCGCCCGCTGCTGTCCCGGCACAACCCGGCCACCCGCGGCCTCGGCCTGCTGGCCAACTGGCAGCCGAGCCTGGTCGAGTGGGCCCGCAAGGCCGGCGGCCACATCACCTGGAGCGCCATCCGCCGGTTGGCCTTCGGCGACCGCTTGGTCAGCCCCAAGCTGGTCGACCTGATGGACACGATGATCGAGGGGACCTCGCTCGCGGCCATCACCGACTTCGTCCGTACCCTTGGCTCGCACAACCGCTACGCGGCGCTGGCCGGCCTGCGGCACTGCAAGGTGCTGGTGCTCAGTGGGGACGCCGACAAGCTCACGCCGTTCCGGCATGCCGAGGCGATCGCCGCCGAGCTGCCGGACGCCGAGCTGGTCCGGGCCGAGGGCGCGGGCCACATGGTGATGCTCGAGCAGGCCGACCTGGTCACCGAGCACCTGGTGGACCTGGTGCGTAGCTGTGCGGACGGCGAGACGACTGGACGGCGATGGTGGAAACGGGCGTGAAGGAACTCCGGCTGCCGGAGGAGGCGGACACGGTCGAGTTCGGCCGGCGGCTGGGCGGGCTGCTGCGGGCGGGCGACCTGGTGCTGCTCTCCGGCCCGCTCGGCGCGGGCAAGACGGCCATGACCAGGGGCATCGCCGAGGGGCTCGGCGTGGCCGGCCGGGTCAGCTCGCCGACGTTCGTGATCGCCCGTGAGCACCGGGCCGGGCCGCGTGGCGTGGCCCTGGTGCACGTGGACGCGTACCGGCTGGGCGGGCACCTGGACGAGCTGGACGACCTCGACCTGGACACCGAGCTGATGGCCGCGGCCGTGGTCGTTGAGTGGGGCGAGGGCGTGGCCGAGCGGCTGTCCGAGGACCACCTGCTGGTCCGCCTCACCCGCCTCGACGACGACGTGCGTGTGGCGGAGCTACACCCGCAGGGTACCTGGACCACCCGCGAGCTCCCCTAATTTTCGCCACATGCGCTTCCTATGTGGCATCAGGCGCCACATAGGAAGCGCATGTGACAAAAGAGGGAGTTAGGGCAGTGCTCGCTTGGTAACCTTGCCGAGTTCGTTGCGGGGCAAGGAATCCACAAAATTCACCGCTCGCGGCCGCTTGTGCGGGGTGAGCAGTCGAGCCACGTGCTCGACCAGCTCCTCGGCCGTGGGCACAACGTCCGAAGGCACCACCCAGGCGACGATCCGCTCGCCCAGGTCGTCATCGGGCCGCCCGGCCACGGCCACCTCGGCCACGCCCGGGTGCTCCAGCAGCGCGTTCTCGATCTCGCCGGCACCGATCTTGAAGCCGCCGCTCTTGATGATGTCGGTGGCCCGCCGGCCGACGATCCGGATGTAGCCGTCCGCCGCCCGGGTGGCCATGTCGCCGGTACGGAACCAGCCGTCGTGCATGGCCTCCGCGGTCGCCTCGGGCCGGTTGAGGTACTCCAGGAACAGGTTGGGCCCGCGCACCTCGATCTCGCCGATGGTGGCGTCGTCGCTGGTTTCCACAACAGCGCCGGCATCGTCGACGAGTCGCACGGAAACGCCGTCGACCGGGAGCCCGACGGTGCCCGGCCGCCGCTCGCCCCAGGCCCGGACGCTGCAGTTCATCAACGTCTCGGTCATGCCGTAGCGCTCCACGATCCGCTGCCCGGTGGCCGTCGAGATGCGTTCGTGCAGGCTGGCCGGCAGCGGGGCCGAGCCTGAGACCAGCAGCCGGGCCTGTGCGATCTGCTTGGCCAGCTCCGGATCGGCCTCCACGTCCGCGGCGAGCCGGCTGTACATGGTCGGCACGCCGAACATCATCGTGGCCGGGCCGGCCAGCTTGGCCCCGGCCGCCGCCGCGCTGAACTTGCCCATGTGGTGCGAGGCCCCGCCGCGCCGCAGCGGCCCGAGCACGCCGACCACCAGTCCGTGCACGTGGAAGATCGGCAGCGCGTGCGTGACGACATCGGCGGCCGTCCACTCCCAGGCCGCGGCCAACGAGTCCAGGTTGGATGCGACGGCCCGGCGCGGCAGCACCACGCCCTTGGGCGGACCGGTGGTGCCGGAGGTGTAGACGATGAACGCCGGCGCTTCCTCGTCCGGCTCCGGGGGCAGGCCGTCGGACCGTACGGAGAGATCGATATCCAACCGCGGCAGCGCGATCAGACCGCCCGGCAGCTCGACGCCCGGGGCGGCCAACACCTGGGCCGGCGCGCTGTCGCCGAGGATGTGCTCAAGCTCGCGCTCGCCGACCTTGGGGTTGACCGGCACCACCGCGGCACCGGCGGCCAGCGCCCCGACCACCGCCGCGCAGGTCTCCAGCGTGGGCGTCGCCCACACCGCGACCCTGGCCCCGACCAGCCGGTTCGCGATCGCCGCGGCCACGCCGGCGAGCTCGCGGTAGGTCAGTTTCCGGTCGCCGAAGACCAGTGCGTCGGCGTCCGTCGGGTCGGCCAGAGCCGGCAGCAACATCCCATCAACCCCTCGCGTCGAAGTGCCTTCCGATGATGGTCGTACCCTTGACGACCGTGCTAGTGCTTGCGATCGACACCGCGACCCCCGCCGTCACCGCCGGAGTGGTCCAGCTCGACGCCGACGCGGTGCCGCGAACGCTGGCCCAGCGCGTCACGGTCGACGCCAAGGCCCACGGTGAGCTGCTGATCCCGCATCTGCGAGAGGCGCTGGCCGAGGCCGGCCGGACCATGGCCGACGTGGACGCCATCGTGTGCGGCAGCGGCCCCGGCCCCTTCACCGGCCTGCGTGTCGGCATGGTCACAGCGGCCGCCCTCGGGCAGGCCCTGGGCAAGCCGGTGTACCCGGTGCCCACGGTCGACGCCATCGCCGTCGAGGCGCGTACGGGCCACGGCCTGCTCGTCGCCACCGACGCCCGAAGGCGCGAGGTCTACTGGGCCGCCTACGACGCCGAGGGCCGCCGCGTCGAGGGCCCGCACGTGGAGAAGCCGGCCGAGCTGGCCGAGAAGCTCCCGGCGCTGGGCTTGGCCAGCGCGGCCGGGCAGGGCGCCGAGATGTACGCCGACGTGCTGGACCTGCCGATCGTGCTGGCCCCGTTCCCGTCGCCGCACGGCCTGGTCGCGGTGGCGGCGCGGGACCTGCTCGACGGGGCCGAGCCCGGCCCGATGACCCCGCTCTACCTGCGCCGCCCGGACGCCGTCGTGCCGACCGGGCGCAAGCGGGTGACCCAACCATGACCGGCTTCACGCTGGCCGCGCTGCGTCACGAGGACGCGGCGCGCTGCGCGGAGCTGGAACGCAAGCTGTTCCCCGGCGACGACCCGTGGCGCGAGCGCGCGTTCCGGGCCGAGCTGGACAACGGGCACTTCTACCTCGGGGCGTACGACGAGAACGGCCAGCTCGTCGGCTACGCCGGGCTCGCGATCAACGGCCGCGCGCCCGACTTCGAGGGCAGCGTGCAGACCATCGCGGTGGACTCCGACTGGCAGGGCCGTGGCGTTGGCAAGGCGCTGTTCGAGGCGCTGCTGGCCCGGGCCGACCAGGTCGCGGCGCCGGTGTTCCTCGAGGTCCGCACCGACAACGACCGCGCCATCGCCATGTACCGGTCGCGCGGCTTCGAGCAGCTGGGCCTGCGCCGCAGGTATTACCAACCGTCCGGGGCGGACGCGTACACCATGGGCCGCCCCGCGGCGGTCCGACAGGAGGAGAAGTCGTGACCGGCGACCGGATCGTGCTGGGCATCGAGTCCTCGTGCGACGAGACCGGGGTGGGCATCGTCCGGCTCGGCGCGGACGGCAGCATGGAGCTGCTGGCCGACGAGGTGGCGTCCAGCGTCGAGCAGCACGCCCGGTTCGGCGGTGTGGTGCCCGAGGTGGCCAGCCGCGCGCACCTGGAGGCCATGGTCCCGACCATGAGCCGGGCGCTGGAGAAGTCCGGGCTGACCCTCGACGACGTGCACTCCATCGCCGTCACCGCCGGGCCCGGCCTGGCCGGCGCGCTGCTGGTCGGCGTGTCCGCGGCCAAGGCCTACGCCGCCGCCCTGGACAAGCCGCTGTACGGCGTGAACCACCTGGCCGGGCACGTCGCCGCCGACACGCTGGAGCACGGGCCGCTGCCGTCGCCCTGCGTGGCGCTGCTGGTCTCCGGCGGGCACTCGCAGCTGCTGCTGGTCGAGGACCTGGCCGGCAAGATCACCGAGATCGGCTCGACCATCGACGATGCCGCCGGCGAGGCCTACGACAAGGTCGCCAGGGTGCTCGACCTGCCGTACCCCGGCGGGCCGCCGATCGACAAGCTGGCCAAGACCGGCAACGGCTGCGCCATCGCCTTCCCACGCGGCCTGACCGGCCCCCGCGACGCCAAGTACGACTTCTCGTTCTCGGGCCTCAAGACCGCCGTGGCCCGCTGGGTGGAGAACCGCGAGCGGGACGGGCTGGAGATCCCGCTGGCCGACGTGGCCGCCTCGTTCCAGGAGGCCGTCGCCGACGTGCTCACCGGCAAGGCCATCCGGGCCATCAAGGACCTCGGCCTGGACACCCTGGTCATCTCCGGCGGCGTGGCCGCCAACTCCCGGCTGTCCGGCCTGGCCGCCGAGCGCTGCGCCGCCGCCGGCATCACGCTGCGGGTGCCCCGCCCCCGGCTCTGCACCGACAACGGCGCCATGATCGCCGCCGTCGGCGCGCACCTGGTGGCGGCCGACGCCGAGCCGTCCGGGCTCGACCTGGCCACCGATCCAGGCCTCCCCGTCTCCCAGGTCCAGATCCCGTAACCACCCACCCCCATCCGGCTGACCCGCAATGTCACATGCGCGTCGTTGTTGCCTTCCTGCGTCACATCCGGACCGCATGTGACGCAGGAAGGGGCGGTGGGGGGTGGGGGTGGTTGAATGGCTGGCACTCGCGTGGGTAGAGTGCTAGTCACACGGCACCAACTACCGCCCCGACCCCCGCGACGGCGGGGTGGCAGGCGCCGTCGGTACCTGCCAACGCTTTCGACGACCGTGGAGGTCACCCCGGTGAGCGTGAACATCAAGCCGCTCGAGGACAAGATCCTCGTCCAGGCCAACGAGGCCGAGACGACGACCGCTTCCGGTCTTGTCATCCCGGACACCGCCAAGGAGAAGCCCCAGGAGGGCAAGGTCCTGGCCGTGGGCCCGGGTCGCATTGACGACAAGGGCAACCGTGTCCCGCTGGACGTCGCGGTCGGCGACGTCGTCGTCTACTCGAAGTACGGCGGCACGGAGCTCAAGCACAACGGCGAGGAGTACCTCATCCTCTCCGCGCGCGACGTGCTGGCCGTCATCAACTGACGCTGCTTTCTCCGCTCAGGCGCCCCGGCGGCCCACACCGGGTCACCGGGGCGCTTGTGTGCTTAAAACCTGAGAAAGGCTCGTAATGCCCAAGCAGATCAGCTTCGACGAGGACGCTCGTCGGGCTCTGGAGCGCGGCGTCAACAAGCTGGCCGACGCCGTCAAGGTGACCCTCGGCCCGCGCGGCCGCCACGTGGTGCTGGACAAGAAGTTCGGCGGCCCGACGGTCACGCTGGACGGCGTCACCGTGGCTCGCGAGATCGAGCTCGAGGACTCGTTCGAGAACCTCGGCGCCCAGCTGGCCAAGAGCGTCGCCACCAAGACCAACGACATCGCCGGCGACGGCACCACCACCGCGACGGTGCTGGCCCAGGCCCTGGTCCGGGTCGGCCTGCGCAACGTGGCCGCCGGCGCCAACCCCACCTCGCTCGGCCGCGGCATCCAGGCCGCCGTCGACCACGTGGTGGAGTTCCTGAAGAACAAGGCCACCCCGATCAAGGGCCGCGACAACGTCGCCCAGGTCGGCACGGTCTCCTCCCGCGACTCCTCGATCGGCGCGCTGCTCGGCGAGGCCATCGAGAAGGTCGGCGAGGACGGCGTCATCACCATCGAGGAGTCCTCGACGCTGGCCACCGAGCTGGAGATCACCGAGGGTGTCCAGTTCGACAAGGGCTACATCTCCGCCTACTTCGCCACCGACCCGGAGACGCAGGAGGCCGTCTACGACGACGCCTTCGTCCTGCTGCACCGCGAGAAGATCTCGGCGCTGGCCGACCTGCTGCCGGTGCTGGAGAAGGTCGCGCAGTCCGGCAAGCCGCTGCTGATCGTCGCCGAGGACCTCGAGGGCGAGGCCCTGTCCACGCTGGTGGTCAACTCGATCCGCAAGACCATCAAGGTCGTCGCGGTGAAGGCCCCGTACTTCGGCGACCGCCGCAAGGCGTTCCTGGACGACCTGGCCACCGTCACCGGTGCGCAGGTCGTGGCGGCCGAGGTCGGCCTGAAGCTGTCCGAGGTCGGTCTCGAGGTGCTGGGCAGCGTGCGCCGCGTGCACGTCACCAAGGACAACACCACCATCGTCGACGGCGCCGGCAAGTCCGAGGACGTCGCCGGCCGGGTGGAGCAGCTCCGCAAGGAGATCGAGGCCACCGACTCCGACTGGGACCGCGAGAAGCTGCAGGAGCGGCTGGCCAAGCTGTCCGGCGGCGTCGCGGTGATCAAGGTCGGCGCGGCCACCGAGACCGAGATGAAGGAGCGCAAGCACCGCATCGAGGACGCGGTCGCCGCCACCAAGGCCGCGGTCGAGGAGGGCATCGTGCCCGGCGGCGGCTCCGCCCTGGTGCACGCGGCCAAGGAGCTGGCCGACAACCTGGGCCTGACCGGCGACGAGGCCACCGGCGTGCGCATCGTGCGCGACGCCCTGTCCGCGCCGCTGTACTGGATCGCCAGCAACGCCGGCCTCGAGGGCGCGGTCGTCACGTCCAAGGTCGCGGACCTGGAGTGGGGCTCCGGCTTCAACGCCGCCACCCTGGAGTACGGCGACCTGGTCGGCGCCGGTGTCATCGACCCGGTGAAGGTGACCCGCTCCGCGGTCGCCAACGCCGCTTCCATCGCCCGCATGGTGCTCACCACGGAGAGCGCCGTCGTGGAGAAGAAGGAAGACGAGCCGGCCGACGCCGGCCACGGTCATGGCCACGGCCACGGCCACTGAGTTCTTGCCGCGCGTTCCGCGCGGGGCGGGTTCGCTCTAAGCCGGTGCCTTCCCTTGGCTGAGCTCGATCGATGGACATGGTCCGATCTGCGCCTTCTGTGCGGGCATCGATCGAGCTCAGCCCGCGGTCCAGGCACCGGCGCGAACCCGCGATCCTCGGTCTGACGGACGACAGCTGAAACAGAAAGGACCCCTTCCCGAGAACGGAAGGGGTCCTTTTTTGTTGCCTCGCAAAGGGATTACTGCATCACCGGGTGGTGCTGCGAGCTCGGGTCCCACTGGGCCCGCTGCTCGCGGCGGCCGACCAGGAACCACATCACGCTGCCGATCAGCGGCATGGCCCAGATCAGCAGGAACCACACGATCTTCATGCCCGCGCTCTGGCGTGACCCGATCACGCCGACCACGGCCAGCACGGCGATCAGCACGTGGGCGATGGCCAACGCGGCCAACCCCACCAGTGCGATCCCGGCGAACATGTGTCCGAACTGAACCACCGCCGCGCTGGGCATCCCGACCATCCCCTTACATCCCCGTCGATAGGAACGAAGTTAGGGCGGGCGGGCGTCATCGGGCGTCCACCGCGGAGATGGTCGTCGGGTCATACCTCAGACCTACGACGTGAGTACGAGCTGACGACGCCTCGACTTCAGGATGGTGTCCCGCTCGGACTCGCTCATGCCGCCCCAGATGCCGTACGGCTCCTGCACGGCCAGCGCGTGCCGGCGGCACATCTCCAGCACCGGGCAGCTCTGGCAGACAGCCTTCGCCCGGGCCTCGCGCCGGGACCGAGCCGGCCCGCGCTCACCGTCCGGATGGAAGAAGAAGGCGCTGTCCATGCCCCGGCAGTTGCCTTCCAACTGCCAGTCCCACACGTCCGCGTTCGGACCGGGGAGCCTCCGGGTGTCTGCCATCGAGAACCGCCTCCTCGCCGGGTCGGTGCCCATCGTGGTTGCTCCGTATGGCTTAACTGTGATCACGGTAGAACCGCGCCAAAACTTGTTCAAGAGTGTTCGGGCGGGAAGTTGTTCATTCCTGCCGACGAGTGATCAAGGCCGTCCACTCCTGGTGGCCAAGGTCACACCGCGTGACGTGAGTTGCCGCTGTGAGAAGGTGCCCGGACCATGTCCACCGTGACGACTCAGCCGGAGCCCGTGCCACGGGAGCGCGCTACCGGCGAACCGATGCTCTCCGTTGCGGCAGTTGCCAGGCGGCTCGGCGTGGCACCGGCCACGCTGCGGACCTGGGACCGCCGCTACGGCCTCGGACCGACCGATCACACGACCGGTCGGCACCGTCGCTACGGCGACCGCGACATCGCCCGGTTGGAACTCATGCAGCGGGCCTTGCTGCGCGGAGCGTCACCGGCCGAGGCCGCGCGCTACGCCCTGAGCAGCTCGTTGCCCGAGCAAAGGCTGTCCGGGCAGCCCCCGCGGCCCGAACTGCCGGAGCTGATCGTCGGCGGTGACGCGGACGACGGCGAGCAGGTCAGCACTGGCGGCCGCGTGCTGCGGCTGCCCGGCGTGAGCCGGCAGGCCCGTGGTCTCGGCCGGGCGGTGATGGCCATGGACGCGGTGTCCGTGCAGCAGCTGCTGCACGCCGCGTTGGCCGAGCTCGGCGTGCTGGTCACGTGGAACACCATGATCCGGCCGGTGCTGACGGGCATCGCCCAGCGCTGGCGGCACTCGGGCGAGGGCGTCGAGGTCGAGCACCTGTTCACGCAGTGCGTCACGGCCGCGCTGTCGGCGGCGCAGATCGGAGCGCCGGTGCCGGTGAACCCACGGCCGGTGCTGCTGGCCTGCGTGCCGGAGGAACAGCACAGCCTGCCGTTGCAGGCACTGTCGACCGCGCTCGTACAGAAAGGTGTGGGCACGATGATGCTGGGGGCGGCGCTGCCGGCCGACGCACTCGGAGCGGCTATCCGGCGGATCGCGCCCGCGGCGGTGTTCCTGTGGGCCCAGCTACCTAGGTACGCCCACTGCGGCCTTTTGACGGAGTTGCCGCGCACCCGTCAGCGGATCCGGCTGTTCGTCGGCGGCCCCGGCTGGCAGCAGAGCAAGCTGCCGCCGCACGCGGAGCCGCTGGACTCGCTGTCCGCCGCGCTGGACCGCATTTCCTACGTGCTGCTGGGCACCGATGGATGAGTACCTGCGGGACGCCGCCTTCGGCGGCAGTCCCGGCGCG
>DATJJB010000039.1:0-2226 GCA_035492655.1 Kutzneria sp. | reverse complement strand
GTGCCGGTCGACCGGCCCGGGCTGTACTTCCTCGGCCTGATCCAGCCGCTCGGCGCGATCATGCCGCTGGCCGAGGCCCAGGCGCACTGGATCGCCGACCTGATCGAGGGCACGGCCACGCTGCCGCCGTCGGCCGAGATGCGCCGGGAGATCCACCGCTACCGGGAGCGGATGCGGCGGCGCTACGTGGCCTCCACACGTCACACGATCGAGGTGGACTTCCAGGAGTACCTGGCCGACCTCAAAGGCCTCCGCCGTATGTTACCGTCGAGTAACTCTACCGGCGGTGGGAGCTGATGATGGCCGATCTCGATCAGTTGGTGTCGCTGAGCGTCAAGGTGACCGGGCATGTCGCCGAGGTGACCCTGCTCGGGCCGTCCAAGGGCAACGCCATGGGCCCCGACTTCTGGCGCGAGCTGCCGCTCGTCTTCGGCGCCCTGGACGCGGACCCGCAGGTCCGGGCCGTCGTGCTGACCGGCAGCGGGGCCAACTTCTCCTACGGCCTCGACCTGCCGGCGATGATGCCGAGCTGGGCCGAGCTGCTGGGCGCCGACCCGGCGCTGGCCGAGCCGCGCACCCGCTTCCTGCACGACCTGCGCCGCCTCCAGGACGCGGTGACCGCCGTCGCGGCCTGCCGCAAGCCGGTGATCGCGGCCGTGTCCGGCTGGTGCATCGGCGGCGGCGTGGACGTCATCGCGGCCGCCGACATCCGGCTGGCCAGCGCCGACGCCAAGTTCAGCGTGCGCGAGGTCAAGGTGGCCATCGTGGCCGACCTGGGCAGCCTGCAGCGGCTGGTCGGCATCATCGGCGAGGGGCACCTGCGCGAGCTGGCCTTCTCCGGCCGGGACATCGACGCCCGCCGGGCCGAGAAGATCAACCTGGTCAACGACGTCTACGAGACCCAGGACGACGTGCTGGCCGCGGCCCGCGCGCTGGCCGAGGAGATCGCCGCCAACCCGCCGCTGGTCGTGCAGGGCGTCAAGGACGTGCTCGACACCGCCCGGGCCCCGCAGATCGCCGCCGGCCTGCGCTACGTCGGCGCCTGGAACAGCGCCTTCCTGCCCAGCAAGGACCTCGGCGAGGCGGCGGCCGCCTTCTTCGAGCGCCGCCCCCCGAAGTTCAACGGAGAGTGACCGAATGCAGGGAAGGACGCCTTACCTGCATTCAACGCAGGTAAGGCGTCCTTCCCTGCATCAGTAGTCGCTCAGCCGTTGCGGTCGGGGCCGGCCTTGTCCAGGGCGATCCGGACCAACACGCGCTGGTCCCGGACCATGGCCGCGCGGTAGTCGTCCCAGTCCGGATGCTCGCCCGAGACCCGCCGGTAGTACTCGACCAGGCCGTCCATCGCCTCGGGCAGGTGCACCACCGAGGCGGTGCCCTCGACCTGGATCCAGCGGCCGAAGAACTGGTCCGGCAGCACGCACACCGCCACCCGCGGCTGGCGCAGGATGTGCTTGAGCTTGTACGCGGTCTCCCGGGTGCTGATCACCACGTAGCCCTCGTCGTCCACGTCGACCGTCACCGGCGACATCTGGGTCGAGCCGTCGGCACGGGTGGTGGCCAGCACCGCGCGGTGCTGGGTGCGGATTACGTCCCTGGCTTCGTCGAGATCCATGCCTGCTCCAACCGTCGTGTCCCAGGCCACATTCCCTACGCGAGGGCCTGCGACACCACCTGGCGGGCCTCCTGCTGGATGCGGGCCAGGTGCTCGTCGCCCTGGAAGCTCTCCGCGTAGATCTTGTACACGTCCTCGGTGCCGGACGGCCGGGCCGCGAACCAGCCCGACTTGGTGACGACCTTGAGGCCGCCGAGGGCGGCGCCGTTGCCGGGGGCCGAGGTCAGCCGCTGCTCGATCGGCTCGCCGGCCAGCTCGGTGGCGGTCACGGCCTCGGGGGAGAGCTTGGCCAGCTTGGCCTTCTCCTCGCGGCTGGCCGGCGCGTCGACCCGGGCGTAGCTGGGCGCGCCGAATTCGCCGACCAGCTCGGCGTAGCGCTGGCTGGGCGACTTGCCGGTGGTCGCGGTGATCTCCGCGGCCAGCAGGCAGAGCAGCAGGCCGTCCTTGTCGGTGGTCCACACGGAGCCGTCGCGACGCAGGAACGACGCACCGGCGCTCTCCTCGCCGCCGAACGCCACCGAGCCGTCGAGCAGCCCGGGCACGAACCACTTGAAGCCCACCGGCACCTCGACCAGCCGACGGCCCAGGCTTGCGGTCACGCGGTCGATCAT
>DATJJB010000038.1:0-12588 GCA_035492655.1 Kutzneria sp. | reverse complement strand
GCTTTTGTCACTTCTTCCCGGTTCGCCGAGGCCGCCGTGATCGCCGGCGAGTCGCTGCCCGCTTCCGCCCGGTTCTCGGTCGGCGAGATCGAGGGCTTCCAGCCGTTGTCCTCGTTGGGTGCGGCCGAACCCGTTGGCCGGCCCGACATCCGCACCGCCGGCGCCCCCATGCTCTACACCTCCGGCACCACCGGCCGCCCCAAGGGTGTCCGGCGGGCGCTGACCGGCGCCGACCCCGACGACGTGCCCGCCGCCGGCATCTGGTTCTTCGGCATCTTCGACCTCAAGCCGTTCGACGGCCATGTGCACCTGTGCGGCTCGCCGCTCTATCACACCGCCGTGCTGAACTTCGTCGCCCTGTCCATCCAGTTCGGACACACGGCCGTGCTGATGGACCGTTGGGACGCCGAGGAGATGCTTCGGCTGATCGCGAAGTACCGCGTCACCCACAGTCACATGGTCCCCACCCAGTTCCGCCGTCTGCTCGCGCTGCCCGAGGACGTTCGGTCTTCTTACGACGTCTCCTCGTTGCGGGCCGCCATCCACGGCGCCGCCCCGTGCCCGCTCGAGGTCAAGCGTCGGATGATCGAGTGGTGGGGTCCGGTCGTCACCGAGTACTACGCCGCCACCGAGGGCGGCGGCACCGTGATCAACGCCGCCGACTGGCTCCGCAAGCCGGGTTCCGTCGGCCTCCCGTGGCCCGGCTCCGTGGTCAAGGTCCTCGCCGACGACGGCGCCGAACTGCCCGCCGGCGAGATCGGCACCGTGTACATGCGGATGGGCGCTTCCACCTTCGAGTACTACAAGGACAAGGCCAAGACCGACGCCGGGCGGGTTCGCGACCTCTTCACCCTCGGCGACATCGGCTACCTCGACGAGGACGGCTACCTGGTCCTGTGCGACCGCAAGGCCGACATGATCATCTCTGGCGGCGTCAACGTCTACCCCGCCGAGATCGAGGGCGAGCTGGCGTGCCACCCCGCCGTCGCCGACGTGGCGGTCTTCGGCATCCCTCACTCCGACTGGGGCGAGGAGATCAAGGCCGTCGTGCAGCCCGTCGACGGCGTCACCGGTTCCCCCGACCTCACCGCCGAGCTGCTCGCCTACCTCGCCACCCGCCTCGCCAAGTTCAAACTGCCGCGCACCGTCGACTACGCCGCCGAGCTCCCGCGCGACCCCAACGGCAAGCTCTACAAACGCCGCCTCCGCGACCCGTACTGGGAGGGGCAGGAGCGCGCGATCTAGCGGAGGAGCCTCGATGGCCATCGGCAGTGAGCAGCGCCGGAGGGAGCGTCGAGTCCTGGTGGCCGAGCAGTTCTCGCGGCGGAACGTCGAGGCGGCGCTCGATCTGGTGCACCTGGCGGACATGGCCTGGCACGACTGCTACGGCCCGGAAGAACTGGCGATGCCGGCTGCGGTGCTCGACGACGTGCTGCTGCTGGCGGAGGGCGATCTCGCGCGGCTGATTCGATTCGCGCGAGCGGCCGTGACGGACTTTCGCGACGTCCGAATGGCCGCGGACGAACGCCGGTGACCGCTCTCGGGCAACCAAGGATTCGTGGTTGCCCGAGGCGGGGTCAGCGGCCCTGGAAGTCGGGTTTGCGCTTGGCGGCGAAGGCGGCGGGGCCCTCCTTGGCGTCGGCGCTGAGGAACACGCGCATTCCGTGCTGGGCCTCGATCGCGAACGCCTCGTTCTCGGGCATGGCCTCGGTCTCGCGGATGGTCCGCAGGATGGCCTGCACGGCCAGCGGACCGTTGGCGGCGATCATGTCGGCCAGCTCCAACGCCTTGGTCAACGCCTGTCCGTCGGGGACAACGTGACCGATCAAGCCGATGCTCAACGCCTCGGCGGCGGTGATGTGCCGGCCGGTCAGCAAAAGGTCGGCGGCGACGGTGTACGGGATCTGCCGGGGCAGGCGAACGGCGGAACCGCCGAGGGGGAAAAGGCCCCAACGGGCCTCGGAGACGCCGAAGCGGGCGCTCTCGCCGGCCACCCGGATATCGGTGGCCTGCAAGATCTCCGTGCCGCCGGCGATGGCCGGCCCCTCAACGGCGGCGATCAACGGCTTGGTCAGCCGACGGCCCTTGAGCAGGGGCTCGATGACCGACAGGTCCCAGCCGCCGCCGGAGAACGAATCACCGGGATGGCTGGCGGTCATGGCCTTCAGGTCGGCGCCGGCGCAGAACGCGCCGCCGGCGCCGGTGAGCACGCAGACCCGCACGCTGTCGTCCGAATCGACGCGGTCCCAGGCCTCGCGCATGATCGCCATCATGGGGCCGGACAGGGCGTTGCGCGCCTCCGGACGGTTCATCGTCACCACGAGGACCCCGCCTCGTTGGTCTACCAGGCAGTGCTCGGACTCCTGCGTCGCCGTCATCAAGCCTCCCAGGGGATTGCCCAAAACAGTAACACGTTCTAGTTTGCAGGGGTGGCCCTGAACATCGCAGACCTCGTGGAGCACGCAGCCGATCTCGTCCCCGAGCGTGCCGCGGTGATCTGCGGCCAACGCCGGGTGACATACGCCGAACTGGACGAGCGAGCCAACCGGCTGGCCAACCACCTGGCCGCGGCCGGCGTGCGGCCGGGCGACCACGTCGGCGTGCACTCGCGGAATTCCATTGAGATGGTGGAAAGCATGCTCGCGGCGTACAAGCTGCGGGCGGTCGCCATCAACGTCAACTACCGGTACACCAGCGCCGAGTTGCGCTACGTGTTCGACAACTCCGACCTCGTCGCGCTGGTGCACGAGCGTCGTTACGCGGCGTTGGTGGCCGAGGTGCTGCCCGACGTGCCGCGGCTGCGTCACGTGATCTACACCGACGACGGCTCGAACGAGAACGTGTCCTATTCCGCCACCGAGTACGAGGCGGCGCTGGCCGGCGCCAGCCCGGCCCGGGACTTCGGCGAACGCAGCCCGGACGACATCTACATCCTCTACACCGGCGGCACCACCGGCTACCCCAAGGGTGTGCTGTGGCGGCAGGAGGACGTCTGGCGCGTGCTCGGCGGCGGCATCGACTTCATCACCGGCGTGCCGGTCGAGGACGAGTGGCAGCAGGCGCGGCAGGGCCAGGCCTACGGGCTGGTCCGGCTGTGCGCGCCGCCCATGATCCACGGTGCCGCGCAGTGGGGCGTGTTCGGCGCGCTGTTCACCGGCAGCACCGTCGTGCTGCTGCCGCGGTTCGACGCCGACGAGATCTGGCAGGCGGTGCAGCAGCACAAGGTCCAGGTGATGATGATCGTCGGCGACGCCATGGCGCGGCCGCTGATCGAGACCTATCGGGACGGTTCGTACGACGCGTCCTCGCTGGCCGCGATCTCCAGCAGCGCGGCCCTGTTCTCCAAGGCCGTCAAGGAGGAGTACGTCGCCGCCTTCCCCAATGTCGTGATCACGGACGCGATCGGCGCGTCCGAGACCGGCTTCACCGGCATCGGCGTCGTGCAGAGCGGCGCGGCGCAGACCGGCGGCCCGCGGGTGAAGGCCGACCCGGCCAGCGTCGTGCTCGGCGACGACGGCCGCCCGGCCCCGCCCGGCGTGATCGGCAAACTGGCCCGCGGCGGACACATCCCGCTCGGCTACTACAAGGACGAGGAGAAGACCGCGGCGCTGTTCACCGAGGTGGACGGCAAACGCTATGCCGTGCCGGGGGATTTCGCCCGGTTGGAGGAGGACGGCACCGTGACCCTGTTGGGGCGCGGCAACATGTGCGTCAACACCGCGGGGGAGAAGGTGTTCCCCGAGGAGGTCGAGGGCGTGCTCAAGTCGCATCCCGACGTCTTCGACGCGCTGGTGCTCGGCATCCCCGACGACCGGCTCGGTCAACGCGTCGCCGCCGTCGTGCAGACCAGGTCGGGGCGGTCGCTGTCCTTCGACGAGCTCGATGCCCATACGCGCCAACAGATCGCCGGCTACAAGGTGCCGCGCAGCATCTGGCTGGTCGACGAGATCAGCCGGCTGCCCAGCGGCAAGCCCGACTACCGGTGGGCCCGGGAGCTCGTCGCCGACCGCGCGCCGTCGGTCGAGGTGCAGACCACCGCCGGACTGGGAGGTTCCCGTGCGCACGGCACTGTGTGATCGGTTCGGCATCGAGCACCCGATCTTCGGCTTCACGCCGTCCGAGCACGTCGCCGCGGCGATCAGCCGCGCCGGCGGGCTCGGTGTGCTGGGCTGTGTCCGGTTCAACGACCCGGCCGAGCTGGACGCCGCGCTGACCTGGATGGACGAGAACACCGACGGCCGCCCGTACGGTGTCGACGTGGTGATGCCGGCGAAGATCCCGACCGAGGGCACCGCCGTCGACCTCGATGCCCTGATCCCGGCCGGGCACCGGGATTTCGTCGAGCGGACGTTGATCGAACTCGGCGTGCCGCCACTGGACTCCCACGGCGCCGGCGTGTTGGGCTGGCTGCACTCCGTCGCACGGTCCCATGTGGACGTTGCCCTCCAACACCCGATCCGCCTGATCGCCAACGCTCTCGGCTCACCACCGGTCGACGTCATCGAACAGGCACACCGTCATGACGTGCCCGTCGCCGCGCTGGCCGGCAAGGCCGAGCACGCCCGCCGGCACGTCGACAACGGCGTGGACATCGTTGTGGCCCAAGGGTATGAGGCCGGCGGGCACACCGGCGAGATCGCCAGCATGGTGCTCGTGCCCGAGATCGTCGACGCCGTCGGGGCCGACGTCCCCGTGCTCGCCGCCGGCGGCATCGGCAGCGGCCGGCAACTCGCCGCGGCCCTCGCCCTCGGCGCGTCCGGCGGCTGGCTCGGCTCGTGCTGGCTCACCACCGCCGAGTACGCCGTCGGCCTGCCCGTCTCCGCCACCCAGCAGGCGCTGCTCGCCGCCGGCTCCAGCGACACCGTGCGAACCCGCATCTACACCGGCAAACCCGCGCGCCTGCTCAAGACCCGGTGGACCGAGGCGTGGGCCCGGCCCGACGCCCCCGAGCCGCTGCCCATGCCGCTGCAGAACCTGCTCGTCGCCGATGCCCACCAGCGCATCAGCAGCTCCGGCGATCCCAGCGTCGTGTCCATGCCCGTCGGGCAGATCGTCGGGCGGATGAACGAGATCCGCCCGGTCGCCGACGTCATGGCCGACCTGCTGCGGGAGTTCGACGAGACCCTCACCCGGCTCGACAAGCTCCGCTAGCGGCTGGCCACCCAGTCCGCCAGCCGCTCGAGCGACTCACGGCTGTGCGGGTCGATGCCCCTGCGGGAACGGCCGAACGCGTACACCCTGGTGCGCCGCTCTTCGTCCCCGTCCCGCCAGAGCAGCGCGCCCGCCTCCTGGTCCACGCCCGTCACCGCGCTCGTCGGGATGGACACCGTCCTCACCCATCCGCGCACCCTGATCGTGTCGGCCGTGCAGTCCACGCCACACTCCGTGCCGCGCATGCTCAGCGTGATCGCCACCAGCAACGCCACCACCAGCAGCGGGATCCGCAGCCCGCCGCCGACCACCGGCCCCGCCAGAATGAACACGCCGAACGGCAGTAACCAGCTGAGCACGATCGTCGCCACCTGCGACAGCACGTTCATCCGAAGTCTCAGCGGCACGGGACCTGATGGTATCCGGCTGTCGTCAGCCAAAGGAGAACCGCCCCTGCCGCGGCCTGCCTGGATGGTTCGCCTGGACAGCGCGGAGCGTGGGTCGGGTGTGTGGGGCGCGAGGCAACCCGGGCAGAAGAACCGCGAGCCGAGGACCCCGGGGCGGTCCGCTGATGGTGCCGAAGTGGGCGCTGCTTCACGAGACAACGCCCGCCTCTCCCTGGGGAGGCCGCCCCGGGTCCATCTTACCGCCTCAGGGGGCTGGACGAGCGGGGTGAAGATCCAGATGTGGACAACTCGGGGCCTGTGGACAAGTGGTGTCAGACGGGGGTGGCGGCCAGCGCGGAGCCGATGTGGCGTAGCTGGGTGGTGGCGCCGCCGAGGGCGAACTCGTGGCGTTTGGCGGCGGTGAAGTAGCGGTGCAGGGAGTGGCTGAGGTCGATGCCCATGCCGCCATGGACGTGCACGGCGGTGTGGGCGACGTAGTGCCCGCCCTCGGCGGCCCAGAACTTGGCGGTGGCGAGCTCGGTGTCGCAGGGCAGCCCCTCGGACAGGCGCCAGGCGGCCTGCCACAGGGTGAGCCGGATGGCCTCGACCTGGATGTAGGCGTCGGCGAGCCGCTGGGTGACGGCCTGGAAGCTGCCGATGGGGCGGTCGAACTGCTGCCGGGTACGGGCGTACTCGGTGGTCAGCTCCAAAGCGCGTTCGACGACGCCGAGTTGCAGGGCGCACAGGCCGACGATGCCGCGCTGCAAGGCGTAGGAAACGGCTTCGCCGGGAAGCACGCGGTCGGGACCGAGGTGCACGTCGGCGAGGTCGAGCAGGCAGGAGTCGCCGTCGACAACGGATTGCGGCAGCACGGCGGCCTCGTCGGCCTGGACGAGGAACAGGCGCAGGCCGTCGGAAGTGCTGGCGGGCACCAGGAAGAGGTCGGCGGGGGAGACCAGCGACTTGGCCCCGGTGAGCCGCCAGCCGGAGGAATCCTGCGCGGCCCGCGTAACCGGGGCCAGGGGATCGTCGTTGTTCTCCTCGGACAAGGCGACCGACAACACGGTCGACCCGGTCAGCGCCGGCCGCACCCAGCGGTCGACGTGCTCGGCCGTGCCGAACCGGGCCACCGTCGACGCGCCCTGCACGATGGACGAAAGGTAGGGCGCGGACGACACGGCACGGCCGAGTTCGACCAGCACGCTGCACTGCTCCAACAGCCCGAAACCGTTGCCCCCGGCTGATTCCGGCAGGGCGGCGGCCAGCACGCCGGATGCCGCCAGGTCCGTCCACTGTGGATGGGTACGGACCATGGCGGCCAGCTCCCGCTGCGCTTCCGACAACTCGAAGTCCACCGGAGGTTCCCTTTCAGCGCCGGCCGACGGGCAGGCCGAGGCCCACCGCGGCGATGATGTCCCGCTGCACCTCGTTGGTGCCGCCGCCGAACGTCAGGATCAGTGACGACCGATGCATCCGCTCGATCCGCCCGTGCAGCAGCGCGCCCGGGGATCCCTGGCGCACCACGGCGTTCGTGCCGAGCACCTCCATCAGCAACCGGTACGCCTCGGTGGCGAACTCGGTGCCGTACACCTTGGTCGCGGACGCGTCGGCCGGGCTGGGCGACTGCTTGACACCCCAGGCGATCCGCCAGTTCATCAGCTTGAGGAACTCGGCCTTGGCATGCACGCGAGCCAGGTGCAGCTGCACCCATTCCTGGTCGATCACCCGGTTGCCGTCAGGCAGTTTGGTCCGCTGCGCCCACGCGGTGACTTCGTGCAGCGCGGTCAGAACGGGCGCGGCCGAGGTCAGCGCGACCCGCTCGTGGTTGAGCTGGTTGGTGATCAGCGGCCAGCCCCGGTGCTCCTCGCCCACGAGCGCGGTAGCGGGCACGCGCACGTCCTCGTAGTACGTGGCGCTGGTGGTCGGCCCGGCCATCGTGTGCACGGGCGTCCAGCTGAAACCCTTGGCCTCGGTCGGCACGATCAGGATGCTCAAACCCTTGTGCTTGACCGCATCCGGATCGGTGCGCGCCGCCAGCCAGACGTAGTCGGCGTACTGGATGAGGCTGGTCCACATCTTCTGGCCGTTGATCACGTAGTCGTCGCCGTCGCGCACCGCCCGGGTCCGCAGCGACGCGAGGTCGGTGCCGGCGCCGGGCTCGGAGTAGCCGATGGCGAAGTGCACCTGCCCGGCGGCGATCCGCGGCAGGAACTCGGCCTTCTGCGCGTCGGTGCCGAAGCGCATGATCGTCGGCCCGATGGTGTTCAACGTCAGGAACGGCACCGGCACGCCGGCCGCGGCCGCCTCGTCCAGGAAGATCAGCTGCTCCAGCATGGACCGGTCCTGGCCGCCGTGCTCGGCCGGCCAGCCGATCACCAGCCAGCCGTCCCGGCCCAGCTGCGCGACGACCTCCTTGTAGGCGACGCCGTCGCCGTACTCGCCGCCGGTGGTGGCCAACGCCGCCCGCCGGTCCGGCGTCATCAGCTCCGCGAAGTACGCCCGCAGTTCGGCGCGCAGCCGCTCCTGCTCGGGGGTGTACGCGATCCGCATCCGCGGCCTCCCGGCTCGGCGAGGTGGAACGTGTTCTAGTAACCGTAGCACGGTGTTACCGTGAATCGCGCCCAGCTGACGCGACGGGAGGCGGTCCTGGTGATCGAGGTCGATCGGAGCATGTGCGAGGCGAACGGCCGGTGCGTTGCGGCCGCGCCGGACGTGTTCGAGCTGGACAATGACGAGGAACTGGTGATCACCGAGCCGTCGGCCGGCGACGAGGTGGCGCGCCGGGTCGCGGTCGCCGTGGCCAGCTGCCCGCGCAACGCGCTGCGCGTGACCGGTTGACCGGTCTTGCCCAGAACGAGAACAGATTCTAGTGTGGCCTGAGTAACACTGGCGGCGACGAGGAGCGGCGAGTGGACTTGGCGGGCAAGGTCGCGATCGTCACCGGTGCGGCCGCCGGACTCGGCCGGGCCGAGGCGCTGGCACTGGCCGCGGCCGGCGCGTCGGTGGTGCTCGGCGACGTGGCCGACGCATCCGGTGTGCTGGCCGAGATCGAGGCGCTGGGCGGCAAGGCCGAGATCGTGCCCGGCGACGTGGCCGAGCGGTCCACGGCCGACGCGCTCGTGCAGGCAGCCGTGGAAGGCTTCGGCGGCCTGCACGTCGTGGTGAACAACGCGGGCGTGCTGCGCGACCGGATGCTGTTCAACATGTCCGACGAGGAATGGGACACGGTGATCCGCGTGCACCTGCGCGGCCATTTCCTGTTGTCCCGCAACGCCTCAGCCTACTGGCGACAGCAGTCCAAACAGGAGGGCCGGCCGGTGTACGGCCGGGTGGTCAACACCTCGTCGGAGGCTTTCCTGCTCGGCTCCGAAGGCCAGCCCAACTACGCCGCCGCGAAGGCCGGCATTGTCGCGTTGACGGTCGCGACATCCCGCGGCATGGCCCGCTATGGCGTGAAGGCCAACGCGATCTGCCCACGCGCCCGCACAGCGATGACCGCCGGCGTCTTCGGCGACGCGCCGGAGGGCGAGGATCCCCTTTCCCCGCAGCATGTCGCGCCGTTCGTCGCCTACCTCGCGTCACCGGCCGCCGAGCACATCAGCGGCCAGCTTTTCGTCGTGCACGGCGGCATGGTGGCGCTGATCGCCGCCCCGTCGGTGGAGCAGACCTTCCACGCGGCCGACGGCGACTGGGCCGAGGTCGGCGGTTACTTCGCCGACCGGGACCCGGCGCGAACCTTTGCCTGCACCGAAGTTATGACCCTCGGTTAGGAGACGGCCATGACGGGGCGACTCGACGGCAAGATCACGCTGATCACCGGCGCGGCCCGGGGACAGGGCGCGGCCGCGGCGCGACGGTTCGTCGCCGAGGGCGCGCGCGTGATCATCGCCGACGTCAACGACGACGCCGGCAAGGCGCTGGCCGACGAGCTCGGCGGCGCCGCCGACTACCGGCACCTCGACGTCAGCTCGGAGTCGGAGTGGGCCGAGTTGGCGAATTCGTTGGAGCGGCTGGACGTGCTGGTGAACAACGCCGGTGTGCTGCACTTCTCGCCGCTGCCGCAGACCACGCTGGCCGACTACGAGCGCGTGATCCGGATCAACCAGGTCGGCACGTTCCTCGGCATGCGCACGGCGGTGCCGCTGATGAAGGAGCACGGCGGCTCCATCGTCAATGTGTCCTCTGTGGAGGGTCTGGCCGCGATGCCGCTGCTGGTGGCCTACACCGCGTCCAAGTTCGCCATCCGCGGCATGACCAAGGTGGCGGCGGTGGAGCTGGGCCGGCACGACATCCGCGTCAATTCCGTGCATCCCGGCGCGATCGCCACCGACATGGTCAAGGACGCCCTCGGCGGCCACGACGTCGACATGACGCCCATGTTGAAGAAGCTGGCCATCCGCCGCGCCGGCCGGCCGGAAGAGGTCGCGAACCTGGTGCTGTTCCTGGCCAGCGACGAGAGTTCCTACTGCACCGGCGGGGAGTTCTCCATCGACGGCGGCGCGGCCGCCACCCACGCCCTGGCCCCCTCGTGATCGTCGCGTTCCGACAGGTCGGGCGGATCTCCCTGCTGGGCTGGGACGTCGTGCGGGCGGTGCCGCAGCGGCCCTTCCAGTGGCGGGAGCTGATCCGCCAGTCCTGGTTCTTCGCCAGCGTCACCATCCTGCCGACGGCGATGGTGGCGATCCCGTTCGGCGCGGTCATCTCGCTGCACCTCGGCTCGCTGACCAAGCAGATCGGCGCGCAGTCGTTCACCGGCGCGGCCAGCGCGCTGGCGATCATCCAGCAGGCCAGCCCGCTGATCACGGCGCTGCTGGTGGCCGGCGCGGGCGGCTCGGCGATGTGCGCGGACGTCGGCGCGCGCACCATCCGCGAGGAGATCGACGCCATGCGGGTGCTGGGCGTGCCGCCGGTGCAGCGGCTGATCGTGCCGAGGGTGCTGGCCGCGATGTTCGTGTCCATCCTGCTCAACGGCCTGGTCAGCGTGGTCGGCGTGATGGGCGGCTACTTCTTCAACGTGATCATGCAGGGCGGCACGCCCGGCGCCTACCTGGCCAGCTTCAACGCCCTGGCCCAGCTGCCGGACCTGATGATCAGCGAGTTCAAGGCGGTGATCTACGGCTTCATCGCCGGCGTGGTCGCGGCCTACCGCGGGCTCAACCCGTCGGCCGGCCCGAAGGGCGTCGGCGACGCCGTGAACCAGGCCGTGGTCATCACCTTCCTGCTGCTGTTCCTGGTGAACGTGGTGCTGACCGGTATCTATCTCCAGCTGGTCCCGCCGAAGGGGATGTGATGACGACCCCTGCGGTGCAACTGGAGAACCTGGGCCGCCAGATGGCGTTCTACGGCCGGGCCATCGCCTGGGCCCCGCGGACCCTGCGCCGCTACCCACGTGAGGTGCTGCGGCTGCTGGGTGAGGTGAGCTTCGGCAGCGGGGCGCTGGCGGTGATCGGCGGCACGCTCGGCGTGATGATCGGCATGACCCTGTTCACCGGCACGATCGTCGGTCTGCAGGGCTATTCGGCGTTGAACCAGCTCGGCACCTCGGCGCTGACCGGTTTCATCTCGGCCTACTTCGACACCCGTGAGGTCGCCCCGCTGTCCGCCGGCCTCGCGCTGTCGGCCACGGTCGGCTGTGGCTTCACCGCCCAGCTCGGCGCGATGCGGATCTCCGAGGAGGTAGACGCCCTCGAGGTGATGGGCGTGCCGAGCCTGCCGTACCTGGTCACCACCCGGGTCCTGGCTGGTGTTGCCGCGGTCGTCCCGTTGTACGTCATTGGCCTGCTCTGCTCCTATCTGGCCTCCCGCGAGATCACCGTGCTGTTCTACGGCCAGTCCGCCGGCACCTACGACCACTACTTCGCGTTGTTCCTGCCACCAGAAGACGTGCTGTGGTCGTTCGGCAAGGTCATGGTGTTCAGCGTCGTGGTGATCCTCGTGCACTGCTACTACGGCTACACCGCGACCGGCGGGCCGGCCGGGGTCGGCGTGGCCGTCGGCCGCGCGGTGCGGGCGGCGCTGGTGTCGCAGACCGTCCTGGACTTCTTCCTCAGCCTGGCGATCTGGGGCTCGTCGACCACGGTGCGGATAGCCGGATGAACCGGTATCACGTGCTCGGCGCGGCCTTCCTGGTGGCCATCATGGCCTTCCTGACCTTCACGGTGGCGGTCTACGAGAAGGTGTTCACGCCGGCCGTGCACGTGACCCTGAAGACCGACTCGGTCGGCAACCAGCTCACCCCCGGCGCGGACGTGAAGGTGCGGGGCGTGGTGGTGGGGGAGGTGCGATCCGTCGGCACCGACGGCGGCGTCGCGTCGCTCGACCTCGCGCTGCAACCGGATCTGGTCGACCAGGTGCCGGCCAACGTGACGGCGCGGCTGCTGCCCAAGACGCTGTTCGGCGAACGCTATGTGGCGCTACAGGTCCCCGCCGCCCCGGCCGCGCCGATCGCCGCCGGCGCGGTGATCGGGCAGGACCGGAGCAGCTCGGCCATCGAGATCAGCAAGGTGCTGGACGACCTGATGCCGGTGTTGCAGGCCGTGCAGCCGCAGAAGCTGGCCGGCACGCTGACCGCGTTGTCGCAGGCCCTGGACGGCCGGGGCAAGCAGCTCGGGGAGGTCCTGACCCAGGCCGACTCCTACCTCCGGCAGCTCGCGCCGTCGCTGCCGGACCTCAACGCCGATCTGGCCGCGTTGTCGCATGTCGCGGACACGTATTCGACCGCGGCACCGGATTTCCTGACCGCCCTGTCCGAGCTGACCACGACCAGCCGCACCCTGGTCGACCAGCGCAGCCAGCTGGACACGTTGTATTCCGTGGTCACTACCACCGCGGTCGACCTGAACAGCTTCCTCCGGGTCAACCAGAGCAACGTGATCGGCCTCGCCGCCTCGGCCGCGCCGACCCTGGCCGTGCTGGCCAAGTACGCGCCGGAGTACCCCTGTGTGCTTGGGCAGCTGGCTGACCAGCGGGCCAATGCCGACTTCACCTTCGGCAAGGGCACCGACCATCCCGAGATGGGCAAGTTCACGCTGTCGATCACCGCGAGCCGCGG
>DATJJB010000037.1:0-6661 GCA_035492655.1 Kutzneria sp. | reverse complement strand
CGGCGGGCGGTGGCCTCGCCGATGCCCGAGCTGGCTCCGGTGACGACTGCGATGGGGGCTTGAGTGCTCACGCCCCCGATCCTCTCGCCTGCCAAGGCGTGCCCGCCACCGATGGCCGGTGAGCAACCTCACAGGCCGTTTCCGGTACCGATTCACGGGGTCGGACGTCGTCCTGATGGGGAGCAACGGAGGAGGCGATGGTGCGAACGGTCGGAGCGGGGTTGGTGGTCGCGGCGGCATTGGTGCTGGCCGGCTGTTCGGGCGGCGGCGGCTTGTCGGCCATCGGCTCGACCTCCACCAAGCCACCCGCGCCGGCGGCCAAGCTGACGGCCGCGCCGGTTAGCGGTACCAAGGACGTCACCGTCAACACGCCGGTCACGCTCACCGCCGACGGCGGCACGATCAAGGACGTCAAGCTGGTCGACGCCACCGGCAAGGCGGTCGAGGGCAAGCCCGCCGCCGACGGCAAGACCTGGACCAACACCGGGAAGCTCGACTTCGGGCAGACCTACACCTACGACGGCAACGCCGTGAACGCCGACGGCAAGGCCACGCCGCTGCACGGCAGCTTCACCACCGTCGCCCCGGGCAACCTGATCCGGGGCTCGTTCGACCTCAACGACGGCGCCACCGTCGGCGTGGCCGCGCCGATCATCCTGAACTTCGCCGGGCACGTCGACGAGAAGTCCCGGGCGGCCGTGGAGAAGGCCCTGACCGTGCATTCCGACCAGCCCAACACCGGTGCGTGGGGCTGGCTGCCCGACGGTCCCGGCGGCTCTCGGGTGCACTACCGGACCAAGGAGTACTGGAAGGCCGGGAGCAAGGTCGACGTGGCCGCCAACCTGTACGGCGTTCCCCTCGGCAACAACAACTACGGCAAGGCCGACGTGACGCTGGACTTCACCATCGGCCGGTCGCAGATCGTGCGGGCCGACGTGAACGCGCACCAGATGACCGTGATCCGGGACGGCGCCACCGTCGCGACCTACCAGGCCAGCATGGGCTCCGGGGCCAGCCAGGACCGGGTGACCCGCTCGGGCACGCACATCGTGACCGAGAAGTGGCAGGACAAGGACATGTCCAACCCGCCCTACTACGAGCACGCGCACGAGCGCTGGGCGGTGCGGATCTCCAACAACGGCGAGTTCATCCACGCCAACCCCAACACCGTGGGTGAGCAGGGCAACAGCAATGTCACCCACGGTTGCATCAACCTGTCCACGGAGGACGCCCAGGCGTACTTCGGCACCGCCATCTTCGGCGATCCCGTCGAGGTCACGGGGTCCGACGTGGCCTTGTCGGCGGCTGACGGCGACCTGTACGACTGGGCCATGAGCTGGGAGGCGTGGCAGGGCCTGTCGGCGCTGCGCTGACCGTTCGGGAAGAACGGGGCGTACTCCGGACGTTGCAGACGTTGTGAGGGTGACGGCTGCGGACGGGACGGAGCTCGCCTGCCACGTGTCCGGGCCGGCGGACGCACCAGCGGTGGTGCTGGTCCACGGCTGGTCGGCGGCGGCGAGCAGCTGGGGCGATGTCGGCTCCGAGTCGTTGCGAACGTTTGCTGTCGATCTTCGCGGGCACGGGTGCTCCGACCGGCCTGCTTCTGGTTACCAGGACTCGTCGGTGTGGGCCGGCGACATCGCCGCCGTGCTGGACTTGGTTGACCGGCCGGCCGTGCTGGTCGGCTGGTCCTACGGCGGCCTGGTCATCACCGACTACCTGCGCACCTACGGCACGTCCGAGGTCGCCGGCATCGTGCTCGTCGGCGCCATCACCGAGATCGGGCGTGGGCACCCCGGTGGCCACGTCGGGCCGGCCATGCGGGCCGCCCTACCGGCCGCGCTGTCCGACGACGCCGACGTCGCCGTGCCGGCCCTGCTGGAGCTCACCCGCCGCATGACCGCGGTTCCCCTGGTCGGCGCGGCCCTACAAGCCGCTCTGGCCGTTCCGTTGAGCGTGCCCCCGTTCGTGCGGGCCGCCCTGTTCCAGCGTGACGTCGACAGCGCCGACCTGCTGCGCTCGCTGGACGTCCCCGTTCTGCTCGTCCACGGTGCCGACGACGCCGTCGTGGATCCGCGTGCGACCGAGTACGCCGCCGCCCTCATCCCGGACTCCACGACCCGGATCTACCCCGGTGTCGGGCACATGCCGTTCGCGGAACGTGCCGAGCAGTTCCGGGCCGACCTGGCCGCGTTCGTGGCCTCGACGAAGGCAGGATCCTGACGTGACTTCCCTGCACCGGGTGGCCGTGCTCTCCGTGCACACCTCGCCGCTGGAACAGCCCGGCACCGGCGACGCCGGCGGCATGAACGTCTACATCGCCCAGACCGCGCGGCGGATGGCCGAAAGGGGCATCGAGGTCGAGGTCTTCACCCGGGCCACCTCCTCCGACCTGCCGCCGGTGGCCGCGCTGGCCCCCGGCGTCACCGTGCGGCACATCGTCGCCGGTCCGTTCGAGGGGCTGGCCAAGGACGAGCTGCCCGGGCAGCTGTGCGCCTTCACCGCCGGCGTGTTGCGGGCCGAAGCCCGGCACGAGCCCGGCTACTACGACGTCGTGCACTCCCACTACTGGCTGTCCGGGCAGGTCGGCTGGCTCGCCCGGGAACGCTGGGGCGTGCCGCTCGTGCACACCGCGCACACGTTGGCCAAGGTCAAGAACGCCGCGCTGGCCATCGGCGACACCCCCGAGCCGCGGATGCGGGTCATCGGCGAGGAGCAGGTCGTCGCCGAGGCCGACCGCCTGGTCGCCAACACCGACGTCGAGGCCGGTGAGCTGGAGTCCTTGTACGACGCCGAGCCCGCCAAGGTGCTGACCGTGCCGCCCGGCGTCGACCTCGGGTGCTTCATCCCCGGCAGCCAGGCCGCCGCTCGGGTCGCGCTCGACCTGCCGCTGGACGCCGTCGTACTGACCTTCGTCGGCCGTATCCAGCCGTTGAAGGCCCCTGACGTGCTGCTGCGGGCCGCCGCCGAGATGCTCGTCGGTGATCCTTCGCTGCGATCGCGGCTGGTCGTGCTGGTCGTCGGCGGGCCCTCCGGCTCCGGCCTTGAGCAGCCCAAGGCCCTCCAGGAGTTGGCCGTCGAGCTCGGCATCCTCGACGTCGTCCGGTTCATGCCGCCGCAGCAGGGCGAGTCGTTGGCCCAGGTATTTCGGGCTTCCGACGTCGTCGCCGTGCCCAGCCACAACGAGTCCTTCGGCCTGGTGGCGTTGGAAGCTCAGGCTTGCGGCACCCCCGTTGTCGCCGCCGCCGTCGGCGGTCTGCCCATCGCCGTCGTCGACGGTGTCACCGGCCGTCTCGTCAGCACTCACGACCCGTTGGATTGGGCTCGGGTCCTCGGCGACGTCGCCCTGCACCCCGCTCTGCGTGAGGAACTCGCCGCCAATGCCGTCGGTCACGCTCGCCGGTTCTCCTGGGATCGGACGACTGACGCCCTCCTGGCCGGGTACGCCCATGCTCGGCGTGATTTCCTTTCGGAGGTGCGACGACGGGAGGTGACGGTGTGACCGCCACACTGGACGAGCTGGACGGTGTGATCGCCGCTGCGCTGCGGGACAGCGGCATCTCTTACGACCGGCGCGGACCCGGGCGCTACTTCTTGTCGTTGCCCGGCACCAAGAAGCTCCAGACCAACTGCTGGCTGATCGTCACCGACCACGCCCTGCTCGTCGAGGCCTTCGTCTGCCGCAAACCCGACGAGGCCTTCGAGGACGTCTACCGCTTCCTGTTGCGCCGCAACGCCCGTCTCTACGGCGTGCACTACACCCTCGACGACCGTGGCGACATCTACCTCGTCGGCCGCATCGGCCTGCACGCCGTCACCCCCGACGAGCTCGACCGCCTCCTCGGCCAGGTCCTCGAAGCCGCCGACGGCGACTTCAACCCCTTGCTGGAGATCGGCTTCGCCGGCGCCATCCGCCGCGAGTGGGACTGGCGCGTCTCCCGCGGCGAGTCCTTGGCCAACCTCAGCGCCTTCCAGCACCTGGTCGGCTCCGCCGGCACCGAACCAGCCGTCGCCGACGAGTCCTGATCGTGACGTTCTGACCGCAACCTCCCGCCCGCTCGGCTTCGTCCTCCGGTCGAATCCGAGAAGGGGAGGCGCAGGATGTCACGTACCCGAAGAACACTGGCCGTCGTGGCGGTCGCGGGCGCCGCTCTGCTCGCCGGCTGTTCGGCCGGCTCGAGCAGCAGTGCCAGCAACGCCATCGATGCCCCGCGCGCCGCCACCTCCGGCGGCTCCGGTAGTTCCGGTAGCTCCACCGGTGACTCCGCCAAGGCGCCGCAGGCCAGCGGGGCCAACTCCACCGCGCTGCCCGCCGCCAACGGCCGGCAGATCGTGCGCACCGCGTCGATCAGCATCAAGGCCGACAAGGTCGGCGACGCCGTCAACAACATCCGGCGGGCCGCCACTGACGTCGGCGGCTACTCCAATGATGAGAACTCCGGGGCCGACCGCGGCACCCTCACACTGAAGGTGCCGGCCGACAAGCTGGAGGCTGTGCTCGACAAGATCGGCTCGTTCGGCACCACCACCGCTCGCGCCGAGCACGCCGAGGACGTCACCGATCAGATGGTCGACGTGACCAGCCGGCTGGCTACCCAGCGGGCCAGCGTCGACCGCGTGCGGGCGCTGATGGACAAGGCGACCTCACTCAGCGACATCACCCAGCTGGAGAGCGAGCTGACCAAGCGCGAGGCCGACCTGGAGTCGCTCGAGCAGCGCCACGACTCGTTGGCCGCCCAGGTCGCCATGTCCACCGTGACCGTCGACGTGAGCCGGACCGACGCCCCCGCGCCTCCGCCGGCCGATGAGGCCAGCTTCCTCAGCGCTCTGGGCGGCGGCTGGCACGCTTTGCTCGCCACGTTCAACGGGATCGGCGTCGGCCTCGGCGCCCTGCTGCCGTTCCTGTTGGTCATCGGCATTCCCGCCGGCGCCGTGTACTACTACGTGCGCCGTCGCAAGGCTCGCGCCGTGAGCTGAACATGAACCGTGGGACGGTCCCGGGTCGAAGGGGAGTCGAGGCCCCGGGCCGTCCCACGTCGATTCACCCGCCGCGGCGGCGGTCCTGGGCGAGGGGGTGCCGCAGGGGGCCGTAGCGGGTCGGCGGTTCGACGGGGGGACGAACCGCGCTGCACTCGCCGGATCGGGGAGTGTGTGAGAGCCGATCCGGTGGGTCAGGACAACTTCGCAGACGAATAATACCCACCACAAGTAGATTCGTTACGCCATCAGAGTGAATCCCGATGGTGTCTCGTAACGGCAGTCCTTGTTCGAACAACATCAGGGTCGACTCGCGTGTGGGCTCGCTCACCACCCCTGCGTCGTGGCAGGGTCCACAGGGTCGCAGGTGTCGCAGCGAGCAAGGCAGGGTCGCCATGGTCTTTCGCAGTTCCTACCCCGATGTCGACATCCCCACTCAGCCCGTGCACGAGCTGATCTTCCGGGGGCTGTCCGAGAAGGCCGACCGACCCGCGTTGATCGACGGCATCAGCGGTCTCACCATCACCTACGGCGAGTTCGCCGCCGCCGTCGACCGCCTCGCCGCCGCGCTGGCCGAGCGGGGGTTCGTCAAGGGCGACGTGATCGGCCTGTTCGCCCCCAACACGCCCGCGTACGCCATCACCCTGCACGGCATCCTGCGGGCCGGCGCCGTCGCCACCACCGCCAACGCGCTGTACACCGCCGAGGAGGTCGCCGGTCAGCTCACCGACGCCGGCGCCAAGGCGTTGTTCACCGTCTCCGCGTTCCTGGACCGGGCCACCGCCGCCGCCAAACTCGCCGGCATCGCCGACGTCTTCGTGCTGGACAAGGCCGATGGGCACACCAGCCTGTCCGACCTGCTCGCCTGCACCGCCCCCGCGCCGTCGATCACCTTCGACACCGCCACGGACCTCGCCGTGCTGCCGTACTCCTCGGGCACCACCGGCCGGGCCAAGGGCGTCATGCTCACGCACCGGGCGCTCGTCGCCAACATCGTGCAGACCGACGCGATGATGGACACCGCCGACATCAAGCGGGTCCTTGCCGTGCTGCCGTTCTTCCACATCTACGGCATGCAGGTCACCCTCAACCACGCGTTGGCCATCGGGGCCACCGTCGTCACCATGCCCAAGTTCGACCTGCCCGAGTTCCTCCGGGTCATCGCCGAGCATCGCACCGACCGCGTCTACATCGCCCCGCCCGTCGCCGTCGCGCTGGCCAAGCACCCCATCGTCGACTCGTACGACCTGTCCGCGTTGAAGGTCCTCTTCTCCGGCGCCGCTCCCCTCGACGAGGAACTGGCGGAGGCCGTGCACAAGCGCCTCGGCTGCAAGATCAAGCAGGGCTACGGCATGACCGAGATGGCCCCCGTCAGCCACACCATTCCCGACAGCCGTGACGACATCGCCATCGGGACCGTCGGGCTCATCGTGCCCAACATGCTGAACAAGGTCGTCGACCTCGCCACCGGCGAGGAACTCGGCGTCGGCGAGCGCGGCGAGCTCTGGTGCAAGGGGCCCAACCTCATGACCGGCTACCTCAACAATCCCGAGGCCACCGCCGCCACCCTCGACTCCGACGGCTTCCTGCACACCGGCGATGTCGCTGTCATCGACGAGAACGGCATCGTCAGCATCGTCGACCGGGTCAAGGAGCTCATCAAGTACAAGGGCTACCAGGTCCC
>DATJJB010000036.1:0-18081 GCA_035492655.1 Kutzneria sp. | reverse complement strand
CGAGCTGCGTGAGCAGGGCAAACTCGACTGGGCCTGGCAGGAGTTCGAGGCGGTGCGCACCGCGCCGCCGGCCAAGCCGCGGGCCGAGCCGTGGCGGCGCACGTCCGGCATCCACCGGCTGCGCAATCCCCGCCAGCTGGCTGCCGTGCGGGCGCTGTGGGAGGCCCGGGACGGGCTGGCCCGCCAGCGGGACATCGCCCCCGGACGGGTGCTGCCGGACAGCGCCATCATCGACGCCGCCGTGACCGATCCGGCGACCGAGGCCGACCTGCTCGCCCTGCCGGTGTTCCGCGGCCGTTCGCAGCGCCGGACCGTGAAGCTGTGGGCCGACGCGCTGGTCAAGGCCCGTGGACTGAACCGCAAGGAGCTGCCGGAGGTCTCCCCCGCGCACGACGGCCCGCCACCCCCCAACCGCTGGGCCGACCGCGACCCCGACGCCGCCGCCCGGCTGGCCGCCGCGCGGGCCGCGCTGACCGGCATCGCCGAGAGCCTGAAACTGCCGGTGGAGAACCTGCTGCTGCCCGACCTGGTCCGGCGCACCTGCTGGGAGCCGCCGGCCGACCTCGACCCGGCCACGGTGGCCGAGGTGCTCCGCGCCGGGCACGCCCGGCCGTGGCAGGTCGAGCTCACCGCGGAGCCACTGAGCAACGCGCTCAAGGCTGCGGCAGCATGAGTTCAGCCACCCTGCTGGTTACCGGCCAGTAACTCGGACTAGAGTCCCGGTTACCGGCCGGTACGGACGGCCGACCCGAACTCAAAGCTGAGGAGGAGCACGCCGTGGCCGCACCAGTAGCGCCGATGACGGACCGGGCCGTGCGCAACGTGGTCTTCGTCGACGGCGTGCGCACGCCGTTCGGCAAGGCGGGCCCCAAGGGGATCTACGCCGAGACCCGGGCGGACGACCTCGTCGTCAAGGTGATCCGCGAGCTGCTTCGCCGCCATCCCGAGCTGCCGCCGGAGCGGGTGGACGAGGTCGCCATCGCGGCCACCACCCAGATCGGCGACCAGGGCCTGACCATCGGGCGGACCGCCGCCCTGCTGGCCGGCCTGCCCAAGTCGGTGCCGGGCTACGCCATCGACCGCATGTGCGCCGGCGCGATGACCGCCGTCACCACCGCGGCCGGCGGCATCGCCTTCGGCGCCTACGACGTGGTGATCGCCGGCGGCGTCGAGCACATGGGCCGCCACCCGATGGGCGAGGGCGTCGACCCCAACCCGCGCTTCCTGGCCGACCGCCTGGTCGACACCTCCGCGCTGGTCATGGGCCAGACCGCGGAGAACCTGCACGACCGCTTCCCGCACATCACCAAGGACCGGGCCGACGCGTTCGCCGCCGCCTCGCAGGCCAAGTACGACGCCGCGGTCAAGGCCGGCAAGATCGGCCCCGAGTTCGTCACCGTCGCCACCCGCTCGGCCGACAAGGGCTGGGGCCTGGCCACCGCCGACGAGCCGCCGCGTCCCGGCACCACGGTCGAGGACCTGGCCGCGCTGAAGACGCCGTTCCGCCCGCACGGCCGGGTGACCGCCGGCAACGCCGCCGGTCTCAACGACGGCGCCACCGGCTGCCTGCTGGCCGACGAGGCCACCGCCAACGAGCTGGGCCTGCCGGTCGCGATGCGGCTGGTCGGCTACGCCTTCGCCGGCGTCGAGCCCGAGGTGATGGGTGTCGGTCCGGTGCCGGCGACCGAGAAGGCGCTGGCCCGTACCGGTCTGTCCATCGAGGACATCGGCCTGTTCGAGGTCAACGAGGCGTTCGCCGTGCAGGTGCTGGCCTTCCTTGACCACTTCGGCATCGCCGACGACGACCCGCGGGTCAACCAGTGGGGCGGCGCCATCGCGACCGGCCACCCGCTGGCCTCCTCGGGCGTGCGGCTGATGACGCAGCTGGCCCACCAGTTCGCCGAGCGGCCCGACGTCCGCTACGGCATCACCACCATGTGCATCGGCATCGGCATGGGCGGCACCGTGATCTGGGAGAACCCGCACTTCGAGGGGGACAAGTGACCATCTCCGCTGAGCAGGCGAAGGCCGCTTTCCCCGACGAGGTCGTCACCTTGGCCGTCACTCGGCTGATCCCGGTGCCCGGGCTGTCGAAGCCCGTCGCCCTGATCACGATCGACAACGGCTTCGACCACACCCGGCCGTCGACCTTCGGGCCGCAGAGCCTGGTGTCGCTGAACGCCGCGCTGGACGAGGCGCTGGCCGCCGCTCCCGCGGCGATCGCCGTCACCGGCAAGCCGTTCGTGTTCGCGGTCGGCGCGGACCTGTCCGGCGTCGAGCAGCTGTCCTCGCCGGAGCTGGCCCGCCAGATCGCGCAGACCGGGCACGACGTGTTCCGCCGGTTCACCGAGTCGTCGATCCCGACCTTCGCCTTCGTCAACGGCGCGGTCATGGGCGGCGGCCTCGAGCTGGCGCTGTCCTGCCACTACCGGACCCTGGTGTCCAACGCCGCCGCGATCGCCTTCCCCGAGGTGTTCCTCGGCCTGTTCCCGGGCTGGGGCGGCACGCAGCTGCTGCCCAACCTGATCGGGGCCGACGCCGCGGTGACCGTGATCATCGAGAACGCGTTGAACCAGAACAAGATGCTCAAGCCGGCGCAGGCCGCCGAGCTCGGCATCGTCGACGTGGTCTTCGACTCGGCCGACTACCTCGAGCAGTCGTTCGGCTGGCTGGCCCAGGTCGTCAACGGCTCCGTTTCGGTGCCCCGCAAGGAGATCGACCGCGGCGAGGCGTGGGACAACGCGCTGGCCCGCGGCCGTGCGTTCGTCGAGGCCAAGACCCACGGCGCTTCTCCGGGCGCGACCAAGGCGCTCGAGCTGCTGGAGCTGGCTCGCGGCAACGACCTCGACGCCGGCTACGCGGCCGAGACCGACGGTCTGGCCTCGCTGCTGATGACCGACGAGCTGCGCACCGGGCTGTACTCGTTCAACCTGGTGCAGAAGCGGGCCCGCAAGCCCGCGGGCGCGCCGGACAAGTCGCTGGCCAGGCCGGTCACCAAGGTCGGCGTGGTCGGCGCCGGCCTGATGGCCAGCCAGCTGGCCCTGCTGTTCGTCCGGCAGCTGAAGGTGCCGGTCGTGCTGACCGACATCGACCAGGCGCGGGTGGACAAGGGCGTCGGCTACGTGCACGGCGAGATCGACAAGCTGCAGGCCAAGAAGCGGCTGTCGCCCGACGCCGCGAACCGGTTGAAGGCGCTGGTCTCCGGCTCGCTGGACAAGGCCGCCTTCTCGGACGCCGACTTCGTCATCGAGGCCGTGTTCGAGGAGCTGTCGGTCAAGCAGCAGGTGTTCGCCGAGGTCGAGGAGCACGTGTCGGCCGAGTGCGTGCTGGCCACCAACACCTCGTCGCTGTCCATCACCGAGATGGCGGCGAAGCTGGCCCACCCCGAGCGGGTCGTCGGCTTCCACTTCTTCAACCCGGTCGCCGTGCTGCCGCTGCTGGAGATCGTCCGCGGCGACCAGACCGACGACGCCACGCTGGCCACCGCGTTCGCCGTCAGCAAGCAGCTGAAGAAGTCCAGCGTGCTGGTCAAGGACGCGCCCGCGTTCGTCGTCAACCGGCTGCTCACCCGCTTCCTGGGCGAGGTCATCCGGGCCGTCGACGAGGGCACCCCGTTCGAGGTCGCCGACAAGGCCCTCGACCCGCTGGGCCTGCCGATGAGCCCGCTCATCCTGCTCCAGCTCGTCGGCCCCGCCGTCGCGCTGCACGTGGCCGAGACCATGCACCAGGCGTTCCCCGACCGGTTCGGCGTCAGCGAGAACATGAAGCGCTTCGTCGCCGCCGGCAAGACCGCCGTCTACACCTGGGACGCCACCGGCAAGCCCCAGGTCGACCCCGAGGTCGCCGCCCTGTGGCAGCCCGGCTCGTCCCCGCTGACCGCCCAGGAGCTGCGGGACCGGGCCGAGGAGGCCCTGGCCCAGGAGATCCGGATCATGCTCGACGAGGGCGTGGTCGCGGAGGCCCAGGACATCGACCTGTGCCTGATCCTGGGCGCCGGTTGGCCGTTCTGGCTCGGCGGCATCACGCCGTACCTGGACCGCGCCGGCGTCTCCGAGCGCGTCACCGGGAAGCGTTTCCTGGCGCCGGGTGTGGCCTCGGTTCCGGCCTGATCCCCGGCATACGAAAGCCGGTCGTCCGCGCGGGCGACCGGCTTTGTCGTGTTCAGACCAGGTGGGCGGTCGGGGCGGGGGTCAGCCGCCGGGCCCGGACGGCCAGGGCGATCATCACGGCCGGGATGAGGATGTCGGTGACCAGCACGCCGCCGGTGTTGCCGGGGGCGTGGTCACCGTTGGCGAACCACTGGTAGACGTGGCCGACCACGGCGCCCCAGAGGAACATGCCGGCGCCGAGGCCGATGGTGAGGCGCTCACGGGTGCTCGCCGACGCGGCCCGGAAGCCCATGACCGCCAGGCCGAGGTTGGCGAAGGCGATCTCGAACAGGAACGGCGTGCGCGGGAAGCCGATGGCCTCGGCCATGACGTCCGGGAAGACCAGGAACGCGACGGTCATCCACAGCGAGCCGATGCCCATGGCGCCGATCCCCCACCAGCGCTGCCAGATCTCCAGCTTGGCCGCGGGCGTGTCGGCCCGGCGGCCCTTCAGATACGCCCCGATGGCCGGGACCAGGATCCAGATGACGGGGAAGGCCGATTGGAGCAGGTACGAGGTGGTGTCCATGACGCCAGTCTTACCTAGTTAATATTAACCAGTCAACACTCCTGTATGCTGGCTCACGTGGACGACGGACTCGCGGACCTGCTGCACCGGGTGGTGCTGCTGCTGGGCGACGCCGCCCGGCAGCGCACCGACGACCGGGACGGCCTGACCTACAGCCAGATCCGGCTGCTGGGCACGCTGGAGGACATCCAGCCGGCGACACAACACCAGCTCGCCCAGGCGCTGTCGATCTCCGACCCGGCGGTCAGCCGGGCCCTGCGGCCGCTGGAGGCCGACGGCCTCGTGCAGGTGACGATCGACCCGACACACGCCCGGCGGCGGCTGGTCCGGCTGACCGACACCGGCCAGAAGGCCTTTCACACGGCCGGAAAACCCCTCTACGACGAGCTGAAGACCGGGCTGCTCGCGGCGGGCTTCCCGTACCAGCGCTATCTGGACGACACGAAGCGGCTGGCTGAGCTGCTCGAAGGCGCCTGACACTGCGCGCGGCGGGGAGTCGCCCCACCATGGAGTGATGATCAGGATCGGCACCTCGGGGTGGAAGTACCCGGAGTGGCGCGGGGACTTCTATCCGACGGGCCTGGTGCAGCGCCGGGAGCTGGAGTTCCTGGCCGGGCGGGTGGACACCATCGAGATCAACGGGACGTTCTACTCGCTGCGCACGGCGGAGAACTATCGCTCGTGGGCGGGGCAGGTGCCGAAGGACTTCGTGTTCGCGGTGAAGGGGATCCGCGAGGTCACGCACGTCCGGCGGTTACGTGGGGTGGCGGAGGCGCTGCGGGAGTTCTTCGGCTCGGGAGTGCTGGAGCTGGGGCACCGGCTGGGGCCGGTGCTGTGGCAGTTGCCGGACACGCTCAAGTTCGACGCGGCGGTGGTGGCGGAGTTCCTGGCGCAGCTGGATCCGGTGGCCCGGCACGCGATCGAGGTGCGGCACGAAAGCTTCCGGACCAACGAGTTCTACGAGCTGGCGCGGCAGCACAACGTGGCCGTCGTCTACTCGGACGGGGCCGGGAGATGGCCGGTGTTCGACGTGACGACGGCGGACTTCAGCTACATCCGGCTGCACGGCGGCGAAGAGCTGTACATCAGCGGGTACGACGACCGGGAGCTGACGGCGTGGGCCGACCGGATCGAGAAAGCGGCCGGTGACGTGTTCGTGTACTTCGACAACACGATGCGCGGCCGGGCGCCGCGGGACGCGGTGCGGCTGGCCGATCTGGTGCGGGAACGGGGCTGACGGCGCAGGATGGGCCGGTGATCCGGATCGGGACGTCGGGCTGGGTGTACCCGCCGTGGCGCGGCACCTTCTACCCGAAGGGCGTGACGCAGAAGCGCGAGCTGGCGTACCTGGCCGAGCGGCTGAACTCGGTGGAGATCAACGGCACCTTCTACGGGCGGCAGAAGCCGGCGAGCTTCCTGAGCTGGGCCGCGCAGACGCCGGACGACTTCGTGTTCGCGACCAAGGGTCCGCGGTTCATCACGCACATGAAGCGGCTCAAGGACGCCGAGATCCCGGTGGCCAACTTCCTGGCCTCGGGAGTGCTGCGGCTGCGGGACAAGCTCGGCCCGCTGCTGTGGCAGCTGCCGGCCACGCTCCAGTTCGACGCCGCCGTGCTGGCCGAGTTCTTGGCCCTGCTGCCCCGAACCACGGCCGAGGCGGCGAAACTCGGGGCCCGGCACGACGACCGTGTCGAGGACGACACGGGCCTCCAGATCGACGGCGACCGGACGATGCGGCACGCCCTGGAACCGCGGCACGCGAGCTTCCAGGACGAGCAGTGCCTGCGGCTGCTGCGCGAGCACAACGTGGCCTTGGTGGTGGCCGACACGGCCAAGAAGTGGCCGTACTTCGAGGAGTTGACCGCCGACTTCGCCTACGCCCGCCTGCACGGTGACGAGGAGCTCTACGTCAGCGGCTACACCGACGAGGCGCTGGACCGCTGGGCCGAGAAGGTCCGCACGTGGCACGAGCGCGGCGACGCGTACGTCTACTTCGACAACGACGCCAAGGTGCGGGCGCCGATCGACGCCATGAGCCTGTCCGAGCGGCTCGCCTGAGGGCCCGTACGGGCCCTCAGCGCCGCCTCTGACGGCCGAAAGAGGCTCAGCCGTTGACTGCCACGCGGCACACCGGGCGCGTGGTGGGCCGGGCCTCGTAGCGGCCGGTGCCGACCAGGCCGGCGTGGCCGTCGATCTCGGCCACGATCTCGTCGGTGATCTCGACCTCGATCATCCGGCTGGCCGGCCGGGTGACGGACGTGCCGGCGTACTGGGCGGTGACCACCATGCCCTCGATGGTCGGCTTGAGCACGAGCTCCTCGGCCGGCCGGGCCGGGGCGGTGCCGTCCGTCCAGGTGACCGGGCCGAGCAGCCGCAGCTGCCGGACGACCACGTCCTGGCCACCGGTCTCGTTGCTGACGAAGACAGCGGGCTGCCGGGTCCGCACCAGGCGCCCGTGCTCGCCGCCGTCGCCGAGCACGACGGCCGGCACGTTCCAGTACGCGGCCAGGCGCTCGGCCGCCGGGGCCAGCGCACGGTTGGTCGCGACGACGAGGTCGGCCACCGGCACGGCGGCGAGCTCGCCGAGACCGGGCACCGGCGTCACGTCGATGATGTGCCCGCCGTGCTCGCGCACGGCGTCGTTGATCGCGTCGCGGGTGGCCCGGCTGGTCTTGTCGAATCCACGCAGCACGGCCACCGCCTCGAAGTCCGTCATTCGCCGGATCGCCTCCACCAGCGCGCGCTGGTCACGACGGAGCTGCGGGGCGGGACGGGTCAGCAGAGTGGTTGCCACAGCACTGTCTTACCCCCTTTCGTAGCGGTCCGAACACGATCCCGGGGTGGGGTAGCTCACCGGCGGGTGAACCGCAACCACGGACGGGTGAACGGGAATAGTTCCGCGTACACGGTCCGGCGCCGCGACAAGGCTCCTAGCTGCGAAAACAACTGGGGAAGGAGCCGAAATGGTGGTTCGAACGGCGCTCATATCGGTCGCCATGGTGATCATCACAGCAACGCCCGCTCAGGCAGGTCCCGAGGCCGGTTCGACCTGTGACGCGGGCTCGTTCTGCGCCTGGGGCGCGGAGAACTACGCCGGCAAGGTCGCCCGTCTCTCGCTGGAGACGGTGTCCGGCACCAGTGTCTGCGTTCCGTTGCCGGAGAAGCTGGTGGCCAGATCGCTGGCCAACCTGATGACCAAGGACGTGTCGGTCTACGAGAGCGCCGGCTGCGCCACCGAGGCCGAGTTCACCACGTACCCGAAGGGCGGGACCTACGTGCCGCGTGCGCCATTCGTGGTACGAGCGATCGAGGTGTGGGAGTGACGCCCCTACTGTTGGCCTCGTGAGCGTTGTGGTCGTCGGCGCCGGCATCGCCGGCCTGGCCTGTGCCCGGGTCCTGGTCGATGCCGGCATCGACGTCCGCGTGCTGGAACGCACGCCGGTGGTCGGCGGTCGCCTGGCGACCCGCCGCTACGACGGCCGCCCGGCCGACATCGGGGCCGCCTACTTCACGGTGAGCGACCCGTCCTTCGACGCCGTCGTGCAGGGCTGGCGGCGGGCCGGGCTGGCCCGGGAGTGGACCGACACCCTGGTCGCCTGCCAGGACGGCCGGCGGGAGCCGCGGCCGGGCCCGATGCGTTGGGCCGCACCGCAGGGACTGCGAAGTCTGGCCGAGTCCCTGGCTGACGGACTGACCGTGAAGCTCCAGCACGCCGTGACGGCCGTGGAGCCCGGGCCGCTGGTCGACGGGGTGCCCGTGGACGCCGTCGTGCTGGCCGCGCCGGGTCCGCAGGCGCTGGCCGTGCTGGATCCCTGTCTGCGAGCCGCCCGGGCCGCCGCCGACGGGCAGGACTGGCAGCCGGCGTTCGCCGTCACCCTGCGCTATCCGGACCGGACGTGGCCCGACTTCCGCGGCGCCTTCGTCAACGGGCACGACGTCCTGACGTCCGTCTGCGACGACGGCCACCGGCGCGGCGACCGCGCTCCCGTGCTCGTCGCGCACACCACAGCCGCCTACACGGCGTCCCGGCTCGGCGCGCACGACCAGGTGATCGCCGAGGTCGAGGATGCCGTCGAAGCCGTGCTCGGGCTGACGGCGCGGCCCGTCACCGGCTACGCCCACCAGTGGCTGCACGCCAGCCCCGGCGCCCCGTCGACCGAGCCGTATCACCTGGACGACGACAACATCGGGCTCTGCGGCGACGCCTGGGGCCAGTCGCGGGTGCAGACCGCGTGGCTGTCCGGCAACGGCCTCGGGAGGGCGCTGGCGAGCCGTCTCGGTTGACCGATTCGGGCGACCCCGTCACTCCACTCGGGGACGTCTGTTGCGTCGACCGGGTGAGCACCCGGAAGAATGATCTCCAATGTTCACGCCGGCCCGTCTCAAGCTCGCCCGCCAGCGGCGTCAGCTGACCGCCGCGGCTCTCGCGCGAGCGCTGGACGTCGGCCCGCGGTCGGTGTCGGACTTCGAGCACGGCCGCCGGACCCCGGCCGAGGCCGAGCTCACCGAGCTGGCCCGGGTCCTGGGTTTCCCGGTGGAGTTCTTCGCCGCCGGCGAGCCGGCCGAGCTGGCCGAGGACGTCGTGTCGTTCCGGGCCAGGGCCAAGTTGCCGGCCCGGCGGCGGACCGCAGCGCTGGCCGCCGGCCGGTTGGCCATCGAGTTCAACGCCTTCCTGGAACGCCGGTTCACGCTGCCCGAGGTGGACGTTCCGACGGTCGACAGCACGCCGAGCGCGGCCGTGGACGCCGTCCGCGAACAGTGGCAGCTGGGCAGCAAGCCGGCGCCGAACCTCGTGCATCTGTTGGAGGCACACGGAGTTCGGGTCTTCTCGCTCGGCGTCGACCACACCGATGTCGACGCCTTCTCGTTCTGGCACGAGGGCACCCCGTACGTCTTCCTCAACACGGCCAAGTCGGCCGAGCACGGGCGGTTCGACGCCGCGCACGAGCTCGGGCACCTCGTCCTGCACGCCGGCGGCCGGCCGCTCGACGGCGTCGACGTCGAGGCGGAGGCCGACGCCTTCGCCAGTGCCATGCTGATGCCGGACGTGGACGTGCTGACCTACGTGCCGGACGACCCGACCAAGGACCAGGTGCTGCGGGCCTGCCCGCGCTGGCGGGTGTCGCCGCTGGCGCTGACCCGGCGGCTGCGCGAGCTGCGGCAGGTCGGCGACGACGTCTACCGGTCGCTGTGCACCGACCTGGCCCGGGTCGACGCCGAGAGCGACCAGGCGCGGGAGTCCTCGCAGCTGCTGGCCAAGGTGTTCAAGGCGCTGCGTGAGCAGGGCATGGGCCCGCACGAGCTGGCGGCCGAGCTGATGTTGAGCACGCAGGAGCTGAACAACATCGTGTTCGGGCTGGTGGTCACCGCCCTGCCCGGCCGGTCCTACGCGCTGCGCACGCCGGGCGGCCGGACCGCGCACCTGCGCCTGGTGTGACCACCCGCGAGGGTCTTTCCGCCGCCGTGTCGCAGCGCCTATCGTCGAGTGATCTTGTTCAGCCGGCGGAAAAGGGTGAGTCATGGCGACGTGGGGCGACCTGGTGGCCTTCGTACGCAGCGAGTACCAGGTCATCGACCTGACGGCCGACGAGGTGAGCATCCACGTCGAGTTCGACGACGAGCGCAGCCAGGTGATCTGGCTCAGCCACGAGGTGCTGGACGGCAAGGAGGACTGGGTGCAGATCGCCTCGCCGTGCGGCCTGGCGGCCAAGGTCGATCTGGCCGCGCTGCTCAAGGAGGTCGGGCACACCACCGTGGTCGGCGGCGTCGCGATCATGGGCGAGCACGTGGTGCTGCGGCACGCGCTGCCGCTGGAGAACCTGGACATCAACGAGTTCGTCGACCCGCTCACGCTGCTCGCCGGCACCGTGGACACGCTGGAGGAGCAGTTCTCCGGCGGGGACGCGTTCTAGCGCCATGAGACGCGCGCTGGTCGGCCTTGCCGCGCTGTCAGTGCTTGCCGGCTGTGCCGGCGGGCCGGCCACGCCGCCCGCGGCCACCTCGACGTCCACAGTGGACCCCGTGGCCACGTGCACGAACCAACTTGTCTACTGGGCCAAGGACATTCTCGGCAACGCCAAGGACACCGGCCTGGACTACCAGGAGATGGGCCTGGACGGCGACCAGTACGAGGCGTTGCAGGCGTTGGTCGAGGAGGCCCGCAAACACCAGTCCGGCGGCGCGGTGCCGCCGGACTGGTTGCAGGAGCAGGCGAAAGCCGCCTGCGTGAAGCTCGCCGCCAAGCCGAAACCGACTTCCCGCGGCACCGGCTGGCCTTAGGCGCCGGCGTTGAACGTGTCCGGGTCCGGGCCGGTGCGGTGACCGCGCTCCAGGGTGGCGATCGCGGCCAGGTCGTCGCCGTCCAGCTCGAAGTCGAACACCTCGATGTTCTCCTTGATGCGCTTGGGCGTCACCGACTTGGGGATCACGATGTTGCTGAGCTGGAGGTGCCAGCGCAGCACGATCTGAGCCGGCGACTTGCCGTGCTTCTCAGCCGCCTTGGTGATCTCCGGGGCGTCCAGCACCTCGCCCTGGGCCAGCGGGCTCCAGGCCTCGGTGGCGATGCCGTGCTCGGTGTGGAACGCGCGCAGGGTGGCCTGCTGCAACGCCGGGTGCAGCTCGATCTGGTTGACCGCCGGCAGGGTCAGGCCCTCGTCCAGCAGCCGGCGCAGGTGCGTCGGCTGGAAGTTGGACACACCGATGGCCCGGATCCGGCCGTCGGAGTGCAGCTGCTCGAACGCCTTCCAGGTCTCGACGAACTTGTCGGCCTTGGGCACCGGCCAGTGGATCAGGTACAGGTCCAGCTGCTCGAGCCCCAGCTGCGCCATGCTCTTGTCGAAGGCGCGCAGCGTGCTGTCGTAGCCCTGGTCGGCGTTCCACAGCTTGGTCGTGATGAACAGCTCGTCGCGGTCGATGCCGGACGCCTTGACGGCCTCGCCGACGCCGCGCTCGTTGCGGTAGGCCGCCGCCGTGTCGATGCTGCGGTACCCGGCCTCCAGCGCCGTCGTGACGGCCGCCGTCGTCTCCTCGTCGGGCACCTGGAACACGCCGAACCCGAGCTGCGGGATCTCGACGCCGTTGTTCAGCTTGATGGTGGGCACGAAAGGCATAGGAGACGCTTCCCTCGACTTTCTCGATTCACGGTCACCGTGTGCAACAGCCGGACCGCCGGGTCTTCTTCCACCCTGAGAGCCACGTCTCACGCTCGCAACTCGAGCTCACGGCTTGGCCGGCAGCCGCACCGTGACGGCCAGGCCGCCGCCAGGAACGGCGTCGGCGTGGACGGTGCCGTGGTGGGCCAGCACGGCGGCCCGGACGATCGACAGGCCCAGGCCGGTGCCCGTACGGGCGGTACGGTCGACGCCACCGCGGCGGAAGGGCTCGAACAGCTCGCCGACCAGTTCAGGGGCGATCAGCTGGCCGCTCGACGACACCCGAAGCTGGGTCCACTCGGGACCGCTCTCCGTGGCGACCTCGATCCAGCCGCCGTCGAGGTTGTGCCGGACGGCGTTCTCCAGCAGGTTGCCGGCGACGCGTTCGAGCAGCGCCGGATCGCCGACCGTCGGGGCCGGCGAGGTGGCGAACCGGGCCTGCACGCCCCTCGCGGCAGCCTCTCGGCCGGCCGAGCGCCACGCCGACGCGACGACCGCGGCTAGGTCGACCGGCTCGTGCACGGCCAGGCCGATGCCGTCGGTGCGGGCCAGCAGCAGGAGGGCCTCGACGAGCTGCTCGGCCCGCAGCGCGGCGGTGCCGACCACGTCGGCCATCCGCCGCAGCTCCTCGACGTCGGCCCGGTCGTCGGACAGCGTGACGTCGAGCTCGGTGCGGATGACGGCCAGCGGGGTCCGGAGCTCGTGGCTCGCGTTGGCCACGAACCGGCGCTGGGAGTCGAACGCGCCCTGGAGCCGGTCCAGCATGGCGTCGAAGGTGTCGGCGAGCTCGGCCACCTCGTCGTCCGGGCCGTTGAGGGCGATCCGCTCCCCCAGCGACTCGGCCGACAGCCGCCGAGCGGTCGAGGTGACGTCGTGCAGGGGCCGCAGGGCGCGGCCGGTGAACGTCCAGGCCAGGATGGCGGCGGCGACGAGCAGCAGCACGAAGGCCACCACGCCGGCGCCGAGCACCTGGGCACGGGCGTGCTGTTCGAGCACGGCGCCCAGGCTGGAGGCGTCGACCACGACCCCGTCGACGAGGATCTTGCTGTCGGCCGGCAGCTGCGGCACGGCCCCGCGCACGACGAGGCCGACCAGCAGCCAGCCCAGCCACAGCAGCAGCGCGCTCACGGCGGCGACGATGATCACGGCGACGGCGGTGATACGCAGCCGCAGCCCCGGCCCACGCCGCCGGGGCGATACCGCGGGCACGTCAACTTTCAGCAGGTCGGGCTCCTGTTGCCGAGTCCAGTGCCGGCCCGGCGACCCGGCCGGCGGCAGGCACACGGTAGCCGGAGCCCACCACGGTCTCGATGATGCCCGGCTCGCCGAGCTTCTTGCGCAGCGTCATGACCGTGACCCGCACCGTCGTGGTGAACGGGTCGGCGTTCTCGTCCCAGACCCGTTCCAGCAGCTCCTCGCTGCTCACCACGGTGCCGCCGGCCGCCATCAGGACCTCGAGGACGCCGAACTCCTTGCGGGTCAGGTCGACCAGCTGGCCGGAGCGCATCACGGTCCGCTTGGCCGGGTCCAGCTCCACGTCCGCGGCCACCAGCACCGGCGGCGTCGCCGGCGTCGCCCGCCGGGCCAACGCCCGCACCCGGGCCACCAGCTCGGCGAAGGCGAACGGCTTGGCCAGGTAGTCGTCCGCGCCCAGCGACAGGCCCTCCACCCGGTCCTCGATGGCCGAGCTGGCGGTGAGCATGATCACCCGGGTCAGCGCCCCCGACCGCACGATCTCCTGGCACAGCTCGTCGCCCGACATCTTCGGCAGGTCGCGGTCGAGCACGACCACGTCGTACCGGGTGACGGTGACCTTCTCGTGGCCGGACTCGCCGTCGAAGGCGACGTCCACGGCCATACCCTCACGCCGCAGGCCCCGGGCGATCGCCTCGGCCAGCGGCTGTTCATCCTCGACTACCAGGATCCGCACCTGTCCACCGTGCCACAGCCCGGCGAGAAAGGGCGCGGCGGGAGGTAGCGGTGGAGAAAGCCGGCCGGGCGAACCGGGCGGCCGGGCTAAAAAAAGCCGGCCGGGGCTGGTAGCTCCCGGCCGGCGTCGATCACGTCCGGTCAGCCGTGCTTGCGCTCCTCGGCCGGCTCCTCGGCCTGGGCGGCGGCCGGCTCACCCATGCGGCCGGCGACCCACTCGGTCACCCGGCGGGCGACGTCCTGGGCGGTCAGGCCGACCTGGGCCAGCACCTCGGAGCGGGAACCGTGCTCAAGGAACTGCTGCGGCACGGCCAGATCCCGCATCGGCACGTCGACACCGGCGTCGCGGAGGGCGGCGGCCAGGGCCCAGCCGAAGCCGCCGTGCCGGCCGCTGTCCTCGACCGTGACGACGAGGCGGTGCTCGGCGGCCATCTCGGCCAGCTCGGTCGGCACCGGCAGCACCCACCGCGGGTCGACGACGGTGACGCCGATGCCCTGGTCGGCCAGCCGCTGAGCAGCGGCGACACCGAGTTCACCGAAGGCGCCCACGGCGATCAGCAGCACGTCGGAGCCGGTGGCGTCGGCGGGCCTGCTGAGCACGTCGACGGTGCCCACGCGCTCGAGCGCCGGCACGTGCTCCACCACGGCGCCCTTGGAGAAGCGCAGCGCCGACGGCCCGTCGTCGATGGCCAGCGACTCCCGGAACTCCTCACGCAGCGTGACGGCGTCCCGCGGCGCGGCGACCTTGATGTTCGGCACGATGCCCAGGATGGACAGGTCCCACATGCCGTTGTGGCTGGGTCCGTCGGAACCCGTGATGCCGGCCCGGTCCAGCACCAGCGTGACCGGCTGCTTGTGCAGGGCCACGTCCATCAGCAGCTGGTCGAAGGCCCGGTTGAGGAACGTGGAGTAGATCGCCACCACCGGATGCAGACCGGCCATCGCCATGCCGGCGGCCGAGGTCAGCGCGTGCTGCTCGGCGATGCCCACGTCGAAGCAGCGGTCCGGGTAGGCCTTGGCGAACTTGTCCAGGCCGGTCGGCCCGAGCATGGCCGCGGTGATCGCCACCACGTCCTTGCGCTCGGCCCCGGCCCTGATCAGCTCCTCGGCGAAGATCGACGTCCACGAGGTCGCCTTCGGGCCGAGCGGCTTGCCGGTGACCGGGTCGATCGCGCCGGTCTGGTGCATCTGGTCGGCCGGGTCGTTCTCGGCCGGCGCGTAGCCGTTGCCCTTGCGGGTCACCGCGTGCACGATGACCGGCCCGTTGAACGCCTTGGCCCGCTTGAGCGCCGCCTCCAGCGCCACCAGGTCGTGGCCGTCCACCGGGCCAAGGTACTTCAGGCCGAGGTCCTCGAACATGGCCTGTGGGGCCAGCGCGTCCTTGATGCCGCGCTTGGCCGCGTGCAGCGCCGCGTACACCGCCGGGCCCACCACCGGGGTCCGCTGCAGGGTCCGCTTGCCGCTCTCCAGCGCCCGCTCGTAACCGGGCTGCAGGCGCAGCGAGGCGAGGTGGTCGGCGAAGCCGCCGATCGTCGGCGAGTAGGAGCGGCCGTTGTCGTTCACCACGATCACCACCGGCCGGGTCTGGTCGGCCGCGATGTTGTTCAGCGCTTCCCAGCACATGCCGCCGGTGAGCGCGCCGTCGCCGACCACCGCCACCACGTGCCGCCGGCTGCCGGCCAGCTGGAACGCCTTGGCCATGCCGTCGGCGTAGGACAGCGCCGTCGAGGCGTGGCTGTTCTCGACGAAGTCGTGCTCGCTCTCGGCCCGGTTCGGGTAGCCCGACACGCCACCGGTCTGCTTGAGCAGGTCGAACCCGTCGGCCCGGCCCGTGAGGATCTTGTGCACGTAGCACTGGTGCCCGACGTCGTAGAGCAGCGCGTCGCTCGGCGAGTCGAACACCCGGTGCAGGGCCAGCGTCAGCTCGACGATGCCCAGGTTGGGGCCGAGATGGCCGCCCGAGCGGGCCACCTTCTCCACCAGGAAGGACCGGATCTCGGTCGCGAGCTGCTCCAGCTCACCCTGCTCCATCCGCTTCACATCAGTCGGTCCGTGCACGGATTCCAGCAGCGTCACCGCTTCACCTCGCCTTTGGCGCCGGGGTCAATTCCTCGCCGTGTACTGCGTCACGTCACCGCCGCGACGGCGCCTGTCAGTCTACGGAGATCGTGGCGTTTCACCTGTCGAGGTGGTGACGGAACGTACCGTCACCGCCCCGGGTCCCTCGCCCGTCCAGCAGAGCCGGCGCCTCCGACGGCCGGTCGGGTCCCCCCTCAATTAGACGCTGGGTGCATGCGGGAGTTGGCACTCTGCACAGGATCACCACATCGATGAGTCCTTACTCACGGTCGGCGGGCCGGGAGCGAGGGTTGGCCGTGTTCGACGAGCGGTCAGCGAACCAACAGGGCGATGCACTCCATGTGGTGGGTCATGGGGAAGGCGTCGAACGCCCGGAGCCGCTCCAGCCGGTAGCCGTGTTCGGCGAAGCCGGCGACGTCGCGGGCCAGGGCGGCGGGGTCGCAGGCGACGTAGATGACACGAGAAGGCTGGCAAGCGGCGATGGCGTCGACGACGGCCTTGCCGGCGCCCTTGCGGGGCGGGTCCAGGACGACGACGTCGGGACGGCCGGTCAACGGAGTGTCCTCGACCAAGGCGGTCTTGAAACGGACCTGGGGAAGGTCGGCGAGGTTGCGACGGCCGTCGGCGACGGCGGCGCGGGAGGACTCGACGACGAGCACGGAGCCGTCGGGACCGACCTGCTCGGCGAGGACGGCGGCGAACAGGCCGGCGCCGCCGTAGAGGTCCCAAGCGGTGCCGCCGACGGGCGCGGCGGCCCACTCACGGACGATCTCGGCGTACAGGTCGGCGGCCTCGGGATGCACCTGCCAGAAGCCGTGGGCGTCGACCCGCCACTCCCGCCCGCCGGCCCGCTCGACGGCGACGCCGTCACCGGAGACGGTTCGCGGCCGGCCTCGCTGCGGGCGCTCGACGATGTCCATGTGGCCCATGGAGTCGGCCGTGAGGTCGAGCTCCGCGCCACGGGTCCAGTGCTGAGCGGTGACCTCCTCGACGAGGTCCGGCGCGGCGATGGTGCAGCGGCGCACAGGCACGACCTTGTGGCTGCGATGGGCCCGGAAACCGGCGCGCCCCTTGCCGTCGACGACCATGCGCAAACGTGTGCGCCACTCACCCAGACCGCCGGGCAGCGCCTCCATCTCGACGGCGACGTCCAGCCCGGCCAGGCGCTGGAGCTGCTCGGCGACGACGGCGGCCTTCAGCGACCGCTGCGCCTCGGCCGAGGCGTGCTGCCAGTCGCAGCCACCGCAGCCGCCGGGACGGGCGACCGGGCACGGCGGCTCCACGCGGTCCGGCGACGGCTCCAGCACCTCGACGGCGTCGGCGCGGCAGAAGGAGCCGCCCTTGTCCTCGGTGACCTCGACGACGACCCGCTCCCCCGGCAGCGCGTGCCGGACGAACACCACCCGGCCCTCGGCGCGGGCGACACAGTGGCCGCCATGGGCGACCGGGCCGACCTCGACCTCGAGACGGCGACCGGTCCAGGGCTGAGTCTGCGTCACGTCCTCGTCTTCCTACGCTCGATGGGGGTGTCCAGACCGCGGCGGATCTGGCCGGGAGTGACCACCCGGTCGGCCTCGGCCCGCTTGTTGGCCGACGCCAGCTGCCACGGCACGCTCGTCACCATGACGCCCGGCTGGAACAGCAGCCGGCCCTTGAGCCGCAAGGCGCTCTGGTTGTGCAGCAACTGCTCCCACCAGTGACCCACCACGTACTCGGGCAGGAACACCGTGACGACGTCGCGGGGGTTGTCGGTGCGGACCCGCTTCACGTAGTCCAGCACCGGCTTGGTGATCTCGCGGTAGGGCGACTCGATCACCTTCAGCGGCGTCTTGAACGCCTGCCGGTCCCACTCGGCCACCAGCTCGCGGGTGTCGGCGTCGTCCACGTTGACGGTGACCGCCTCCAGGATGTCCGGGCGGGTGGCCTTGGCGTAGGACAGCGCCCGCAGCGTCGGCAGGTGCAGCTTGGAGATCAGCACGATGGCGTGGTTGCGGGACGGCATGACCGCGTTGTCCCGCTCGGACTGAGCCATCCTCAGCTCGGCGGCCACCGTGTCGTAGTGCTTGCGGATGGCCGTCATCAGGGCGAAGATCGCGGCCATCGCGGCGATGGCGATCCAGGCGCCGGCCAGGAACTTGGTGATCAGCACGACGATCAGCACGGCCCCGGTGCAGACCAGGCCGATGGTGTTGATGGTCTGCGAGCGCCGCATCCGGCGCCGCACCGCCCGGTCCTCCTCGACCGC
>DATJJB010000035.1:0-11047 GCA_035492655.1 Kutzneria sp. | reverse complement strand
TGCAGCAGTTCCTGGCCGACGTCTTCTGGGGCGACCTGGACGTGCTGCTGCTGGACCTGCCCCCGGGCACCGGCGACATCGCCATCTCGGTCGCGCAGCTCATCCCCAACGCCGAGATCCTGGTCGTCACCACCCCGCAGCAGGCCGCCGCCGAGGTGGCCGAGCGGGCCGGTGCCATCGCCCTGCAGACCCGGCAGCGGGTGGCCGGCGTCATCGAGAACATGTCGTGGATGGACATGCCCGACGGCAGCCGGATGGAGCTGTTCGGCGCCGGTGGCGGCCAGACCGTCGCCGACTCGCTGACCAAGGCCGTCGGCTCCGACGTGCCGCTGCTCGGCCAGGTCCCGCTCGACCCGCGGCTGCGCGAATGCGGCGACGTCGGCACGCCCCTCGTGCTGACCGACCCCGAGGCCCCGGCCGCCAAGGTGCTGACCCAGATCGCCGCCAAGCTCACCGTGCGGTCCCGCGGCCTGGCCGGCCGGCTCCTCTCCGTCAGCCCCGCCGGCCGCTGACCCCCACGCTTTTTTGTCACATGCGCTCCGCACTTGCCGTTTGAAGGCAAGTGCGGAGCGCATGTGACATTCGGGGTTAGCTCTTGTGGGTGACCGACTCCTCGTCGTCCCAGCGGGGGTCGTCGCGGATCTGCTCGGCCGATGGCGTCGAGGACTTCCGCGACCTCTCGCGCTTCTTGGTGCCGGCGAGCTCGGCCCGTAGCCGGTCGAGCTCGCTGCGCAGGTAGTCGCGGGTGGCGACCTCGCCGACCGCGATGCGCAGGGCGGCGAGCTCACGGGCCATGAACTCGGTGTCGGCCGTGGTCTGGGCGGCCCGGGCCCGGTCCTCCTCCAGCGAGATCCGGTCCCGGTCGTCCTGCCGGTTCTGGGCCAGCAGGATCAGCGGCGCGGCGTAGGCGGCCTGGGTGGAGAAGGCCAGGTTGAGCAGGATGAACGGGTAGGGGTCCCACTGGAGGCTGACCATGAACAGGTTCAGCGCGATCCAGATGACCACGATGAGCGTCTGCCAGAACAGGAACTTGCCGGTCCCGAGGAACCGGGCCAGCCGCTCGGAGAACCGGCCGAACGCCTCGGGATCCACCTCGATGGCCCACCGGCGCGGCGCACGGGGCTGGTCGAGCCGCCGGCGCGAGGTCAGCTCAGGCATTGGCGACGCCCTCCTCATCATGGTGCAGGGTCTCCCGCCAGTCCTCGGGCAGCAGGTGGTCCAGCACGTCGTCCACGGTGACCGCGCCCAGCAGGTGGTCCTCGTCGTCCACCACGGGCGCGCACACCAGGTTGTAGGTCGCGAAGAACTTGGTCACCTCGATGAGGGACGCGGTCGGCCGCAGCCGGGGCAAATCGGTGTCCAGCGCCCCGGCGACCAGGTCGGACGGCGGTTCTCGGAGCAGCCGTTGCAGGTGCACGCAGCCCAGGTAGCGGCCGGTCGGCGTGGCGGTCGGCGGCCGGCAGACGAAGACCATGCTGGACAGGGCCGGCGTGAGCTCGGGGTTGCGGGCCCGGGCCAGCGCCTCGGCGATGGTGGCGTCCGGGGTGAGCGCGACCGGCTCGGGCGTCATCAGACCGCCCGCGGTGTCGAACGAGTACTCCAGCAGCCGCTTGACCGGCGCCGACTCCTCCGGCTCCATCAGCTCCAGCAGCCGGTTCTTGTCCGGCTCGGGCAGCTCGGCCAGCAGGTCGGCGGCGTCGTCCGGGTTCATCGCCTCGAGGATGTCGGCGGCCCGCTCGTCGTCCAGATGGGCCAGCAGGGCCTTCTGGTCGTCCTCGGGCAGCTCCTCGATCACGTCGGCCAGCCGCTCGTCGTCCAGCGCGTCGGCCACCTCGTAGCGGCGCTTGGCCGGCAGGTCGCGCAGCGCGTTGGCCACGTCGGCGGCGCGCATGCGGTCGAACTGGGCCAGCAGCTGCTGCGCGCCCTGCGGCTGTGAGGAGAGCTCGGCCATGCCGAGGCCGACGACGTCGTCCCAGCGCAGCACCTGCACCGGGCCGCGCCGCCCCAGCCGCCCGGTTCGCTCCCGGACGGCGACGCGGCTGATCTCCCAGTCGCGGGTGCGGGTCGGCTCCATGGCCACGTCCACGACGACCGCGTTGACCGTGCTGCCCTCGATGCCGACGCGGGCGTCCAGCAGTTGCCCGACCGCAACGACCTCGTTGGGGCGCTGGTGGAAGTGCCGCATGTTCACCGAGCCGGTGGACAGCACGACGGCGTGCGGCTCGATGCCGGCGACCCGCAGCATCGGCACGAAGATGCGCCGCCGCGTCACCAGTTCGACCACGATGCCCAGCACCCGCGGCGGCAGGCGGTCGGTCCGCAGGCTCGCCACCACGTCGCGCACCTTGCCGATGGCCTCACCGTCCGGGCCGAATACCGGCAATCCGGCCAACTGGGCGACAAAAATCCGGTCTGTGGCTGCCACAGGCAAAGGCTAACGTTGTCCCGTGCCGACGCTGCGGTTCGACGTACTGGACGTGTTCACCGACACCCCGTTCTCCGGCAATCAACTGGCCGTGGTGCACGGCGGCGAGGACCTGACCGCCGAGCAGATGCGGACAATTGCCGCGGAGTTCGGCTACTCGGAGACGACCTTCCCGCTGCCGCCGACCCAGCCCGGCGCGGACTACCTGGTGCGGATCTTCACGCCGAGTGAGGAGCTGCCGTTCGCCGGTCACCCGAGCGTGGGGACGTCCTGGCTGCTGGCCCGCGACGGCGTGATCGGCTTCGGCCCGGCCGTCCAGGAGTGCCTCGCCGGCCTGCTGCCGGTGGAGGTGGACGAGCGAGGCTCGCGGATCACCGGTGGCCGGCGCACCGTCGGCCCGCGGCTGGACCGGGCCGTGCTGGCGGCGTCGGTCGGGCTCACCGTCGACGATCTGTCCGATGTGGACCCCGGGATCGCCGGCTGCGGCCTGGACTGGGCGTACCTGGCGGTCAAGCCGGACGCGGTCGCCCGGACCGTGCCGAACCCGGCGGCGATTCGGGCCGCGGGCGCGGAGCACGGCGTGCAGGTGTTCTCGTTGGTCGACGGTCAGGTCCACGCCCGGGTGTTCGCCGGCGACATCGAGGACGCCGCCACCGGCTCGGCCGCGGTGGGTCTGTGCGCGTTCGCGGTCGACCGTGGGCTCATCGACGAGACAGCGGAGTTTGTTGTACGGCAAGGCATTGAGATGGGGCGGCCGTCCACTCTGTACTGCTCGGTGACGCCGGAGGCCGCCACCGTCCGCGGCGACGTGGTGCACGTGGCCAGCGGGCAGCTGTCCTGGGCCGGTTAGAGGCCGGCCAGCCTGGTGGCGATGACCTGACAGCGTTGCGCGGTCCAGGCGTCGGTGTCGGCCTGGGCCCAGTTCACCACGGCCGTGACGAAGGTCCAGGCGCGGGCCCGGTCGGGGTCGAGGTCCTCGATCTCGACCAGCATGTCCAGCCGGTGCTGGATCCGGTCCGGTTCGAAGCGGTTCCACAGCAGCGTGGCCAGGCCGAACTCGGGGTCGGCGGCGATCACCTTGGGGTCGATCACCAGCCACGGCTCGCGGTCGCTGGCCAGGATGTTGTGGAAGTGCTGGTCCTCGTTGACCATCTGGCTCAGCGCCAGCGGGCCGAAGGTGCGGCAGTGGTCGACGGCCTCGTCGAGGATGTGCGCCGGCACGCCCTCGGCCACCGACAGCTCCTCGGCCCAGCGTGCGGCGTTCGCGCGTAGGGTGCGCATCCGCGGCGGGGCCGGTCGCAGCAGCCGCTTGCGTAGTCGGCCGGCGATGGTCAGGGCTTGCTCGATCGGTTGGGTGGCAAGGGTTTCCGGTCTGAGCCGTTCGAGCAGCAGCACGCCGTCGTCGGCGTCGTGGTCGAGCAGCCGGACCGCGCCGTTACCGTCCCAGATGGACAGTGCGTACCACTCGTGCTCGGATTCCTCGTGCGTCAGGCCCAGTTTCAGCATGGCCGGCGTGCCGTCGGCCCGGCGCACCGGCTGCACGATGCTGACGAAGCCGTTGAGCGGAGCGCCGTCCGGGGTCAGGTCCCAGCGATCGAGGTATTCGGCCGACAGTTCCGGCAGCCCGAGCAGCCAGGCGGTGGCGTGATCGTCACCCCAGCTCAACACCGTCTTCGTGAAGTCCTTGGGGATCCGGATCAAGTCGGTACACCTCTGTCCACGCCGGCTCGGCATTGAGTCTGGCCGCCCGGAGCGCGTCCGTCACGTCTTTTTCCGGCTCGACCTGGGCGGCGGTGGCCCGTACGTCGGCCAGGTGCGAGTGCGTGGTGGGGGAGCGGACCGTGATCGTGCAGGTCACGCCGTCGCGCAGGCCCGGGACCTGCTGCTCGTCGCCCACCGCGACCCACAGCGCGCCGTCCCGCCACAGCGCCCACACCAGCCGCGGCCGGCCGTCGACGGCGATCCAGACGGCGGCCGCCTTCTTCAGCGCGTTGTCCAGCAGACGGGTGATCTCCACCGGTTCAGCTTCGCACGAGGCTGTGACGGGTGACTCAGCGAATGGCGGGCACCCCTGAGCCGTGCCAGCATCCCCATAAGTTACTGGCCAGTACAAGGAGGTACCGCCGTGCCGCGTCCCCGCCGATCCTGTCTCGCCGTCCCCGGCTCCAGCCAGAAGATGATCGACAAGGCTCGGACGCTGCCGGCCGACCAGGTCTTCCTGGACCTGGAGGACGCTTGCGCGCCGTTGGCCAAGCCGGATGCGCGCAAGACCATCGTGGCCGCGCTCAACGAGGGCGGTTGGGGCGAGCGGACGCGGGTGGTTCGGGTCAACGACTGGACCACCGAGTGGACCTACCGGGACGTCGTCGAGGTCGTCGAGGGGGCCGGGGCCAACCTGGACTGCCTGATGCTGCCCAAGGTGCAGACCGCGCAGCAGGTGCAGGCGCTCGACCTGCTCCTCACCCAGATCGAGAAGACCATGGGGTACGAGGTCGGCCGGATCGGCATCGAGGCCCAGATCGAGAACGCCCGCGGTCTCGTCGAGGTCGACGCCATCGCCACCGCCTCGCCCCGGGTCGAAACGATCATCTTCGGTCCCGCCGACTTCATGGCCTCCATCAACATGAAGTCCCTCGTCGTCGGTGAGCAGCCCCCCGGCTACGACGTCGGCGACGCCTATCACTACATCCTCATGCGCATCCTGATGGCCGCGCGTGCCAACGACGTCCAGGCCATCGACGGCCCCTACCTCCAGATCCGCGACGTCGACGGCTTCCGCCGCGTCGCCGGCCGCGCCGCCGCCCTCGGCTACGACGGCAAGTGGGTGCTGCACCCCGGCCAGATCGACGCCGCCAACGAGGTCTTCAGCCCCGACCAGTCCGACTACGACCACGCCGAGAACATCCTCGACGCCTACGAGTTCTTCACCTCCGACAAGGGCGGCAAGCGCGGCGCCGTCATGCTCGGCGACGAGATGATCGACGAGGCTTCGCGGAAGATGGCCCTCGTCATTGCCGGCAAGGGCCGTGCGGCCGGCATGACCCGCACCGACAAGTGGACCCCACCGGCGGAGTAACCCCGAAGGTGCCGGCGCGCCCCGCGCCGGCACCGCGTCGAGTGGTTCGTGACCGTAGAGTGACCACCATGTCGCGGCAGTTGGTGCGATCCCTCCGGGTCGCGGGTTTCCTCTCGATCCGAGAGGCGGAGGTCGAGCTCCGCGCCCTCAACGTGCTCGTCGGCGCGAACGGGGCCGGCAAGTCCAACTTCATCCGCGCGATAGAGCTCTTGGGTCGCGTCGGCCGCAAGGACCTGCGCCTCTATGTCGGTCGGGCTGGTGGCGCATCCAATCTCCTTGGCGACGGTGCATTCACCATTGCGCTGGCCGTCGATGCCGAGGACGGCGGCTACACCGCGATCCTTGAACCCACCGACGACGACTCGTTGGTGTTCGCGAGCGAGATCGTGCGGGGTTTCGGGCTGGTCGCGACCGGTCAACCGGAGTCGAAGATGGGTGGAGTAGCTGGGCATCAGGCGGTGCGGGCCCATCTGGAGTCATTCCGGGCTTATCACTTCCACGACACCAGTTCCGACGCGCCGATGAAACTGTTCGCTGATGCCGCCGACAACATCGTGCTGAGAGAGGACGCCGCCAACCTCGCCGCCGTGTTGCTGCGACTGCGCGACGAGGAACAAGCCGCTTACAAGCGGATCTTGGGTGCGATCCGTTTGGTGGCCCCGTTTGTCAGGGATTTCGTGCTCGTCCCTGAAGGCAATGCGGACCGGGTTCGGTTGCGCTGGCGGCAGATCGGCTCGGACTCGATCTTCAGTGCGAACCAGATGTCGGACGGCACGCTGCGCTTCGTGTGTCTGGCAACCCTTCTGCTGCAACCGGATCCGCCCAGTTTGATCGTGCTGGACGAGCCGGAGTTGGGTCTGCACCCGTTCGCGGTGGTCCAGCTCGCGGACCTGCTCCGGCAGGCATCGACGAAGTCGCAGGTCTTGATCGCGACCCAGTCGGTGACGCTGATGAATCAGTTCGACCTCGACGATCTGGTTGTGGTTGAGCGGGAAGAAGGCGCGTCGACCTTCTCTCGGCCGGATCCGGAGCGGCTGCGGGGCTGGCTGGACGACTACTCGCTCGGCGAACTGTGGGAGAAGAACCTCCTTGGTGGCCGGCCGAAGCGCGAGGGTGCCTGACCAGATGGACAACCGGCGGCTGCACATCCTTGTCGAGAGGCAGACCGAGGAGATCCTGGTGCGAGACCTCTTCGCCTCACACCTGGAACGGCACGGCTGGTGAGTGTCCTTCTCAGTGCTGCGAACGAAGCGAGTGGCCGGTGGGCGGGATCATCGGGGCGGTGTCACCAGCTGGGCGAAGATCGAACGCGAGATCCGGCGGCTGCTGGACGACCGCGGCCTGACCGTCACGACGTTGTTCGACTACTACGGCTTCCCTGACGACGCGCCAGGCATGGTCGACCGGCCGGTGAGCGACCCGACGGTGCAGGTCACGCACATACAGGCGGCGATGGCCGAGTGCATCGGTGATCGCCGCTTTCGGCCGAACCTGATCCTGCACGAGACCGAGGCGTGGGTGTTCGCGGCGGCTGACGCGCTGGGGGAGTTGCGGGACAAGCCGGACCTGGCGGTCAGATTGCATGAGGACTGTGCCGAGGCCGGCGGGCCGGAGCTGGTCAACTCGACCCGGGAGCGCGCGCCGTCCAAGCGCCTGCTCGCCTACCTGCCCGACTACGGGAAGTTGGTCGACGGTCCGCTCGCGATCTGCGAGCTGGGGTTGACGAAGCTCCGTGCCGAGTGCCCGCATCTGGACGCGTGGCTGCGGGAGCTCGAAGGGTGACTGTTTGCGCAAATGGCTCTCGGGGCAGTCTTTCGGGATCGCGGAGCCGGGTGTGTAACGCGTTCCGGGCGGTGTCGATGTATTCGACGCGGCTAGGAACGTGTTACCGTTTGTGAGCCGGATCAAAGATCAGACTACGGAAATCGTGGTATTCGACTACCGGGCGTGTTTGATCACGGTGATATAACGCACAGAAGGCAACCTTGGTTTGCTTCGGACCCCGGGGGTCGGTTCAGGCTGGGTGCCATGTCCAAGCACTCGAAGGGGATTCACCTGTTCCGCCGCCGCCGTCAGGACGATCTGCTGGAGCGCAGCTTCGTCGACTGCACGGGCTGCGGGCGCTCGGTGTACGTGTTCGCGGAGCAGTGCCGGTCCTGCGGCGACTCGGTGCAGGTGCGCGCGAGCTGAACCGATCGGGTGAGCACCTTCACAGGGTGGGACGGCTGTGGGTTGGGGATACTCACCGGTAACCAGTCAGCGACGACAAGGGGACCACCATGGCCCGGCTCGCCCAGACCGCCGGTCTCACCGAGGTGCAGCAGGAGATCCTGAGCACGGTTCGCGACTTCGTGAACAAGGAGATCATCCCGCACGCCCAGGCCCTTGAGCACGACGACGCCTACCCGACCGACATCGTCGAGGGCATGAAGGAGATGGGGCTGTTCGGCCTCACCATCCCCGAGGAGTTCGGTGGCCTCGGCGAGTCGCTGCTCACCTACGCCCTTGTGGTGGAACAGATCGCGCGCGGCTGGATGAGCGTCTCGGGCGTGATCAACACGCACTTCATCGTCGCCCACATGATCAAGCAGCACGGCACGGACGCGCAGAAGGCGCACTACCTGCCGAAGATGGCCACCGGCGAGATCCGCGGCTCCTTCTCGATGTCGGAGCCGGACCTGGGCTCGGACGTGGCGGCGATCAAGACGCGGGCCAAGAGGACCGATGACGGGTACGTCATCGACGGCCAGAAGATGTGGCTGACCAACGGCGGCACGTCCAACCTGACGGCGGTGCTGGTCCGCACCGACGAGGGCGCGGACAAGCCGCACAAGAACCTGACCGCGTTTCTCGTCGACAAGCCGGTGGGCTACGGCGAGGTGACGCCGGGCCTGACCATCCCCGGCAAGATCGCCAAGATGGGCTACAAGGGCGTCGACACCACCGAGATGGTGTTCAGCGGCTACCGGATCGCCGCCGACCAGGTCCTCGGCGGCGCCACCGGCAAGGGCTTCGCGCAGATGATGGACGGCGTCGAGGTCGGCCGGGTCAACGTGGCCGCCCGCGCCTGCGGCATCGCCATCCGCGCCTTCGAGCTGGCCATCGACTACGCCCAGCAGCGCAAGACCTTCGGCCGTCAGATCGCCGACCACCAGGCCATCGCCTTCAAGCTGGCCGAGATGGCGACCAAGGTGGAGGCGGCGCACCTGATGATGGTCAACGCGGCCCGGCTCAAGGACTCGGGCCAGCGCAACGACGTCGAGGCCGGCATGGCCAAGCTGATCGCCTCCGAGTACTGCGCCGAGGTGACCCAGGAGTCGTTCCGCATCCACGGCGGCTACGGCTACTCCAAGGAGTACGAGATCGAGCGCCTCATGCGGGAGGCCCCGTTCCTGCTGATCGGCGAGGGCACGAGCGAGATCCAGAAGACCATCATCAGCCGCGGACTGCTCCGGGAGTACCAATCCCGGGGCTGATCCCCGCTGAGCAGGCACGCCCGGTTCGCGTGGTTCGTTGATCGTGAGGACAATGGACAGCCAGGGACCGCGAACGGGGTGATATCGGTGACGAGTTCGTTCTCATCGCAGGACAGGACGGCAGGCCCGCCGCGACTGCCCACCAAGCCGACCGGCTGGCCGATCGGCTCCTACGAGGAGTACGGGCAGGCCCAGCGGGCCGTCGACTTCCTGGCCGACAGCGAGTTCCCGGTGCAGGACGTGACCATCGTCGGGGTCGACCTGATGCTGGTCGAACGGGTCACCGGCCGGCTGTCCTGGCGGCGGGTGCTCGGCGCCGGCGCGGCCTCGGGCGCATGGTTCGGCCTGTTCGTCGGCGTCATGCTGAGCCTGTTCACCGGCGGCCAGCAGACCGGCGGCCTGCTCCAGATCGCCGTCTGCCTGGTGCTGGGCGTGCTGTTCTTCATGGTGTTCGCCGCCGTCGGCTACGCCTCCACACGCGGCCGGCGGGACTTCCAGTCCTCCAGCCAACTGGTCGCCGGCCGCTACGACGTGCTGTGCCAGCCACGCAACGCCGAGCAGGGCCGGGACCTGCTGGCCAAGCTGGCCATGCGCCCGGCGAGCGGCCCGGCGTAAAACGGTGCCGGCAAACGGCGCTGCCGCACCGTGCCGGAAGAGAGCGGCGCAGCGTAACCGCGGCGGGCGGGCACTGGTACATCCGGGCAATAGGCACGCCCGGTGTCTGAATCGTTGCCCCGAGCGCTTGCGGCTGCCAAAACCTCGGTCATAGGTTGCCTCCACCGCACAACGGGGTGCCGCAACTGGTCTGGTGGACTTCTGGTCCGCCGGTAGGCGCGCGGGTTCGGCCCCCCTGAAGTGAAGGGAGGCAGGACCGATGGCTCAGCCGACCGACCGGTGCCCGCAGTGGCGCCGAACAGCGGTGGCACTCGCCGCCGCGGCCGTGACCGCACCTCTGGTGGCCGCCTGCGGCGGCGCCGCCGCCGGGGCCGTCACGATCACCGTGTACTACCCACCGGAACAGCACTTCGCCAACGTCGTCGAGCAGTGCAACCAGCAGGCCGGCGGCGCCTACCGGATCGTCGACGTCACGTCCCCGCGTGATGCCGACGGCCAGCGCGAGCAGATGGTGCGAAGACTGGCCGCCGGGGACCCGAGTCTCGACATCCTCGGCCTGGACGTGACCTGGACGTCGGAGTTCGCCGGCGCCGGGTGGATCGAGCCCTGGACCGGCGCGTACGAGACGCAGGCGCGCCAGGACGTGCTCGCCGGCCCGCTGGCCTCGGCGTCCTACAACGGAAAGCTCTACGGGGCGACCAAGAACACCAACGTGCAACTGCTCTGGTACCGCGGCGATCTGGTGTCGAAACCTCCGTCCACTTGGGACGAGATGATCGCCGACGCGCAGCAGCTCAAGCAGCAGGGCAAGAAGTACAAGATCGGCTTCACCGGCGCCCAGTACGAGGGCCTGGTGGTCGGCTTCAACACGCTGACCGCGTCGGCGGGCGGCAAGCTCGTCTCCGACGACGGCGCCAAGGCGGTCGTGGACGACGGCGCGGTGCAGGCCCTGGCGATGCTGAAGAAGTTCGCCACCTCGGGCGTCACCGACGCCGGCCTGTCCAGCGCGCAGGAGCAGCAGAACGCGCTGCTGATGGAGAACGGCGACGCGGCGTTCGAGCTGAACTGGCCGTACGTCTACGCCTCCATGCAGCAGGACAAGCCGGATCTGTTCCCGCACTTCAAATGGACCCGCTACCCGAGCATGACGCCGGGCGGGCAGGCCCGGGTCACCATCGGCGGCGAGAACCTCGCCATCAGCGCCTACTCGTTGCACAAGGACGAGGCGTTCAAGGCGGCGCTGTGCCTGCGCAGCCCGCAGATGCAGGACTATTCGGCGGTAAACGACGGCGTGCCGCCGACCGTGGCCGGCGTGTACGACGCACCGGACATGGCCAAGGCGTACCCGATGAAGGACGACATCAAGGCGGAGCTGGCCAACGCCGCGAGTCGGCCGATCACACCCGCCTACCAGAACGTCTCCACCATCATGCAGAACCTGCTGTCACCGCCGTC
>DATJJB010000034.1:0-2636 GCA_035492655.1 Kutzneria sp. | reverse complement strand
GACTGCACCAGGTCGACGTCGGTGACCTCCTCGGTCACCGTGTGCTCGACCTGGATGCGCGGGTTCATCTCGATGAAGACGTGGTTGCCGCGCTCGTCGAGCAGGAACTCGACGGTGCCGGCGTTGCGGTAGCCGATCTGCCGGGCGAAGGCCACCGCGTCGGCGCAGATCCGGTCCCGGACCGCCGGGTCCAGGTTCGGCGCCGGGGCCAGCTCGATCACCTTCTGGTGCCGCCGCTGCACCGAGCAGTCGCGCTCGTAGAGATGGATCACGTTGCCGACGCCGTCGGCCAGGATCTGCACCTCGATGTGCCGCGGCCGCACGACCGCCTGCTCCAGGAACACGGTCGCGTCGCCGAAGGCCGACTCGGCCTCGCGCATCGCCGCCTCGATCGACTCGCGCAGCACGGCCGGGTCCTCGACCCGCCGCATGCCGCGCCCGCCACCGCCGGCCACCGCCTTGACGAAGATCGGGAAACCGACCTCGTCGGCCGCCGCCAGCAGCGTCTCGACGTCGCTGGACGGCTCCGAGGACTTCAGCGTGGGCAGGCCGGCCGCCTTGGCCGCGGCGATCGCCCTGGCCTTGTTGCCGGTCAGCTCCAGCACCTCGGTCGGCGGGCCGACGAAGGTGATGCCGGCGGCCGCGCAGGCCGCGGACAGCTCCGGGTTCTCCGACAGGAAGCCGTAGCCGGGGTAGATGGCGTCGGCGCCGGCCTTGCGCGCCGCCTCGACGACCTCGTCGACCGACAGGTAGGCCCGCACCGGGTGGCCCGCCTCGCCGATCTCGTACGCCTCGTCGGCCTTCAGGCGGTGCAACGAGTTGCGATCCTCGTACGGGAACACCGCGACCGTCCCGGCGCCCAGCTCGTAGGCGGCGCGGAAGGCGCGGATGGCGATCTCGCCGCGGTTGGCGACGAGCACCTTGGTGAACATCTGGCGTTCCTCCCGTTTTCCTGGGGATCGTCCAGACCGGCACGTTACCGTTGCCATCCATTCATGTGGGAGAACCATCCCGCGTGATGGACAGCGCATTTTGCGCGCGTACCGCGCGCGGTTCGGCCGCCCACGAGGCCGATGCCTTCCCTAGCCGGATCAGGCATCGGCGGCGGCCTCACACTCTCCGGCCAACCAACCTCATACCCCGTGAGCGAGGTCACGCTAGGTGGCTTAGCCTGCGCCAATGTCCCGTGATGACCCCTCGACCGAGCGTGACGTCAGCTCCGTGTCGACTGTCGGCAACGCGGAATTCACCGCAAGCCCCCCGAACGGCCTAGTGACCGCCGCAGACTCCGCGACTGTGTCACAGTCAGTCATCAGCCGCTGGAACCCGCGCGAGCTGGCGCTCACCGTGTTGTTCCTGGCGCCCGCGGTCGTCGGGCTCGGCGCCTTCGTGATCTTCCCGCTGTTCCAGGCGGTCTACCTGGCCACCATGGGGAGCGACATCCTGGGCAACCCCACCCGCTTCGTCGGCTTCCAGCACTTCGAGGAGCTGTTCACGCCGGACTTCGGCGCGGTGCTGGCCCGCACCGCCGGCTTCACCCTGATGGTGGTGGTCGCCGGGGTCGTGCTGCCGATGGCGCTGGCCGTCCCGCTGAGCCAGCGGCTGCCCGGCATGCGGGTCTTCCGCACCCTGTTCACGCTGCCGTTCGCCTACTCGGCCTCGGCCGCCTCGGTGGTCTGGCTGCTCATGCTCAACCCGGCCATGTCCCCGGTGAACTGGCTGCTCCAGCTGGTCGGCGTGACCGCGCCGGGCTGGACAACCGACTCCGGCTGGGCGCTGGTCACGGTGGCCGGCGTGACGGTGTGGATGGTGTCCGGCTTCAACCTGCTGGTGCTGGCCGCCGGGCTGGCCGGCCTTGACGAGCAGGTGCTGGAGGCGGCCCGCATCGACGGCGCGTCCGGCATCCGCCACTTCACCGGCATCGTGCTGCCGATGATCTCGCCCAGCCTGTTCTTCGTGATCGTCACGACCACGCTGACCGCGCTGCAGAGCCTGGGCCAGCCCCAGGTGATGACCGACGGCGGCCCCAACGGCGCGACCAGCACGCTGGTCTACTCGATCTTCAACCAGGCGTTCCACAACAACAACAGCAACTACGGCCTGGCCAGCGCGCAGGGCCTGGTGCTGCTGATCGTCGGCGTGCTGCTGGCCGCGGTGCAGTTCGGCGTCATCGAGAGGCGGGTGCACTACCGGTGAGCCGTTTGAACCGTCCCGGCAAGGTCACGAGCACCTTCACCTACGTCTGGCTGGTCGTGGCGGCCGTCGTGCTGCTGTTTCCGATCCTGCTGACCGTGCTCGGCGGCTTCCTGCCATCGATCGACCTGCTGCGCCAGCCGCCGAACCTGCTCGGCCACTACACCGTGGACAGCTACATCGGCGCGTTGCAGCAGACGGTGGTGCCGCTGCTGCCGGCGTTCGGCAACTCCCTGTTCGTCGGCCTGGTGATCATGCTGGCGCACCTGGTCACCTCGTGCCTGGCCGCCTACGCGCTGGTCTTCCTGCGCACGCCGCTGCGGACCCCGCTGTTCTGGCTGTTCATGGCCACGATCATGGTCCCGTACGAGGCGATCGTGGTGCCCAACGCGCTGTTCATCCGCAGCCTCGGCATCGGCGACAGCCGGTTCGCGCTGGTGCTG
>DATJJB010000033.1:0-5745 GCA_035492655.1 Kutzneria sp. | reverse complement strand
CCGACCAGTCTGGTGTTGCGCGAATCGGCGTGACCGCGCTGTCGTGTGGAGCGGATCCAGCCTGAAACATTTCAGTCGCCGCCACCGGGCTCCCCGGACGTATGTGCTGCTCAGCGGGCCTTCGTCGGGCCAGTGTGGACTGTCCACCATGGCAGTTTCTCGCGGTGGGGGACGGGGCGAATCTAGCCTCGGGGTCATCCCACATCCGGAGGAAACCATGTGGACACCCACCCTGCGATGGCGGTCGCGCCGCATGCGCCGGCTCGTCACCACGTTGGCCTGCTTACTGGCCGGCGTGGTCGTCGTCGCCACCAGCGGCAGTGCGGCCGCCGTCCCACGGCCGGCGGCCGCCGCGTCGACCTGTCAGGTCGCCTATTCCGTCACCAGTGACTGGGGAAGCGGATTCGGCGTCTCCATCTCCATCACCAACACCGGTCCGGCGATCTCCAGCTGGACACTCCAGTATTCGTACTCGGGCAACCAACAGGTCCAGCAGGGCTGGAACGGTACCTGGACGCAGTCCGGGGCACAGGTCACGGTGACCAACGCCAGTTGGAACGGCACGCTGGGCACCGGCGCCGCCACCCAGATCGGCGCGAACTTCACCAATTCCGGCGGCACGAACACCGCGCCGACCGCCTTCACGGTCAACGGCCTGCCGTGCAACGGCTCCGGCAACCCGCAACAGCCGCCGCCGACCGTGGCGATCACCAGCCCGACCGCCGGCTCGATCTTCACGCCGGGCTCGGCGATCACGCTCCAGGCCAACGCCGCCAGCACCGGCACCGGCAGCGTCAAGCAGGTCCAGTACTTCGCCAGCACCAGTGCCACCAGCAACACCCTGATCGGCGTCGCGACCACGAGCCCGTGGGCATTCCAGTGGACGAACGTGCCCGCCGGCAGCTACTCGCTCACGGCGGTGGCGACCGACGACCTCGGCCAGACCACGACGTCCGATCCCGTCGCGATCACCGTGGCGGCGGCCAGCATCGTGGCCACACCAACGTCCCTGTCGATCACGCAGGGCTCGACCGGCAAGGTCGGCGTCAAGCTGTCCAGCGCGCCGGCCGCCACCGTGACGGTCAGCGCCGCGATCACCGGCGACCCGGACCTCACGGTGTCGGCGGGCGGCACGCTCACCTTCACGCCGGCCAACTGGAACGTCGCGCAGCAGGTCACCATCGCCGCCGGCACCGATGCCACGGAAGCGGGCGGACACGGCACGCTGACGCTGTCCGGAACCGGCTACACCGCGGCGACCGTCGCGCTGAGCGAGGTCGGCGGCTCGTCGGGGACCGGCTACGACGCGTGGTTCCTGTCGCTGTACAACGACATCAAGAACCCGGCCAACGGCTACTTCAGCCCGAAGGGGATTCCGTACCACTCGGTCGAGACGCTGATCGTCGAGGCGCCCGACTACGGGCACGAGACCACGTCCGAGACCTACAGCTACTGGCTCTGGCTGGAGGCGGACTACGGCCGCGTGACGGGCGACTGGACGGGCTTCACCACCGCGTGGGCGAACATGGAGCAGTTCATGATCCCCGGCGCCACCCAGCAGCCCGGCCAGAGCACCTACAACCCGGCCAAGCCAGCGACCTACGGCCCCGGCGCGCCGCTGCCGAGCGACTACCCGGTCGCGCTGAACTCCAGCGTCCCGGTGGGCTCCGACCCGCTGGCCGCCGAGCTGAAGTCCACCTACGGCACGTCCACCGTCTACGCCCCGGCATGGATCATGGACGTGGACAACAAGTACGGGTTCGGGCAGTGCGAGGACGGCACATCAACGCCGAGCCTGATCAACACGTTCCAGCGCGGCCCCGAGGAATCGGTGTGGAACACCATCCCGCAGCCGGACTGCGACATGTTCAAGTTCGGTGGCCCCAACGGGTTCCTTGACCTGTTCAACAACGGCGGCGGCAGCTTCGCCAAGCAGTACAAGTTCACCGACGCGCCGGACGCCGACGCCCGCATGGTGCAGGCGGCCTACTGGGCCGACACGTACGCCAAGGCACAGGGCAAGACCTCGGCCATCTCGGCCACCCTGGGCAAGGCGTCGGAGCTGGGCGACTTCCTGCGGTACTCGATGTTCGACAAGTACTTCAAGCAGATCGGCGACTGCCTCGGCTCGACGACCTGCCCGGCCGGCACGAGCAAGTCCAACGAGGACACGTACCTGATGTCGTGGTACTACGCATGGGGCGGCGCCGCGGACGGCACCTGGTCGTGGCGGATCGGCGGCGACTCGATGCACGAGGGCTACCAGAATCCGATGGCGGCCTTCGTGCTGTCCACCGACTCCGACCTGATCCCGAAGTCTCCGACGGCGAAGTCGGACTGGTCGACCAGCATGACCCGGCAGTTGCAGTTCTACCAGTGGCTGCAATCCGCCGAGGGGGCGATCGCCGGTGGGGCCACCAACAACTGGGGCGGCAACTACGGTGACGTGACGAAGCCGCCGGCCGGCGATCCGACCTTCTACGGCATGTACTACGACTGGCAGCCCGAGTACCACAACCCGCCGAGCAACCAGTGGTTCGGCTTCCAGACGTGGCCGATGGAGCGGATCGCCGAGCTGTACTACGCCAGCGGTGACACGACGGCGAAGTCCATCCTCGACAAGTGGGTCAGGTGGGCCGAGTCGGTCACCAAGGCCGATCCGTCGACGGGCACGCTGACCGTGCCGGGCACGTTGAACTGGTCCGGCGCGCCGAACACCTTCGACCCGAGCAACCCGGGCGCCGCCAACACCACCCTGCACGTCACCACCGCCGACACCGCCACCGACCTGGGTGTCGCGGCCTCGCTGGCCAAGGTCTACTCGTACTACGCGGCCAAGTCCGGCGACACCACGGCGCGGACGGCGGCGCAGAACATCATCGACATCATCCACAAGAACTACGCCGACAGCCTCGGCTACTCGGCGCCGGAGACCCGCACCGACTACAAGAACTTCACCGTGCCCTACGACAACACCAACCTGGAGGGCGTCTACGTCCCGGCCAACTGGAGCGGCACCTACCCGGACGGCACCAAGATCAATTCGTCCACCAACACGTTCCTGTCGATCCGGCCCTGGTACAAGAACGACCCGGCGTGGCCCAAGGTTCAGGCCTACCTGAACGGCGGACCCGCCCCGGTCTTCAACTACCACCGGTTCTGGGGTGAGGCGGACATCGCCACCGCGTTCGACACCTTCGCCCAGCTGTTCCCGACCATCGCGCCGCCGGCCGGATCCTGACCGAGTGAGTCTGGTGTGCGCACCGGCTCCGCCAGTGCGCACACCAGAGTGGGGAGAAACAGATGCGACGACTGGCCATCGGCCTTGTCGTGCTGGCCGGGCTCTCGCTGTGTGTCGGATGCTCGTCCGCCGACAACCCGAGCGGCTGTGGGCCCGGGCAGCCCACGGTCAGCGGGAAACCCGGAACCGACCCGGTCATCACGATCCCCGAGGGCAAACCGGGCGACGGTCTCGTGGTCTGCCAACTGGGTGCCGGCACCGGCCAGGTGGTCGAGTCCAGTGACTACGTGCTGGTCAACGTCGAGGGAAAGGTGTGGCAGGGCAACCGATCGGTGGTGGACAGCTACACCAACCGGGCGCCACAGGGATTGCCGCTGTCCACGGCGATGCCGGCATGGCAGCACCTGGCCGGCTCCCACGTCGGCTCCCGCGTGATGATGGTCGTGCCGCCCAAGGACGGCTTCGGCTCGGCCGGCAATCCCGCGGCCAGCGTGACCGCCACCGACACCCTGGTGTTCGTGTTCGACGTGCTCCGGGCGATCGCGCCCACCGCGGCCGCGGATGGCACGCCGCAGCCCTACCACCCCACGGCCGACCAGCCGAGTGTCAAGGACGGACCGCACGGGCCGGACGTCACCGTGCCCACCACGTCGAAACCGCCGGACAAGCTCACCACGACGATCCTGCGGCGCGGGAGCGGTCCGCCGATCCTCAACGGACAGACCGTGGTCACGCAGTACAACGGCGTGAACTGGCGGACCGGCAAGCAGTTCGACTCGTCGTGGCAGCACGGAGTTCCGCAGGCGTTCGTGCTCGGTGCCGGCCAGGTGCTGCCGGGGTGGGAGCAGGGATTGGGCGGGCTTCCGGTGGGCAGTCAGGTGTTGCTCACCGTGCCGCCGGCACTGGGCTACGGCCAGGCCGGCAAACCGCCGGCTGTCGAAGGCAATGACACGCTGGTCTTCGTGATCGACGTCGTCGCCGCGGTGTCCGGGGACTGACCGCGGAGGACCCGAACGAAGCCGGCCAACTGGCTAGCGTGCCGGGGCGGGAAAAGGGAGCCGCCCCGGCACGCCTCTGTTGCAGCCGCCCGTCGCGGCTACCCCAGGGTCCACTGCTGGTTGCTACCGCCGTTGCAGGTCCACAGCTCGGCCAGCGCCCCGTCCGCGGTGGACGCACCCGTCACGTCGAGGCAGAGCCCGGACTGCGCACCGGTGACGGTGCCGTTGGAGTTGAGATTCCACTGCTGGTTGGCCTGCCCGTTGCAGGACCAGGTCACGACCTTCGTGCCGGCCGTGGTGCCCTGGTTGTAGGCGTCCAGACACAGCGTGGTGCCGCCGAGCGTGACCGTCAGCTGGTTCGACGAGCTGTGCGTCCAGTTCTGGGGGGCCAGGCCGTTGCAGGACCAGATCTGCGTCTGGGTGCCCAGGGTCGTGGTCCCGTTCGGCACGTCCAGGCACTTGCCCGCGCCGACCGCGTGCAGCGGGCCGCTGTTCGTCCCGGTGCCACCGGCGCCGTAACCGGCCGCGGTGATGTTGGCCTGCACCGAGTTCTCGGTGGCGTCGGACGGATAGCCCGACGTCATCACGCCTTCGTAGAAGGTGCCGGCGGAACCCTTGCTGTTGTCACCGCCGATGCCGAGGATGATCGCGCCCTCCTTGTGCATCGGGTTGTAGCCCGACACGTTGGGCCGCTGTCCACTGTAGAACGTCGAAAGGCCGCCGGACTGCGCGTTGCCGCCCCGGATGGCCCACTGGTTCGCGCCGCCCTTGACGATGGCGGTCAGGTAGCGGTAGTTGACGCTCGGGTCGTTGGCGTTGAACCCGGCGTTCACCCCGGAGAACAGGCCGTTCTCCAGGTCGGCCATCACCCACGGGCCGTTGCCGGCGCCGTAGCCCCAGACCTTGATGTTGCCGAAGTAGATGGCCTCCATGTGGCCGTTGCCGGTGTCGTTGCTGCTGGTCTCGGCGTTGCCGTAGTCGAAGCAGCACCCGCCGTTGAAGTGGGTGCCGTCGAAGATGGCGTACATGCCCTCCGGCTGGTCGCCGGTCGCGATACCCGAGGTGTGGTTGTTGCGGTAGCCGGTGCCGGGCGCGACGAAGACCCCGTAGGCCTTGTGCCCGTTGAGCGTTGTCGGGGCGGCGGTGGCGTTGGCCAGGTCGTCGGGCCCGCCGGCGGCGCCGCCCGCGGGCGCCTGGGTGAGGTGGTTGCCCTTGCCCGACTGGTCGTATATGACCGTGATGACGCACGTCGTGTTGGCGCAGAAGGAATCCTGCGCGGCGGCGTCGGCGTAGCCGCCGGCGCCGGTCACGCCGATGTCTCGGGTCGCGCTGTCCGACGAGCGCCTGACCTGGTAGAGGCTGCCCGAGTACGAGCCGTAGAGCGCGCGGGTGGTGCTGTGCGCGGCCACGCACGGCGTTCCGCCGGCCGAGTAGATGTCACACGGTCCCTGGGTGGCGGCGGGTGCTTCCGGCGCCGTGCCGACGGCGACGCCGGCCGCGAGGAGC
>DATJJB010000032.1:0-5601 GCA_035492655.1 Kutzneria sp. | reverse complement strand
ACGGGCTCGAACTCGCCGGCGGGGCGGTCGGTGTGGCCGCGGACGTACTGGGTGCCGGTCCATACCGAGCCGGGGACGACCGGCCAGTCGGCCAGGTGGGCGTAGTCGCATGCCGCCTGTTGGAGGCGGGTGCGGAGGGTGGGGGTGGTGGGCATGAGGGTCAATCTAGTGGGGTTTGTAGTTGATAAGCTACCAAGTATTGTCCCTCGATCGGGTGGGGTTGGGTGTGGGGGTCGCGGCGGCGGGCAGGATGGGTGGCCCGCGGATGAGTGAGAGGTGTGCCGATGGGGTCTGCCGCCGTGGCGGCGTACCGCGAGCTGCTGGGAGCGGTGCTGCGCAGCTGCCGTGAGAAGGCCGGCATGTCGCCGACGCAGGCCACCAAGCAGCTGAACTGGTACAGCAGCGTCAAGATCGCCCGGCTCGAGGCGGGCGCGATCAAGGTCCCGGAGAGCGAGCTGGAGCGCATGCTCGAGCTGTACGAGGTGCCGGGCGGCGAGGCGGAGAAGATCCGGTTCTTCGGCCTGAAGGCCCGCGAGCGCCCGTCCCGGGTGATGGCCAGCGAGAGCACGCTGCGCGCGTACGTGGCCGAAGCATCGGAGATCAAGACCTACACGGACCAGCTGCTGCCCGACCTGACGCAGACGGTGGACTACGCGAACGCGCTGCTGGCGACCTCGCTGCGCACGGCGCCGTCGGACGTGGGCCGAGAGGCTCGCGAGCGGGTGGCGGCGCAGCAGCCGCTGACCGACGCCAGCCCGCCCGACCTGCACATCGTCACGGGCGAGCCGGCGTTGCTGCGACCGGTCGGCGGCCAGCGGGTGTTGCGCACGCAGCTGGAGCACTTGCGTGACCTGATCGAGCGGCCGAACGTGACGTTCCGCGTGATCCCGATCGACCACGGCGAGCACGCGGGCCTGGGCACGGCGTTCACGCTGCTCACGCTGGCGGTGCCGGCGTTCACCACGGTCTACACGGAGAGCCTGACGGCGATCTCGTACGCGGACTCGCAGGACGAGGTGGACGCCTACCAGCTGGCGTTCCGGCGGTTGACCGAGGCGGCGCTGCCGGCGGAGGACTCGGCGAAGCTGCTCGACCGCCGCATCGACGAGCTCGTCCAGTGACAGCCCGGTCTCGATCTTGCGTACGGTCACCCCACGGATCTAGCCGTGCGCGGCGACGTCGACCATAAGGTTGGTGGCGTGATCGAGCTGAAGACAGCAGCCGAGATAACGGCCATGCGTGCGGCCGGCTCGGTGGTGGCCGCGGGGCTCGCGGCCGTGCGGGAGCGCGCGGCGGTCGGGGTCGGCTTAAAGGAGCTGGACGCGGTGGCGGCGGAAGTGCTGGCCAGCCGGGGTGCCCGCTCCTCGTTCCTGAACTACCACCCGCGCTTCGCGCCGACGCCGTATCCGGCGGTTCTCTGCACGAGCATCAATGATGCTGTCGTGCACGGCATCCCGAACGACTACAAGCTGCTCGACGGCGACGTGGTCAGCATCGACTTCGGCGCCGAGCTGGACGGCTGGCACGGTGACGCGGCCATCACCTTCCTGGTCGGCGAGCCGGAACCGGAGGACGTCGCCCTGGTCGAGGCCACGGAGCGAGCGCTGCGGGCGGCGATCGAGGTCTGCCGACCGGGCAACACGCTCGGCGACATCGGCCACGCGATCGGCCCCATCGCCCGCAACGCCGGCTACGGCATCCTCGCCGACCACGGCGGCCACGGCGTCGGCCACGCCATGCACGAGCTGCCGCACGTGCCCAACGAGGGCGAGCCGGGCAAGGGCATGACGCTGCACCCGGGCCTGGTGATCGCGATCGAGCCGATGTTCATGCTCGGCGGTCAGGACACCTACTGGACCGGCCTCGACGGCTGGACGCTGCTCACCGAGGACGGCAGCCGGGCGGCGCACTTCGAGCACACGATCGCCATCACCGAAGGCGACCCGATCGTGCTGACGGCCCCCTGATGCTGCTCGCGGACGCCAGGCGGGAAGTCGTCGAGACGTGCCGGCGCGCGGTCGAGGACCGGCTGGTCGTCGGCACGGCTGGCAACGTCAGCGTCCGCGTGGGCGACCTCGTCGCCGTCACGCCGAGCGGCCTGGACTACGGCGATCTGACGCCGGAACTGGTCGGCGTGCATAACATCGACGGCACGGCCGTCGAAGCGGCGTTGAAGCCGACGAGTGAGCTGCCGATGCACCTCGCGGTGTACGCCGCGACCGGCGCCAGGGCCGTCGTCCACACGCATTCCGTCGCGGCCGCCGCGTTGTCGGTGATCGTCGACGAGGTGCCGCCCGTGCACTACTACCTCGCATTGCTGGGCGGCCGCGTGCTCGTGGCGCCGTATCGACCGTTCGGCTCGGCTGAGCTGGCCACTGCCCTGATCGACGCCCTCGGCGACCGGTACGCCTGCCTGCTCGCCAACCACGGTGCCGTGACCATCGGCGATGACCTGGCCCAGGCCTATCAGCGCGCCGGCTTCCTGGAGTGGGTGTGCGAGGTAGCGCTGAAGGTGATCGGCAGCGGCCAGCCGCCCAATCTGCTCACCGCGCAGCAGATGGCCGAGGCCACCGAGAACTTCGTCGGCTACGGCCAGTCAGCCGGCGATGGGCTCCAGGTCGGGGTCGTCGTCGATGTCGGTCTCGACGACCCGACGCCGCTGGGCCCGTAGGAACATGCTGGCCGGCAGGCTCAGCACGGCGGCGATGCCGAGCGACACGGCCAGGGCCAGCGGGATGTCGTCGCTGGCCAGCGAGCCGCCGAGGTAGCCGAGCAGCGTCGCGTACAGGCACCAGAGCGTGCAGCCGATCATCGAGGCCAGCGCGAACCGGCGGACCGGGAAGCGCAGCGAGCCGCAGAGCACGGCGCCGATGGTGCCGCCGCCGGGCAGCCAGCGACCGGCGATCAGGATCGGCTCGGCGTTGCGGGCCAGCCGCTCCTTGATCCAGTCCAGCACGGCCGACGGCGTGCGGCGGTGGGCGAACTTCGCGATGGCCGGCTCGCCGATCCGCCGACCGATGCCATAGTTGACGAGGTCGGCCAGCACACACGAGGCGATGGCCGTCAGGATCACCCATTGCAGCGGGAGCTTGCCGGACGCGGCCAGCACACCGCAGGAGATGAGCACCGGCTCCGTGGGCAGCAGCGGCACGAAGCCGACGAGGAACACCAGCCCCAACGCCGCTGTGACACTGTCCGGAACGCTCATGTCCATAGTCAACATCCTGACTGCCCGCGTGATGCCAGATCACATGGACTCCTCAGGAAGTCGACAGCGGCCCGACAGTTCGCGTTTCTTCGGGCACACTGGACACAACGTACGGACAGGGGAAGGACCGAACGGCCTTGCACATCGACCAGTGGATCGCGGCCATCCCACCGCTCGCGGTGTACGTCACGATCGGCCTGATCGTGATGATCGAGAGCCTCGGCATCCCGATCCCGGGCGAGATCGCCCTGGTCAGCGCCACTTTGCTGACCATCCACCCGAGCTCGGCGGTGGAGTGGGAGTACATCGCCGTCGCGGCGTCGGCCGGTGCGATCATCGGCGACTCGATCGGCTACTCGATCGGCCGCAAGGGCGGCAAACCCCTGTTCGAGTGGCTCGGGCGCAAGTTCCCGAAGCACTTCGGGCCCAGTCATGTGGCCACCGCGGAGCGGGCGTTCCAGAAGTGGGGCATGTGGACCGTCTTCTTCGGCCGCTTCATCGCCCTGCTGCGCATCTTCGCCGGTCCGCTGGCCGGCGCGCTGCACATGCGCTACCCCAAGTTCCTGATCGCCAACGCGCTCGGCGGCATCGTGTGGGCGACCGGCACGACCGCGCTCATCCACTACGTCGGCGAGGTGGCGGAGAAGTGGCTGAGCGGCTTCGCCTGGATCGGCCTCGGCGTCGCGCTGCTGGCCGGCGTGGGCGTCTCGCTGTACATCAAGCACCGCGCCGGCAAGGCCATGGCCGCCCCGGCCGAGACCGAGGAGCCGGCCGAGCTGCGCTGATGCTTGGAAAGGACCATTCCTGACGTTCAACGTCAGGAATGGTCCTTTCACACAAGTCAGCGGGCAGTGCGGTTGACGGCGGAGACCACGGCGCGCAGCGAGGCGGCGACGATGGAGCTGTCGACGGCGACGCCCCAGAGCACGGTGTCGCCGACGGCGCACTCCACGTAGGAGGCCGCGCGGGCGTCGTCACCGGCGGTCAGGGCGTGCTCGACGTAGTCCATTACCCGTACGTCGAAGCCGACTGTGCTCAGGGCGTCCACGAACGCGGCGAGCGGGCCGTTGCCGACGCCGGTGATCTCGTGCTGGTCGCCCTCGACGCGCACCTGGGCGGTGATCCGGTAAGTGCCCTCGTCGACGTCGTCCACGCGCTGCCGGATCAGCTCCAACGGCGCGACCCGGTCCAGGTACTCGCCGGCGAAGGCGTCCCACATCTGGCGCGGCGACACCTCGCCGCCCTGTGTGTCGGTGACGCCCTGAATGACCTTGGAGAACTCGATCTGCAGCCGGCGCGGCAGGTCGAGCTGGTGCTCCGTCTTCATCACGTAGGCCACGCCGCCCTTGCCGGACTGCGAGTTGACCCGGATCACGGCCTCGTAGCTACGGCCGACGTCCTTGGGGTCGATCGGCAGGTACGGGACCTCCCACTGGAAGTCCTCGACCGGCACGCCGGCCCGGTCCGCTGCCGACTTCAACGCGTCCAGGCCCTTGTTGATCGCGTCCTGGTGGCTGCCCGAGAACGCGGTGAACACCAGGTCGCCGCCGTACGGTTGGCGCTCGGGCACCGGCAGCTGGTTGCAGTACTCGACCGTGCGCCGGATCTCGTCGATGTCGGACAGGTCCAGCTGCGGGTCGATGCCCTGGCTGAACAGGTTCATGGCCAGCGTGACCAGGCAGACGTTGCCGGTGCGCTCGCCGTTGCCGAACAGGCAGCCCTCGATGCGGTCGGCGCCGGCCTGGTAGCCCAGCTCGGCGGCGGCCACGCCGGTGCCACGGTCGTTGTGCGGGTGCAGCGACAGGATCACCGAGTCGCGCCGGGCCAGGTTGCGGTGCATCCACTCGATGGAGTCGGCGTACACGTTGGGCGTGGCCATCTCCACGGTGGCGGGCAGGTTGATGATCACCGGCCGCTCCGGCGTCGCGCCCAGGATCTCGGTGACCGCGTTGCACACCTCGACCGCGTAGGACAGCTCGGTGCCGGTGTAGGACTCGGGCGAGTACTCGAAGCGGAAGTCGGTGTCGGGCTGTTTGGCCGCCAGCTCGACGACGTACTCGGCGGCCGCGGTGGCGATCTTCTTGATGCCCTCGCGCTCCTCGCGGAACACCACGCGGCGCTGCAGGATCGAGGTCGAGTTGTAGATGTGCACGATGGCCTTGCGCGCCCCGCGCAGCGCCTCGAACGTGCGTTCCAGCAGCTCGGGGCGGCACTGGGAGAGCACCTGGATGGTGACGTCGTCCGGGATCGCGCCGTCGGTGATGATCTCGCGCACGAAGTCGAAGTCGGTCTGGCTGGCCGCCGGGAAGCCGACCTCGATCTCCTTGAAGCCCATCCGCACCAGCAGGTCGAACATCTTGCGCTTGCGGGCCGGCGACATCGGGTCGATCAGC
>DATJJB010000031.1:0-6225 GCA_035492655.1 Kutzneria sp. | reverse complement strand
CCGCTACCACCGGATGGCCCGCGAGTTCGGCGCGATCGCCCAGGCCTCGCTGACCTGCGCGTGCCACGTCCACGTCGCGATCCCCGATGCCGCAACGGGATTGCGGATCAGCAACCACCTCCGGCCGTGGCTGCCGGTGCTGCTGGCACTGAGCGCGAATTCCCCGTTCCACAACGGAGACGACACCGCGTACGCCAGTTGGCGACAGCCATTGTGGACCCGCTGGCCGTCGGCCGGCCCGCCGCCGCACTTCGACTCCGTGGACGCCTACGAGGCGCGGGTCGAGGGGTTGTTGTCCGCCGGCGCGGCCCTGGACCGGGCGATGCTGTACTGGGACATCCGGCTCTCGGCCCACCAGCCGACCGTCGAGGTGCGCATCGCCGACGCCCTGCCGACGCCCGAGGAGGCGGCGCTGCTCGCGGCCGTGATCCGGGGCCTGGCGGCGCAAGCCCTCGACGACGAGCCGGTGGCCCAGCCGACGCCGGAAGTCCTGCGCGGGCGGCTGTGGCGGTCGGCCCGTGACGGGCTGGCCGGCTGCTGCGTTGATCCCCGCACCGGCGCCCTCGTGCCGGCCTGGCAGGTCGTCGACGACCTGGTGACGTCGGTACGGCCATGGCTTGGTGCGGACACGGAGTTCGTCGAGGACTCCCTGACCCGGCTCCGCGCCACCGGCAACGGCGCGCAGCGTCAGCGGGCCGCCTTCGACCGGGCCGGCCGGATGGCCGATGTGCTCGAGGAGCTGGCCTGGCCGACCTGACAGTGGTTTCCCCTGATGACGGCCTGGGAATCCGAGCCCATGGACCACAGCAGGGCACCTGTGCTCGACGCGCTGGTCGAGTTCCACGAGCAGCGCATCACCCCGTTCAACCCGCCCGGCCACAAGCAGGGGCGCGGCGCTGACCGGCGTGTCGTCGACGTCGTCGGGGAAGGGGTGTTCCGCAGCGACGTGCTCGGCCCCAACGGCCTGGACGACCGGCTGCTGCGGCACGGTGTGTTGCAGGAGGCCCAGGAGCTGATGGCCGACGCCGTCGGCGCGGAGCACACGTTCTTCTCCACGTGCGGCAGCTCGCTGTCGGTGAAGAGCGCCATGCTGGCGGTGGCCGGGCCGCACGAGAGGCTGGTCGTGGTGCGGCACGCGCACAAGTCGGTCATCGCCGGCCTGATCATCAGCGGCGTGTCACCCGTCTGGGTGCATCCGCACTGGGACGGGGAGCGGCACCTGTCGCATCCGCCCGGCCCGGACGAGGTGCGGGCGGCGTTCGAGGCCGAGCCGGAGGCCAAGGGCATGCTGCTGGTCACCCCGACCGACTACGGCACGTGCGGGGACATCAAGGCGATCGCCGACGTGTGCCACGAGTTCGACAAGCCGCTCATCGTGGACGAGGCGTGGGGCGCGCACCTGCCGTTCCACCCGGACCTGCCGCCGTGGGCCATGGACGCCGGGGCCGACCTGTGCGTGACCAGCGTGCACAAGATGGGCAACGCGGTCGAGCAGAGCTCGGTCTTTCACCTCCAGGGCAACCGCGTCGACCCGGCGGTGCTGAAGGCGCGCGAGGACATCCTGGGCACCACCAGCGCTTCCTCGCTGGTGTACGCCACAGTGGACGGTTGGCGGCGGCAGATGGTCGAGGACGGCGAGAAGCTGCTGACCACCGCGCTGTCGCTGGCCCAGCGGGTCCGTCGCGAGATCGACCTGCTGCCCGGGCTGCGGGTGATGGGGGAGCGGGAGTTCGTCGGCCCCGACCTGGCGCACTCGTTCGATCCGCTCAAGGTGGTCATCGACCTGGCCGACCTCGGCATCAGCGGCTACCAGGCGGCGGACTGGCTGCGGGCCCGCCAGCGCGTCACGGTCGGGCTCTCCGACCACCGGCGGATCGTCGCGATCATCACCATGGGCGATGACGACCACACGGCGTCGGTGCTGGTCGACGCGCTGCGGGAACTGGTCAAGGCGGCCGAGCGGATGAAGCGGCCGCCGGCGATCGACCTGCCCCGGCCGGGGGAGCTGGAGCTGGAGACGGTGATGCTGCCGCGGGACGCCTTCTTCGGCGAGACCGAGCAGGTTCCGGTGAAGAAGGCGGTCGGACGGGTGTCGGCCGAGATGATCAGTCCGTACCCGCCGGGCTCGCCGGCGCTGGTGCCGGGCGAGGTGATCACCCGCGAGGTGCTGGACTACCTGCGCAGCGGGCTCAACGCCGGCATGCAGCTGCCCGATCCGGTCGACGCCGACCTGACCTCGATCCGTGTGGTCAAGGACCCGAAGTGACCGTGTACGACCGGGTGCGGGCCGAGATCGGCCGGCAGGCCGACGAGCTGTGGCGGATCAGCCTGCTGCTGCACGACAACCCGGAGCTCGCGTTCGAGGAGAAGCTGGCCTGCGCCACGCTGGTCGCGGCGTTGTCGGACGCCGGGTTCGAGATGGAGCACGGCGTGGCCAGCCTGCCCACGGCCTTCCGCGCACGCTGGGGCACCGGCGCGCCGCCCAGGGTGGCGCTGCTGCTGGAGTACGACGCGTTGCCGGGGCTCGGCCATGCCTGCGGCCACAACCTCATCGCGACCGCCGGGCTCGGCGCCGCATTGGCCGTCCGGCACGCCTTGCCCGACCTCGACGGCACGCTGATGGTCGTCGGGACGCCGGCCGAGGAGGGCGGTGGCGGCAAGGTGCTGGAGTTGAAGTCCGGTGTCTTCGACGGCATCGAGGCGGCGCTGATGTTCCATCCTGGCGTGCACGACTGGCGGTACGCGCCGCTGACCGCGCAGATCGAGGTCGGCGTGCGGTTCCACGGCCGCGCCGCCCATCCGACCGGCAATCCCACCGAGGGTGTCGATGCGCTGGCCGCCCTCGTGCAGTTGTTCACCGCGTTGGCGATGCTGCGGTCCCGGCTGCCGCTGGGCTCGCACGTGCAGGGCATCGTCACCGACGGTGGCACGGCCACCAACATCGTGCCCGAACTGGCCGAGGGCCGGTTCGGCGTGCGGGGCCTGACCACGGCCGCCCGGGACGACCTGGTGGCGCAGCTGACCGAGTGCGCCCATGGCGTTGCCCAGGCGACCGGCACGACCGTCGAGGTGTGGCCGGCCAGCGGCGGCTACCAGCACGTTCGGGACAACGCCACGCTGTCCGCCACCTTCGCCCGGCACATCTCGGAGTCCGGCATCACGCTGACCGAGCCGACACCGGGTGTGTTTCTCGGCTCCTCCGACATCGGGGACGTCAGCAACACCGTGCCGGCCATCCATCCCTTCGTGGCCATCACCGACCCGGATCAGTCCGACCACACCCCGGAGTTCGCCGCCGCCGCGGCCGGCCCGCGGGGCCGGGCGGTGATGCTGGCCGCCGCGCAGGCCCTGGCCGGCACCGCCGTCGACCTGCTGACCCGGCCCGACCTGCTCGGCCGGGCCTGGCAGGACTTCCACGCGGCCGGTTGAGCACGGCGTGGGCGGGGTATTTCGGTGCAGTGACAAGCACGCTGGGAGTCGAGGAGGAGTTCCTCCTCATCGATCACGACGGCGCCACGACGCCGCGGGCGGCCGAGGTGCTGGCGCGGTGTGTCGGGACGCTGCCGGCCGGCATGACCGTCCAGCGGGAACTGCGCGACACCCAGGTCGAGGTGGCCACCGGCGTCTGCACGGACTTGTCCGAGCTGCGGGGGCAACTCGCGGTCGGCCGGCAGGCGTTGGCCGTGGCCGCCGCCGAGACGGACGTGCGGGTGTTGGCCAGCGGCACGCCGGTGTTGGGGTCGGCAGGCGTGCGGCCGTCGATGGTGCCCCGGTTCGCTCGGGTTGATGAGCTCTACGCCGACATCGCCGCCGACTACGAGGCCTGCGGCTGTCATGTGCACGTGGGCGTGCCGGACAAGGACACCGCCGTGGCGGTGGTCAACCACGTCGCCCGTTGGCTGCCGGCTTTGCTGGCGCTGTCGGTGAACTCCCCGTTCCACAATGGACAGGACACCGGCTACGGGAGTTGGCGGATCGTGCAGCAGTCCCGGTTCCCCGGCTCCGGGGTCGCGCCCTGGTGCGCGGATTTCGAGCAGTGGCAACAGGAAGTCGCCCGGCTGGTGGACTGCGGGGTGCTCGTCGACGAGCGGCAGACCTTCTGGTTCGCACGGCCGTCACCGCACCTGCCGACGGTGGAGTTCCGGGTCGCCGACACCGGGGCCACCGCGGACGACGCCGTCTTGCAGGCCCTGCTGTGCCGTGCGCTCGTGGACACGGCTTTGGCCGATCTTGACCACGGCACCGAGGCCGTGCCGGTGCAGACCGCGGCGGCCGCCGTGTGGACGGCCTCCCGCTACGGCATGGACGGTCCTGCCGTCGATCCCTTGCTGGGCAAGCAGATTCCGGCGACAGTGATGGTGACCGGTCTGCTCGACCAGGTACGTGATGCTCTGGAGGAGACCGGTGAGCTGGCTGAGGTGCGGCGGTTGCTGACCGACCGCTGCACCGGGGCCACTCGGCAGCGGTTCATGGCCGCGGCCGGTCTCGACACCGTAGTACGACAGCTTTCCCTGGGAGGAAGCCATGATCGCTAGGGGACCGCTGTCCGAGGCGGTTATCGACACGTTGACCCGTCCCGTCGGCTCGGCCAGACCGACGGGTCCGGTCTGCGACGCCGATCCGTTCGGCGACGACCTCCAGCTCGCCCTGCACCTGTGCTACGAGCTGCACTACCAGGGCCTGCCCGGCGTCGATCCGGCGTGGGAGTGGGACCCGGAGCTGCTGCGGCTGCGCGGCCGCATGGAGCGGGTGTTCGAGGACGCGTTGTGGGGCTCGGTGTCGGGCGGCGACGACGTGGTCGGCGAGATCGAGTCGTTGCTGGTCGAGCACGTGCCCGAAAGCGGCCTGAGCCATTTCTTGCGGGACGAGGGGGAGTGGTGGCAGCTGCGGGAGTTCTTCATGCACCGGTCGATCTACCACCTCAAGGAGGCCGATCCGCACGCGTGGGTCATTCCCCGGCTCAGCGGCCGGGCCAAGGCCGCGCTCGTCGCCGTCGAGTTCGACGAGTTCGGCGGCGGCCGGGCCGAGCGGGTGCATGCCCGGCTGTTCGCCGATCTCCTTGAGGCGGCTGGTCTTTCCGCCGGTCACCTGCACTACCTCGACGACGTGCCGGCCTGTTCGCTGGCCACCGTCAACATGATGTCCCTGTTCGGTCTGCACCGTCGCCTGCGCGGCGCGCTGGTCGGGCACTTCGCCGCCGCCGAGATCAGCACCGGTCCCAGCGCCCAGCGCATGGAGCAGGCCCTGCGCCGACTGAACGCCCCCGACGCCTGCCGACTCTTCTACACCGAGCACATCGAGGCCGACGCCGTGCACGAGCAGGTGCTGCGGCGGGACGTCATCGGCGATCTGCTGGCCCGAGAGCCCGAACTCGCCGCCGACATCGTGTTCGGCATCCAGGTCACCGAGTTGCTGGAGCAACACCTGGCCGATCATCTGCTCAAGGCGTGGCGGGACGGCTGCTCTTCCCTGCGCAGGGGTGGGTGGGCGGGCTGATGCAACAGCGTCAGTCGTCGCGGATCTTCCTGCGGTGACTGGTGTCGCAGAACGGATAGCGCTTGCTGCGCCGGCAGGCACAGACGGCCACCACGAAACGGTCCGACCGGGCGGTCGTGCCGTCCGGTAGCTCCACCTCGACGGGCCCGTCCACCAGGATGGGCCCGCTCGGCTCCACGATCACGCGGCGGTACTCACGTTCGGTCGGCACGGATCACCACCAGGTCCTCATGCCGCTGCCCGGGCTGAATCAGTCCTTGCCGGGTCAGGAAGTCCAAACAAGATCATTCACCGGGAGCGGGCCAGCAGGCGGGCCACCGCGCGTTCGACGCGGTCCAGGTCGGTGCTTGGCCGAATGGTGTCGCCCTGCTCGAAGGCCTCGACCACGCGCGGGTCCACATAGGACTTGCGGGCGATGGCCGGCGTGTTGCCGAGGTGGTGGGCCACCTCCTTGTACATCTCACGAACCGCGGTGCGCTTGCCGCCCTGGCCCTTGCGGCCGGCCAGGATCACCGCGGCCAGCACGGTGGCGTTCCAGGTGCGCAGGTCCTTCACGGTGAACTCGTCGCCGACCAGCTCGTGCAGCCGCTCGTTGACGTCCTGCGAGTCCAGCGGCCGCCAGTCCTTGCCGTCGCGGTGCATCAGCAGCCGGTCGCTGCCGGTGCGGGCCCGCTTCAACCCGGAGACGGCCTTGGCCAGCTCGGGATCGGCCAGCGTCACCTGACGTTC
>DATJJB010000030.1:0-18377 GCA_035492655.1 Kutzneria sp. | reverse complement strand
CTCCGCTTCGCCCCGAGCTTCTGGGCCTTCACCTTCGCCTGGGCCGGCGTCGCCACCGCCGCGCTGCACTGGCTGGAGTGGGAACGTCCGGCCGGCCAGGGTCTTTGGACCTGTTTCGTGCTCATCGCCATCACCACACTGGTCGCCGCCATCGGCGTCCGCACCGTGCTCGGCCTGTTTCGCGACACGCTGCTGCCCCGGCCGCCGGTGGTGTTGCCGGTCGATACCGTCCGGCCTACGGTGGGCAGCGTCGGTTGAGACCACAGCCGCGTCACTTCGACGCGAGCTAGGGAGCTTCGGCCATGTCGGATACGGCGGTCAGACTGGAACGGGTCGGGCCGGCAGCGTTGATCCACGTCAAGGGCGAGGTCGACATGGCGGCCGAGGCGTCGCTGCGCCGGCACATCGACGAGGCCATGGCCGACGAGCCGACGGCGTTGGTGGTCGACCTGACCGAGGTGACCTTCTTCGCCTCGGCCGGCCTGCACATCCTGGTCGACCTGCACCATGACGCCATCGCCAAGGGCGTGGTGCTGCACGTGGTCGCGGACAGCCGGATCGTGCTGCGGCCGATGGAGATCACCGGTGTCGATCAGCTGGTCACCGTGGTCGGCTCGGTGGATCAGGCCCTGGCGCACAGCTGACGTGCGTATCTTGGCGTGGTGCCCATGTTCCGACGCCGCCGGCGCTACGACGACTACCAGCCCCGCCCGTACCGGGGTGGCGGCGGCTCGTCCTGCCTGCGGGACGCCTGCCTCATCGAAAGCGGTTGCTGCCTGGCGGAAAGCTGTGACGGCAACTGCCTGATCGCCGGCCTGCTCACGCTGCCGCACCTGCTGGTCGCCGCCGGCTCGGCGGTGCCACGCACCCGACGCCAGTCACTCGGGATGACAACGCCGTCCAAGATGATGATCTCGGCAATTCGGGTGTACCAACGGGAGATCAGCGCCAAGCGGCCGGCCGTGTGCCGGTTCGAGCCGAGCTGCTCGGAGTACGCCGCCCAGGCCATCGCCCGGCACGGCGCGCTGCGCGGCGCCCGGCTGATGATCGGCCGGCTGCTGCGCTGCCGGCCGGGCGGCCGGCGCGGCGCGGATCCGGTGCCGGCCTAGGTCCCGAACTTCTCGAAGGCTTCGGCCAGCGCCCGCAGGTCGAAGCCTTCGAGATGGGCGAGGACGTACTTGCGCACGCCCCACAGGTTGGTCGGCCATGCCGCGTCCAGCCGGTCGAAGCCCCGATCGGTGAGCACGGCGTGCCAGCCGCGGCGGTCGTGCTCGTCGCGAACCCGCTCGACCAGCCCCTGCGCTTCCAGCCGGGTGACCACGTGGGTCATCCCGCTCAGCGACAGGAACGACATCTCGGCCAGCTCGCTCATCCGTAGCCGCCGCTCGGGCGCCTCGGACAGCCGGGACAGCGTCAGGTAGTCGGTCATCGACAGCTGGCGCTCGCGCAGCATGGTGGCGTCCATCACCCGCGGCAGCGCGTTGACCACCCGGTCGAGCGCCCTGATCAGCGCCTCTTCGTCGGCGTCGAGCGGGCGATCCAAGCCGTCTTCGGTGTCCACGGCCGCAGCTTACTTGCTTCGGGCAGGAACCAGTAGATACTTTCTTCCCGAAGGAACTATCTCGGAGGTTCACGTGACCAAGATCGGCATCATCCTGGGCAGCACCCGGCCGGGCCGCAACGGCGAAGCCGTGGCCAGCTGGGTGCACAAGATCGCGTCCGAACGCACCGACGCCGAGTTCGAGCTGGTCGACCTGCTCGACTACCCGCTGCCGCACCTGGACGAGGTGCTGCCGCCGACGATGGGCCAGTACAGCCAGCCGCACACCCTGCGGTGGGCGGCGAAGATCGCCTCCTTCGACGGCTTCGTGTTCGTCACGCCCGAGTACAACCACTCCACCTCCGGCGCGCTCAAGAACGCCATCGACTTCCTGTACGCCGAGTGGAACAACAAGGCCGTCGGCTTCGTCAGCTACGGCTCGGTCGGCGGCGCCCGCGCGGTCGAGCACCTGCGGTTGATCGCCGCCGAGCTACAGCTGGCCGACGTGCGCTCGCAGGTGGCGCTGTCGCTGTTCACCGACTTCGAGAACTTCCGCGACTTCGCGCCGGGCGAGCACCAGTTGCCGGTGCTGCAAACGACACTGGACCAGGTCGTGGCCTGGAGCAACGCACTCGCCCCGCTGCGCGCCGGAGCGGCGGCGTGAGCCTGCGGCGAGAGTGGGTCGACGGCGCGATCCATGTGCCGGCGGGCCAGGGCATCCAGCGTTGGACCGCAGGCGACACCTACTCGATCAAGCTGACGTCCGAGCAGACCGGCGGCGCGCTCAGCTTCATCGAGGCCTCGGTGCCGCCCGGCCGGGGACCGGTCGCGCACGTGCACAACGGCGGCGCGGAGGGCTTCTACCTGCTCGCCGGCGAACTGGAATTCCTCAACGGGGACAAGACGTTCACCGCCCGCGGCGGGGACCTGGTGTACGTGCCGGCCGGCATCCGCCACCGGTTCAAGAACCGGCACGTGCACACGGCCAGGATGCTGTTCTTCTTCACGCCGGCCGGCCCGGAAAGCGCCTTCCTGGTCGGCGGCGACGAGGCCGTGCCGGGCCAGGCGCCGCCCCCGTGGGACCTGGCCCGCTTCGAGGCGATGGCCGAGGCCATCAGCTCGCTCACCATCAACACCGACATCTTCCCCGAGGAGTACGAATGACCTCGCCCGCCGACTTCGAGCACAGGTTCGCCGACGTCAACGGCACCCGGCTGCACCACGTGGTGGCCGGCGCGGGCGAGCCGCTGATCCTGATGGGCGGCTGGCCGCGCACCTGGTGGCAGTTCCACCGGGTGATTCCCTTGCTGGCCAAGCACTATCGGGTGATCGCGGTGGACATCCGCGGCATGGGCGACTCGGCCCGGCCGGCGGACGGCTACGACAAGAAGACCATGGCCCGCGACATCCACGAGCTGATCAACCGGCTCGGTTTCGAGCGGGCGCACGTGTACGGCGACGACATCGGCGGCATGGTGGCGTTCAGCCTGGCCTGGAACCACCCGGAGTCGGTGGACGGCCTGGTGATCGCCGACGGCATCCACCCGACCGAGGCCCTGCACGAGTTCCCGATGGTGCCGCGGCCGGGGCAGCTCGTGTACCCGTGGTGGTGGGTCACCGGTCTGCTCGACGGGCTGGTGGAATCCTGGCAGGCCGACAAGTTCCGGGCGATCATCGACTGGAACATCGAGCACATCGGCGGCGACCCGAGCGTGTTCGACGAGCAGAGCCGCGACATCTACGCCGCCGCGTACAACACGCCCGAGGCCATCCGCGCCACCAACGGCTGGTTTCGGACCTTCGGGCAGGACATCGCCGACTTCGCGGCGTACCCCAAGTTGGAGAAGCCGCTGCTGTACATCGGCGGCTCGCTGCTGGCGGTGTCCAAGCCGGTGGTCGAGGCGTTCAGCACCACCGTCGCGTTCGTCGAGTTCCCGGGAGCCGGCCACTTCCTGGCCGAACAGCACCCGGAGCGGTTCGCCGACGTGCTGACCCGGCATCTCGGTTGACGAGCCGGGTGTCTCCGCCGCCACGGAGACACCCGAGGCGGCTCATTCCTCGACCGCGCCGCCGATCCGGCGGATGTGGTCACGGAAGGACAGCGCCGGGTTCTCCGCCCGGTTGGCCAGGAACGTGGCGAACTGGAGCTGGCCGCGCAGCGTCTCGCCGCCACGGGTCCGCTCGGCCTGCCGGCGCTCCTTGTCACGGATGCCTTCGGCCAACAGGAAAAGGTCCTCGACGTGCTGCGCCGGCACGAAGACCACGCCGTCGTCGTCGCCGAACACCACGTCGCCGGAGTCGACGACCCACTCTCCCATCCGGGCCGAGGTCAGCGCTTCGGCCGACCGTTCCTCCACGGCCAGCGGCCCGGTCGGCAGCGAGCCGAGGCTGAACACCGGCAGGCCGATCGCCCGCACGTCGGCGGTGTCGCGGTGCAGGCCCCAGATCGCCATGCCGGCCAGGCCGGCGGTCTGTGCCTCCTGCACGATCAGGTCGCCGACGCAGGCGTGGTCGAGGCGACCGCCGTTGTCCACCACCAGCACGTCGCCGGCGGCGGCGCCCTCGAACGCCTCCAGGAACACGTCGACGCTGCCGGCGTGCCGGGCCGGCAGCACCCGCCCCGCGATCTTGGCGCCCGGCTGCACGGCGTGAATTCCCAGTGTGCGCACCGGAAGCTGAGCGCGGACGCAGGCGTCGGCCAGATGCGCGGTGGTCAGCGTCTCGAACCGTTGGCGAAGATCCATGCCTCGACAATAGATCCGCCGGCCCGCCGCCCGACAGCTCGATCGGGCGACGGGCCGGCGGTCCCGCTACCTGGTGACGATCCGGGCGCCCGGGAAGATCAGGTCCGGGTTGAGCAGCGCGGCCGGGTTCAGTTCGACCAGCCGCTGCCAGCCGCCGTCGACGTGCAGCCGGTCGGCGATGCCGCTCAGCGTGTCGCCGGGCTGGACCGTGTAGTCACCGGCCGGGTTGTCGACCGAGCCGGGCAGCGCCTTCGCCGCTGGGGCAACGGATGCGCGGTGGGACGGCGAGGAATGCCGTACGCCGCCGCCGATGCAGGTCGGCCAGGCGCCGGTTCCCCGGCCCCGCACCACGTTCTCGGCCACCCGGATCTGCTCTTCGCGGGTGGCGTGGTCGGCCGAGCCGGTGCCGCCGTTGGCCTGCCAGGTGCCCGGCGAGAACTGGAGTCCGCCGAGGTAGCCGTTGCCGGTGTTGGCGCCCCAGTTGCCGCCGCTCTCGCAGCGCGCCACCGCGTCCCAGTTGATGCCGGAATCCGCGGTGGCCGATCCGGCCAGCGGTCCGACGGTCAAAGCCAGTGCCGCGATTCCCACTGCGGAACCCACGGCGATCCGCCGATCAAATCGACGAGGAGACATCATTGCCTCTCCCGCCTCGCCTCGCGCAAGCGCTCTCCGTCCTGCGGTTCCCTTCACGCGGTTACGTGGGCCGATCCGGTTTCCGGACGGAGCGAGGCGCTCACCGGATCGGTACCGCGAGCCGAGACTCCGGCTCGGCGACAACATAAGCACAACCGTGAACGAAAACGGCGGATACCCGATGGCTATCGTGTCGCGATACAAACGTGATCCGGCAGGTCGCGCGATATTTGATCTTCTCAATTCGAGTCCGCGAATCACCCGAAACGGTGGCCGTGTCGTTTCAAGACGTGACGCTGACCACTTCGTAAGACTTCGATCACAACCGAACCGCCCGCCGCAGGCGTAGAAAGGGAGGACGCGGAAGGTGGTGAGCGTGCCGAAGACACGGTGGCGCTGGGCGGTGGTGGCCGCGGTGGCGGCGGTTCTCGTCGCCGCGCCGGTGGCGCTGACCGCCCTGCCGGCCTCCGCGCGCATGGATCCGACCGCCCTGCGCGCCCGGGTGCTGGCCTCGGTGAACCTGCCGTACCAGGGCTACGCCGAGGCCACCGGCTCACTCGGCCTGCCCGACCTGCCCAATCTGTCCTCGGTGACCTCGCTGCTCGGCGGCACCACGCGGCTGCGCGCCTGGTACGTCGCGCCGGAGCATTGGCGCGTCGACGAGATCACCGGTGTCGGCGAGCGCGACACCTATGCCGTGCCGGGCAGCCAATTCGTCTGGGACAACGGGCAGAACCAGTACACCCAGGTCGTCGGCGACGAGCCGATCCGGCTGCCGCGCGGCGCCGACCTGCTGCCGCCCGATCTGGCCCGCCGTGTGCTCACCGACGAGCCCAAGGTCGAAGCCCTGCCGGCCCAACGGGTTGCCGGCATCGACGCCGCCGGCCTGCGCGTGACGCCGTCGGACCCGCGGACGACGATGGGACGGGTCGACATCTGGGCCGATCCGGCCAGCGGGCTGCCGCTGCGGGTCGAGGTGACCGCGAAGGGGCAGCCGGCGCCGTTCGTGGTCAGCGCCTTCCAGTCGGTGAGCACGCAGCGCCCGTCCGACGACGTGATCACACCGAAACCCTCGCCCGACAGCGGTTTCACCGCCACCGACGCGCCAGATGTGCTCGGCGCGTTCGGCGGCTTCCCGCTGCCGGCGCAGGTGGCCGGGCGGCCGTTGCGGACCGACCGGGTCGGCGGCGGGCGCGGACTCGGCTTCTACGGCACCGGTTTGGCGGCTTTCGTGGTGGCGCCGCTGCCTCGCAACGTGGCCGGCGGCGTGGTCGGCGCGATGGGCAAGGTCGGCGCGAAAACCGTGCCGCTGCCCGGCGGGCAGGGCACCCTGCTGACCATCGCGCCGCTGACCGTCATGGTCGAGCGGTCCGGCTTCCGCACCTTCCTGCTCGCCGGCGTGGTCGATCCCGCGCTGCTCACCCAGGCGGCCGCCGAGCTGTCCACGCTGCCAAGGAGGCGCCCATGATCGTCACGCGCGGTCTGACCAAGCGCTACGGCTCCGTGCTGGCCGTCGACGGCGTCGACCTGAACGTGCGCGCCGGCGACCGGTACGGCTTCCTGGGGCCCAACGGTTCCGGCAAGACCACGCTCGTGCGCATGCTGTTGGGGCTGGTCTACGCCACCAGCGGCGAGGTCGAGGTCCTCGGCTCGCCGATGCCGCGGCGGGCGGCCGAGGTGCTGCCCCAGATCGGCGCCATGGTCGAGGGGCCGGCGGCGTATCCGCACCTGTCCGGCCGTCGCAACCTCTCCCTGCTCGACGCCAGCGGACCCGGCGGCGGCCGCCGCACCCGGCGGTCCCGCATCGAGGAAGCCCTTGCGCGGGTGGGACTTTCAGGCATCGATCGGCGTCCCGTGAAGGCATATTCGCTCGGCATGCGGCAACGCCTCGGTCTCGCCGCCGCATTGCTGCGGCAACCCCGACTGCTCATCCTGGACGAGCCGACCAATGGCCTCGACCCCAAGGGAATTCACGAGATCCGCGATCTGCTGATCGAGCTCAACGCCGCCGGCACCACCGTTTTCCTGTCCAGCCATCTGCTTTCCGAGGTGGAGCAGCTCTGCACCCGCGTCGGCATCGTCGATCGCGGGCGGCTGGTGTTGGAAGACGAATTGGCCACCATTCGCGGCGAGACCGGATTGGTGCTGGTGCGGAGCCCCGACGCCGCCGATGTGGTGCCCCTGCTCAACGGCCAGCTCGTCGCCCGTGACGGAGAGAACCTGGTGATACGGCACGAAGATCCCGCCGCGTTGAACGCCACCCTGGTCGCCGCCGGGTTGCGGGTGGCCGCCATCGCCCCGCAGCGCCGGACCCTGGAACAGGTGGTGTTGGACGTGACCGGCGCCGGCTCCGACCGGGTTGACGCCTCGTGATCACCGTCGAGCTGCGCAAACTGGTGCTGCGGCCCCGGATCTGGACCAACATCCTGCTGCTGTGCCTGCTGCCGATCATCGTCGGCGTGTTCCTCAAGACGGCCGACTTCGCGCCGCCGCCGGGGCAGGGCGGGGCGTTCCTGTCGGCGGTGCGGGGCAACGGACTGCTGTTCCCGGCGGCGGCGCTGGCGCTGGTGCTGCCGATCTTCCTGCCGCTGTCGGTCGCGGTGGTGGCCGGCGACTCGATCGCCGGCGAGGCGGTCGGCGGCACGTTGCGCTATCTGCTGATCCGCCCGGTCAGCCGGTCGCGGCTGCTGGTGGCCAAGATCGTCGCGCTGCTGGCCTTCGTGCTGCTGGCCATCGCCTGCGTGGTGATCAGCTCGCTGATCGTCGGCGTGATCCTGTTCGGCACGGGCACCAGCGCGACGGGTGGCGCGGCGGCCGGCGCGGCGACCTCGCTGTCCGGGGTTTCGCTCACCCAGGGCCAACTGGCCGCCCGCCTGCTGTACTCGATCGGCTACATCGTGGTGGCCATGATCGGCTTCGGCGCGATCGGCCTGTTCCTGTCCACGCTGACCAGCTCCTCGCTGGGCGCGGCGCTGGGCGCGCTGTCGATCCTGATCACCAGCGCGGTGCTGCAGACGCTGGACGCGGCGGCCGCGGTGAAGCCGTACCTGCCGACCAACTACTGGCTGTCGTGGATCGACTTCTTCCGCGACCCCGTCTTCTGGGACTCCATCGACAAAGGCCTGCTGCTGCAGGCCGGCTACGTCGTGGTGTTCTTCGGCGCGGCCTGGGCCAATCTCGCCACCAAGGACGTGACGTCCTAGGGCTGGCGCCCACGGGGGTGGGCACCAGCCCCAGGCGTCACTGCGCCAGCTCCCGAACGTACACATTGGACGAATACGGACTCGTCCCTGGCACGAAGTTGCTGGCGTAGGACATGAACGCGACGGTCCGGCCGTCGGCCGACAGCGACGGCTGCTCGGAGTAGTTGTCGCCCTGCACCCCATCACCGGCCCGACTGACCAGCGACGTCGTGCCGGTGACGCGGTCCCACCGGAAGACGTCCCACGCGGCGTTGTAGTCGCCGGTCACGATGTCGTTGGCGCCCGACTCGTAGGCCACGTACCGGCCGTCGGCCGACAACGACGGCCAGATGTCCGGCGTGGTGCCGCCGGCCAGCTGTTGGCCGTTCGGACCGACGTCGATCCTGGTCATCGTGAACCGCTGCCGGTCCCACACGAACATGTCGTAACGGCCGTTCGTGTCGCCGGGCACCAGATTCGTGGCGTAGGAGGTGAACGCCACGAACCGGCCGTCGGCCGAGATCGCCGCGTACCGGCTGGACCGGTCGCCCTGCACCCCGTTGACATCGACGCTGATCCGGTCGGTGCGCCCGGACAGCCGGTCGTGCACGAACACGTCGTCCGAGTTGTTGGTGTCCGGGAACAGCGCGATGTTCGAGGCGCTGGAGCTGAACGCCACGTAGCGGCCGTCGCCGGAGATCGACGGCAACTGGCTGATCCCGTTGCCCTGCCGGCCGTTCGAGTCGATGCTGACCAGGTTGACGCGGTTGTCGTCCCGGTCGAACTCGAACACGTCGTGCACGCCGTTGGTGTCCTGCCAGACCAGGTTGCTGGCGAACGAGTCGTAGGCGACGTGCTGCCCGTCGGCCGAGATGACCGGGTGGAAGCTGTCGCTGTCGGCCTGCTCGCCGAGCCAGGTCACGCTGACCCGGCTGGTGGCGCCGGTGATCAGGTCGTGCAGGAAGATGTCCCGGACCTTGTTGGTGTCGTTGGCGACCAGGTTCGACGCGTACGAGGTGAACACCACGAACCGGCCGTCACCGGAGATCGACGGCGAGGTGCTGTCGTCGTTGCCCTGCACGCCGGCCGAGTCGACGCTGACCCTCGTGACGGCGCCGGTCTGCCGGTCCCGCACGAAGATGTCGGTGGCACGGTTGGTGTCGTCCGGCACGAGGTTGTTCGCCCCCGAGGAGAAGGCCACGTACCGGCCGTCGGCCGAGATCGACGGCGCGCCGCTGATCCCCACCGACGGACCGCCGTCGACGGTCGCGCTCACCAAAGTCGTCGCGGTGTCGGCGTGGGCGATGCCGGCCGGCAGCAACGCGATCACCGCCAGCGCGGTCAGGATGCGCCGCATCAGCCCAGGTCCCGGACGTAGGCGTTGGCCGAACCGGCCGGCACGCCCGGCACGAAGGTGCTCGCCTGCGACTTGAACGCCAGGACCCGGCCGTCGCTCGAGATCGACGGCTCGTCGGAGAAGTTGTCGCCCGGCGTGCCGTTGCCGGCCACGCTGGCCACGCTCGTCGTGCCGTTGACGGTGTCGCGCACCAGGACGTCCCACGTGCCGTTGGCGTCGCCGGCAGCCAGGCCGTCCTCGCCGGAGGAGAAGGCGACGTAGCGGCCGTCGGCCGAGATCGACGAGCGCGGGCCGATGTTGCCGCCGGCCACCGCGCCGTTCGGGTCCACGTTCACCCGGCGGATCGTGTCCCAGTACTGGGCCCGCGCGGTGAACAGGTCGGGACGGCCGTTCGTGTCGTCCGGCACCAGGTTCGTGGCATACGACTCGAACACGACGGACTTGCCGTCGGCGGAGATGCTCGGGTTCAGGCTGGTGCCGTTGCCCTGCTTGGCGTCAAAGGCGCGGCTGGCCATGAAGGTGCCCCATGCGCCGTCGTGCACGAAGACGTCGGACGCCTGGTTGGTGTCCGGGCGCAGGTTCAGGTTGTCCGCGTCGGAGGTGAACGCCACCCGCAGGCCGTCGGCCGAGATCGACGGTCCCCAGCTCGGCCCGTCGGCTTCGCGGAAGTTCGAGTCCTCGCTGATCCGGTTGATCCAGCTGTTGCCCCGCTCCAGCTCGAACACGTCCGACACGCCGTTGGTGTCGCCGCTCCAGATGTTGCTGGCCACCGAGTCGAACGCGATGTGCGTGCCGTCGGCCGAGATCACCGGGCTGCCGCTGTCCCCGTTGGCCTGCGTCCACGGCGACGGCGAGTTGACCCGCGTGGTCTGGCCGGTGACCAGGTCGCGCAGGAAGATGTCCTGGAAGCCGTTGGTGTCGCCGGACACCAGGTTCGTCGCCCGGGACTCGAAGACCACGTACCGGCCGTCGCCGGAGAGGGACGGGTTGCCGCTGGGCCCGTTGGCCTCCGCGCCGGCCGAGGTCACGCTCACCCGGGTGGTCGCCCCGGTCTGACGGTCCCGGACGAAGATGTCCGCGACGCCGTTGGTGTCGCCACGCACCAGGTTCGGCGCCGTCGACGCGAAGGCCACGAACCGGCCGTCCGCCGAGATCGACGGCCGTCCGCTCGTGCCCGCCGCCGGCGTGCCGTCCACGGTGACGCTGACCAGTGCCGTCTGCGGGGTCGCCGCGAACGCCACTCCCCCCGGTACCAGCGCCGTCACGGCCAGCACGGTCGCGATGCGTCTCATCATTACCCCTCTGCTTGGATCTGTGCCGCGGCAGCATGCACAACCGGACCCCTGCCCAGCATCGGGACATTCCCTACGAAACACCCTCCCTAGGACATTCGGCCGGAACCCGGCCGGTCAGGGCGGCCAGCACGAGCCCGATCACCCGGGGATCGGTCGGCAGCTGCTCGTGCGACACCCGCGCACCCGGGCAGACCTGCTGCAACGGCACGTTGACCGCCCCCGGCAGGCGGGCCGAGTCGGGCGGCGTCACCGTCTGGTCGTCCTCGGTCCAGATCGACACCCAGGGGATGTCGGCCGCGCCGGCGATCGGCGCCAGCACGGGGCTGCCGGGCGCCAGCTGTTGGCACGCCGTCGGGCACGCCCCCGGCGCCAGCGCGCCGCCTTCGGCGGCCAGCGTCGTGCCGTGCAGCGGGGACCCCATCGTGACGATCCGTTGGGCCCGGCCCTTGTTGCCGGCCACCCAGAGCCGCGCCACCACGCCGCCGGCCGAATAGCCGACGATGTCAACGGACGAAGTGCCGCCCGCAAGGGCAGAGTTGACGGCGTCGTTCAGGACCTTGACCTGCTGCAACAGATCGCCGGTGCCGTCGCCCGGCAACGTCAGGATCACCGCGTTCCTGCCGTCGGCTCGGATTTTCGCCGCCAGCGGCTCCAGCGACGTCCGGTCGCCGCCGAAACCCGGCACCAGCAGCACGGTTCCGGGCCGATCCGGGGCCAACGCCGTTGCCGGGCCGGGCCACTCCCGTACCGCGACCACCACGCCCAGCACCACGACGACCACCCCGACCAGCGCGAACAGCAGCCGTCGCCTAGGACTCACACACCCCATCATCCGTGCGGACCGGCAGCTGTGCCACCGCCCGTTCGGTCTCCTCCATGATCAGGTCCAGGTTGATCGCCGCCCCGGCCCGGACGCCGGCCGCCGCCGCGCCGATCACCTGCTCCAGGAGATTGGTGACGTTGCCCGCCACCCACACGCCCGGGATCGCCGTCGCCTCTCCATCGGCTGGGACGTAGGTGCCGGCCGGATGATCGGCGACCGGCAGGCCCAGCGCCGTCAGCACGTCCGCGTTCGACCGGGCCTTGGCCGTGACCACGTAGGCATCGTGGTCCAGGTCGTCCAGGCTCCGCACCTTGCCGTCGACGACGGTTATCCCGCGTGCCGCGAACTGCCGGCGCCGCGTGTCGTCCAGTTCCACGGAGTCGTTGGGGTAGAAGGTGATGTGCTCGCTCCACTGCCGCCACATCAACGCCTGGTGCACGGAGATCGGATTGCTGGCGATCACCCCGATGCTCTGGTCCCGGACTTCCCAGCCGTGGCAGTACGGGCAGTGCAGCACGTCCTTGCCCCACCGCTGGGCAACGCCATCGATGTCCGGCAGCTCGTCGGTCAGTCCGGTCGCCACCAGCAGCCTTCGGCCGTCCACAGTGGACCCGTCGGCCAGCTCCACGGTGAAGCCGCCGTCCTTTTTGGACGCCTTCACCGCCTCGCCCTCGACGATCTCCCCGCCGTACGACGCCACTTCGCCACGCCCGATGCGCAGCAGCTCCAGCGGGTTCACCCCCTCCCGACCGAGGTAGTTGTGCGCGCCGCCGGCCGGCGCGTTGCGCGGCCGCCCCGCGTCGATCACCAGCACCGTCCGCCGGGCCCGACTCAACGTCAGCGCGCCACTCAACCCAGCCGCTCCCCCACCGATCACGATCACGTCGTAGTTATCGTTCATAGCGCGATGATGCGAGGACCGGCAGCGGCCGGCAAAATAACTTGCCGTTTCGGCAACAAGGGGTGCGAATGGTCGACATCACGGACATCGAGGCCGCGGCCGACCGGATCGCCGGGCACGTGCTGCGCACGCCCACCATCGCCAGCCCGGGCCTGTCCAACCTGCTCAGCGCGCCCGTCACAGTCAAGCTGGAGCTGCTCCAGCTCGGCGGTTCGTTCAAGGTTCGTGGTGCCGCGGCCAGACTCCTGACCCTGACCGACGCCGAGCGGGCCGCCGGGATCGTCGCGGTCAGCGGCGGCAACCACGCCATCGGCGTCGCGGTCATGGCCGGCGCCCTCGGCGTCGCCGCCACTGTCGTCATGCCCCGCACCGCCCCCGTCCAGGCCGCCTCCGCCGCGCGCGCCGCCGGCGCCGACGTCCGGTTGACCGACGACATGGCCGGCGCCTTCGCCTTGATGGATCAGCTCCAGCAGGCCGGGATGACCTTGCTCCACCCCTTCGCCGACCCCGTCGTCCTGGCCGGCCAGGGCACCGTCGGCCTCGAGTTCGGCGACGATGCCGGCGAGTTGACCGACGTGCTCGTCAGCATCGGCGGCGGGGCCCTGATCTCCGGCGTCGCCGTCGCCCTGCACGCCCGCCGCCCCGGCATTCGGGTGTGGGGCGTGGAAACCGTTGGCGCACAGGCCATGACTGACGCATTGGCGGCCGGCGGCCCGGTGCAGACCACGTTGTCCTCCATCGTGTCGACCTTGAGCGCGCCGACCGTCTCCCAGCTCACCTACGACCATGTGTCCACTTTGGTCACCGACGTGCTGCTGGTCACCGATGCCGAGGCCGTGCAAGGAACGTTGGACCTGGCCGACCACGCCAAGGTCTGGGCCGAGCCGGCCGCCGGCTGCCTGGTGCCCGCCGCCCGTCAGGTCCTGGCCCGGGTCGGCGGCGACGCCAAGCTCGGTCTTGTGGTGTGCGGCGGCAACGCGACCACCGCGGACGTGTTCCGGTGGTCGCGATGACCCGCGCTGACGACGGCAGCCCGGTCGACCTCTACACGCTGCTGCCGGCCTTCGGTGAACCCGAGCTGATCCACGCGGCGATCCCGGCCGGCGCGACCGTGCTGGAACTGGGCGCGGGAGCCGGCCGGGTGACGCAACCGCTTGCGGCGCTGGGACATCCGGTGCTGGCCGTGGACAACTCCGCCGAAATGCTGGCGTACGTCCGAGATGCCGAGACGATGCTGGCCGACATCGAAACCTTGCGGCTGGACCGGCGGTTCGACGCGGTGCTACTGGCCAGCCATCTCGTCAACACGCCAGACGCGTCACAACGGCAGGCCTTGCTGGCCACCGCCGCCCATCACGTGCTCGGCCACGTGCTGATCCAGTGGCATCCGCCGGCCTGGTTCGACCGGGTGGACTCGACGCCGGGCCGGCTCGGCCCGGTGACGATCACCGTCCGGGACATCGTCCGCGACGGCGATCTCCTCGCCGCGACCGTGCACTACGACACGGATGACCAGCACTGGGAGCACCCGTTCACCGCGTTGCGACTGTCCATTGCGGACATGATCGCCGAACTGTCCGCCGCCGGGCTGAACCTCGGCGATTGGTTGACCGACGATCAGACGTGGTTCACGGCAACGCCGAACCAACGGTCGAGTGCCTCCGACAAGCCGTCCGCCGTCGAGGACGCCCAGGCCACGTAGTTGTCCGGCCGGATCAGCACGGCGGCTGGCAGGCCGTCCACCGGTTCAGCGCTGATCACGTCGACCGGGCCCTGGAAACCGCCCAACGTGCCGGTGAAGTCGAGCAGCAGCGGACGGCCGGTGCGGGCGAGTTCGGCCAGCCGCCTCGGGCCGTCCGGCGTGATCAGGTCCATGGCCGGGGCGAACCGGCCGACCAGCGGATGCGGATCGGCGACGTCCATGTCGTAGCTGATGTCCGAGCCGGCCATCAGTTCGGCGATCCGTTTGGTGGCAGCGGGATCGCCGAGGATCTCGGCGAACAACACCCGCAGCGCGCTGACGTCGCTGCCCGGCGCGACGAGCGCGTTGGTCGCGTAGCCGTAGGTCAACATGCGCTCGGCGGCGATGCGGCGCTCGGTGTCGTAGGTGTCGAGCAGCCCGGCCGGCGCGGTGCCGTTGATCTCGGCGGCGAGCTTCCAGCCGAGGTTGGCGGCGTCCTGCATGCCCAGGTTGAGGCCGCCACCGCCGTAGGCCAGGATGTGCGCGGCGTCGCCGAGCAGGAACACGCGGCCGTCACGGAACCGTGCCGCGACACGGTTGTGGCCCCGGGTCAGGCGGTTCATCAGGTGCGGGCCGTCGCCCTCGGGCTCGCCCAGCGGGACGTCGACGCCGAGCACGCGGCGCACGCTGGCCCGCAACTCGTCCATGGTCATCGGCTCGTCGGTGGGCGGCTGGTCCCACTCGACGGTGGAGATCGTCGGCGGGTGATCCGGCAGTGGCGCATAGGAAAAGCCGCCCTGCTCGGTGCGGATGCCGAGGAACGGCAATGCGACGCCGTGGCCGGGGATCTTGAGGCCGCGGGTGGTCGGATCGACCCAGTCGGCCGGGACGGTGGCGTGCGCCATGCGCATGGTGCGCCGGTCGTAGGTGACGCCGCCGAAGTCGATGCCGGACAGCTTGCGCACGGCGCTCCGTGCGCCGTCGGCACCGACGAGGTAAGCGGCTGACAGCTCGTAACGGCCATCGGGGCCGTCGACCTCGACCGTGACCGTTGCGGAATCCTGTTTCAGGCCAATGAGTTCGTGACCGTGACGGATCTCCACGCCGAGCTCGACCGCCCGCGCGGTGAGCACCTCGACGATCTTCCGCTGCGGCGCCGGCAGAACGTGCAAGGGGCTCTGGTCGAGCAACCCGAGGTTGAGATACAGGCCGGCGTAAGGGAAGTAGCCGGAATTCGGCACCGGCGGGCCGGGACGGCCGGCCAACGCCTCGTACAGGCCGCGGTGGTCGACGAGTCGCACGACCTCGCCGACGAGGCCGTTGGCCTTGGGCTCGTTGCTCGGCTCCGGCAGCCGCTCCAGCACCACCGGCCGCACCCCGGCCAACGCCAGCTCGCAGGCCAGCATCAGCCCGTTGGGACCGGCCCCGGAAATGATCACATTCACTATTCCCCCTCCGGCACGGGCAAGCCGCGTCCGATTTCGGCAAACACCTGGTCGATCACGTCGAGCACCGATCCGGTCGGATCGGTGAGCATCCAGAACCGCATGGCCGTGGCGATGCCCGCGGCCACCACCGAGGCCGCGAGCTGCGGGAAAAGATCGCCGTCGCGGTCGAGGCCGAGCCGTTCGGCGATCGCCACCGCGAGCTCGTCCTTGGCGATGTCGTCGGCGCGCAACAGTTCGGCGTGCAGCGACGGATGGGTCAGCACGAGCTTGACCCGCTCCATGTACGCCGCATCGCGCGGCGAGGACGGCGCGGTCGTCAGGCTCGACCGCACCGCCGCCAGCACCGCCGGCCAGAACGGCTCGTCGGCCGGCCACGACCGCAGCTCGTCGGCCACGACCAGCGCCCGCTCCAGGTGGCTGGCCGCGACCGCCTCGGCCTTGCTCGTGAAGTAGTTGCGGAAGGTCCGCTCCGACACGTTCGCCGCCGCCGCGATGTCCTCAACGGACACCTCGTCCCAGCCCCGCGCCACGATCAGCGCGATCGTCGCCCGGCTCAGCGCCAGCCGCGTCTCCCGCTTCTTCCGCTCCCGCAGCCCCGTCATGCCCCCACGCTAGCCAAATCTTGCCAACTTGGCAAGATTTCCATTCCGGCAACATTTTCAAAAGCAAACGTCTCGTGCGCGTCATACTTGCCGCCCAGAGGCACATCCGGACCGCATGTGCCGAGGGTGGGCGGCAGTGGGAGCAGCTAGGAGCGAGCCGGGGCCTTGGCGCGGCCGGCGCTGACCACCGCGCCGTCCGACCGGTCGAGTCGCAGGAACATCAGGGCCCCGACCAGGGCGATCACCGCCCCGACGACGAAGCCGACGCGGAAGTCCCCGACCGTCGGCACTTGGCCGCGCGCCGACACGGTCACCACCGTGGCCGCCACGGCGACGCCCAGGCCGGTGGCGAGCTGGCTGACGGTGGCGTTCACCGTGCTGGCGGCGCTCATCAACTCGGCCGGCACGTCCGCGAAGGCCAACGTGTTGACGCCGGTGAACTCCAAGGACCGGAACGCCCCGCCGAGGAAGCAGACCACCGCGATCAGCCAGTACGGCGTCGCGGCGCTGAACAGCGCGCAGGCGGCCAGCGACAGCGCGACCAGGATGCCGTTGCCGACCAGCACCCGCCGGAAACCGAAGCGCCGCACGGTCGGCGTGGTGATGGTCTTCATCACGAGGTTGCCGGCGAAGACGGTCAGCACCAGCAGACCGGACGTGACGGCGCTGAGCCCGAAGCCGACCTGGAACAGCAGCGGCAGCAGGAACGGGATCATGTTGATCGCCAGCCGCAGCAGCGAGCCCTCGGCCGAGGTCGCGGCGTAGGTGCGGATCCGCAGTGGCGACAGGTCCAGCAGCGGCGTCGGATGCCGCCGGGCGTGGCGGACGGCGACGAAGCCGACGATCGACCCCACCGCCAGCAGACCACCGGTGAGCAGCCAATTCGTGCCGACGCCGGCCTGATCCATGCCGTACACCAGGCACGCGATGGCCACCGCGCTGAGCGCGAATCCGAGGCCGTCGAAGGGCCTGAGCACCCGGTCGGACGCCTTCACGACCAGCAGCGCGGCAACCAGCGCCACCAGCCCGAGCGGCACGTTGATCAGGAAGATCCAGCGCCACGAGGCGTACGTGGTGATCACGCCGCCGACCGGCGGGCCCAGCACCGGCGCGATCAGACCGGGCCACGTGATGATGGCCGTCGCCGCCATCAAGTCCGCTTTGGCGGCGCCACGCAGGACGACCGTGCGACCTACCGGCACCATCATCGCCCCGCCGACGCCCTGCACGACCCGGGCCAGCACGAACTGCCACAGGGTCTGGGACGCCGCGCACAGCACCGAGGCCAGCGTGAACACGACGATCGCCGCGCAGAACACCCGCCGCGCGCCGAACCGGTCCGACAGCCAGCCGCTGAGCGGGATCATCACCGCCACGGTCAGCAGGTAGGCGGTCACACCAAGGCCGGCGTCGACCGCGCCGACGCGAAACGAGTCGGCGATGCCCGGCAGCGCCGTGGTGATCACGGTGCCGTCCAGCAGCTCCATGAAGAACGCACCCGCGACGATGACGGCGACCAGTCGACTGCTCACGATCAGCAACCTAGGTCGGCATGCCGCCGTCTGTCATGTGGGATGTGGGCCGGCGAACATGCTGGAAAAGGCCTTCACACGGTTGTCGGCACACCCCCGATGCGGAGCAGCGCGTGCGGATACACGCCGTGGCCGAGCTGGCGGGCCAGCCCCGCGCGCACCTCGTCCAGCTTGATCAGCCTGGTCACCGGCCGGATCGCCAGCCCGAAGGCCGACGCCGACAGCCGGGCGTTCTGGATCGCCGCGCCGGCCAGCACGTGATCACGCGGGCTGTCGCCGCTGGTCGTGACGACCAGCACCGGATCGGCCACCAGCCGGGCGGCGATCGAGCAGACCGCGTCGGCGTACGGCTCGGCCGACATGGTGGCCAACGGCCCGAACTGCGCGGCGACCTGCGCCACCGGCGTCGTCTGCTGCGGCGCCAGCCACGGGGCCAACTCGTCGGCGCACCAACGGTCGCCGTCCATGCGTCTGCCGGCGTGCAACACCAGCCGGGCCGTCTCCATCGCCGCCGCCCGGTCGTTGAGCAGCCGCAACTCCGTGCCCGGGCACCAGTTGGAGGCGACCAGCTTGGCCACCGCCGCCGAGTCCGGCACCCACTCGCCGGGTTCGGCCCAGTACGGCGGCATGCGCTCGATC